>CAZDGR010000308.1:0-5687 GCA_964504845.1 uncultured Rhizobium sp. | reverse complement strand
ATGTCGGGCTTGAACGCGGCCAGCCATCGCGTGAGATGGGCGGCGCGCGCCTTGACCGAGTTGACGTTCCAGGTGGCGATCTTCATGGGCGAGGAGACTACCTCAGAGGCGCGCGGCGCGTGCCGCCTCTTCGAGCGCCTTCATCGCCAGAAGATAGGGGCGCGGCCCATGGCTGATCCGGGCGACACCGCACTTCGCCAGCACGGCGAATGCCGGCGTGCCCTGGCTCACCATGATGTTGACGGGCAGGGGCGAGGCTTCGCAAACCTTGGCGATCAGCTTCTCGTCGATCAGGCCCGGCACGAACAGTCCGTCGGCGCCGGCGTCGGCATAGAGGCGCGCGCGTTCGAGCGCCGCCGAAACCATCGCCGCATCATGCTCCTTCTTCTGGAAGAAGACGTCCGTCCGGCCATTGATGAAGTAGGCGACGCCGGAAGCGTCCGCCGCCTTGCGCACCGCCTGGATCCGCTTGGCCTGGTCGGCGGGCTTCCGCAGCTTGCCGGTCGACGGGAAGCTGTCTTCGAGATTGCAGCCGATGGCGCCGGCGGCGATCGACCGCCGGACGGTCTTCGCCACGTCCTTCGGCAGCTTGCCGTAGCCGCTTTCGAGATCGATCGTGACAGGGAGCTCCGTTGCCTTGCAGATGCGCGCGAGGTTCGCGATCGCGAGATCGAGCGGCAGGTCCTCGCCGTCGTCGAAGCCGTTCGCCTTGGCGACCGACCAGCTTCCGGTCGCGATCGCCTTGGCGCCGCCCGCGGCAACCGCCTTCGCCGATCCGGCATCCCATGCGTTGAAAAGGATCAGCGGCGTTCCCGGCACGTGCAACGACCGGAAGAGCTTCGCCTTGGATTTCTGGGTGGGCATATCAGGCTCCGTCCACGAGAGGGCCGGAGCCTACGGCAGCGCCGTTAAATCGAGAAGGACTTGCCGCAGCCGCAACCCGAAGACGCGTTCGGGTTCTTCACCTGGAAGGACGAGCCCACCATGTCCTCGACCCAATCGAGCTCGGATCCGGCAAGCAGGTCGAGCGAGGTCTCGTCGATCACCACCTCGACCTCGCCGTTCCTGAACAGGCGGTCGTCGCCGGTGGTCTGGTCGTCGAAGCTGAAGCCGTACTGGAAGCCCGAGCAGCCGCCGCCCGAGACCGCCAGGCGAAGCCGCGTGCCCGGTGTCGCGTTCTCCTGGCGCAGGAGCTCGGTGACGCGCTTGGCGGCGCTGTCGGTGACGGTGAAGGTGCGACCTTCGGCGACGGATGTATCGGCCATGCGGGAAGAACCCCTCGAAGAACGTCCTAACCATGTAGGTGGCGCGGGAGGAATGTCAATTTGTCACTTTTCCCAAGCCCCTACGGCTTGTAGGGTCCGCCCGCCATGGCGCTCGCGCCCTATGCCTGCAATCCGGCCGCCTCGCGCGGCCGCCGGCACTCGGAGCCGGCCCCGGCCGAGCGCAGCGAGTTCCAGCGCGACCGCGACCGGATCATCCATTCCGTCGCCTTCCGCCGGCTCAAGCACAAGACCCAGGTCTTCATCGAGCACGAGGGCGATCATTTCCGCACGCGGCTGACCCATTCGCTCGAGGTCGCCCAGATTGCCCGTTCGATCGCGCGTTCGCTGGGTCTGGACGAAGACCTCGCGGAGGCCCTGGCGCTAGCCCACGACCTCGGACACACCTGCTTCGGCCATGCCGGCGAGGACGTGCTGCACGAGGAGATGCTCCCCTATGGGGGCTTCGACCATAACGACCAGACCTTCCGCATCCTGACCCGGCTGGAACGGCGCTACGCCGAGTTCGACGGTCTCAACCTGACCTGGGAGACGCTCGAGGGGACGGTCAAGCACAACGGTCCCTTGAGCGGCCCCTTGAAGGTGAAGCAGAAGCCGGTGCCGCCCACCATCGCCGCCTACGACGTCGATCTGTGGCTCGATTCCTTCGCGTCGGCGGAGGCGCAGGTGGCCGCGCTCTCCGACGACATCGCCTACAACAATCACGACATCGACGACGGGCTTCGCGCCGGCTTGTTCAGGCTGGACGAGATCGAGCACCTGGACCTGATCCGCGACGTGCTCTCCGACATCCGCGCCAAGTACCCGAATCTGGAGCCGGTCCGCCTCCACGGCGAGCTGGTGCGCCAGATGATCGGGCGCATGGTCAACGACGTGCTCGCCGAAACCCGGAAGGCGCTCCGCGAGACCCAGCCGCAGTCCGCCGACGAGCTCCGCCGGCTCGGACGCCCGGTGGTGGCCTTCTCGCCGGCACTGCGGGCCTATGACAGAGAGTTGAAGGGGTTCCTGCATCAGCGTATGTACCGCCACGACCGGGTGCGGCTGGCGCGCGAAGAGGCGCATGCCGTGGTGAGGGACCTTTTCAGGCTGTTCCTCGCCGAGCCCGATCGGCTTCCGGCGGAATGGGCGGAGGCGACCCGCGGCCTGGACGAGACTGGCCGCGCCCGGATCGTCGCCGACTACATCGCCGGCATGACCGACCGTTATGCCTTCTCGGAACATGCACGCCTGGTGAAGAATAGATCGATAGAAAATGAATCTTTACAATTATTTCCATGAGATAGTTCTTAAAGAGCTTAAGGAGATTGATCTCCCGGCCGGTCTCGATTTCTCGCGCGTGGTGGTGGAACCGACGCGCGATCCCAAGCACGGCGACATCGCCACCAACGCCGCGATGGTCCTGGCCAAGCCGGCGGGAAAGAACCCGCGCCAGGTCGCCGAGGCACTGAAAGAACGCCTGGCCGGCCTGCCCGAGGTCACCAAGGCCGAGGTCGCCGGTCCGGGCTTCCTCAACCTCACGCTCGCGCCGGCGTTCTGGCAGGGTCAGCTCAAGGACCTCCTGCAGGCCGGGATCGCCTATGGCGACTCCAGGGCCGGCGCCGGCCGGAAGGTGAACGTCGAGTACGTCTCGGCCAACCCGACCGGCCCGATGCATATCGGGCATGCGCGCGGCGCGGTCTTCGGCGACGCGCTTGCGTCGCTGATGGAGAAGGTAGGCTTCGACGTCACCCGCGAGTACTACATCAACGACGCCGGCGCCCAGGTCGACGTGCTCGGCCGCTCTACTTATCTCCGCTACCTCGAAGCCCATGGCGAGACGATCGAGATCCCGTCCGGCTACTACCCGGGCGAGTACCTGAAGGAGGCCGGCGAAGCGCTGAAGGCGCGCGACGGGCACAAGTGGCAGGGCAAGCAGGAAGACGAGTGGCTGCCGCCGGTCCGCGACTTCGCCATCGACCAGATGATGGCGATGATCAAGGAGGACCTGGCGGCGCTCGGCGTGCATCAGGAGGTATTCTCCTCCGAACGCGCGCTGGTGCGGTCCGGCGCGGTCGACCGGGGCCTGAAGACCCTCGAGGACAAGGGCCTGATCTATGTCGGCGTGCTGGAGCCGCCCAAGGGCAAGACGCCCGAGGACTGGGAGCCCAGGCCGCAGACGTTGTTCAAGGCGACGGAATTCGGTGACGACGTCGACCGGCCGCTGAAGAAGTCCGACGGCAGCTGGACCTATTTCGCCTCCGACATCGCCTACCACTACGACAAGCTGAAGCGCGGCTCGAACGAGCTGATCGACGTGCTCGGCGCCGACCATGGCGGCTACGTCAAGCGCATGACCGCGGCGGTGAAGGCGCTGTCCGACGGCAAGGCCAGCCTCGACTGCAAGATCTGCCAGCTGGTCAATCTGACCGAGGGCGGCCAGCCCGTGAAGATGTCGAAGCGGGCAGGGACCTTCGTCACGCTCCGCGACGTGGTCGAGCGAGTGGGCAGGGACGTCGTTCGCTTCATCATGCTGACCCGGCGGAACGACCAGACGATCGACTTCGACTTCCAGAAGGTGACCGAGCAGAGCCGGGACAACCCGGTCTTCTACGTGCAGTATGCGCATGCCCGATCGCGGTCGGTGATGCGGCTCGCGGGCGAATCGATTCCTAAAAGTCTGCTCGAACCCGCCGCGCTAGCCCAAGGAAATCTGGGCCGCTTGACCGATCCCAGCGAGATTGGTCTCATCCGAACCCTGGCGAATTGGCCGCGTATCGTCGAGGGCGCGGCGGAGGCGCACGAACCGCACCGTCTGGCCTTCTACCTCTACGACCTCGCGGCCGAATTCCACCAGCTGTGGAACAAGGGCAAGGATGATGCGACGCTTCGTTTCATCATCGCCGGCGAGGACGAGACGACCCGGGCCCGGTTGGCGTTGGTTCAGGCCGTGGCGACGGTGATCGCCTCCGGCCTCAAGGTCTTCGGCGTCGAGCCGGTCGAGGAGATGCGTGCATGAGCGATCGGTACCGCGACCGCGACGACGAGGACGCCGACCTCGAGCTCGAGGAAGAGCCGCCACGGAGGCGAGGCCGCCTTCTGGCGATCATGATCGCGTT
The DNA here is from genome assembly GCA_964504845.1 of uncultured Rhizobium sp. GTDB lineage: Bacteria > Pseudomonadota > Alphaproteobacteria > SHVZ01 > SHVZ01 > SHVZ01. The sequence continues at coordinate 1,309 of CAZDGR010000308.1, read as the reverse complement.
GTTCGCGATCGGCGGCTTCGGCGGCGTGCTCTGGTACGCCTACAGCCAGGGCCAGCGCAATCCGGACGCGGTGGCGCCGGTGCTGAAAGCGGATGGCGAGCCGAGCCGCATGAAGCCCGACCAGCCGGGCGGCATGGTCGTGCCGCACCAGGACAAGCTGGTCCTCAACAACATGCAGCAGGCGAGCCGGCCCGCGGCCGAGAAGCTGCTGCCGCCGGCCGAGACTCCGCTGCCGCAGACCGCGCGCACCGCGCCGCCGCCGGCCGCCTCGGTCGCGATCGCGCCGCCTCCGTCGGCTCCGCCGCCTGCCGTGTCGGCGACGCCGACGCCGATGCCGCCGCCGCCACCGGCGGTGATCCCGACGCCGCCTTCGCCGGCTGCGGCTTCGCCCGCGATCGTCCCGCCCAATCCGCCGCCGTCGGCGCCGCCGCCCAGCGCCCCGGCCGCGACCGGCAGCCTGATCGCGCCGCCCGCCCCGCCGCCGGTCGCGCCGGCACCGTCGGGTACGTCGTCCTCGATGTCGGCGCCGCCGACGCCGCCGCCTCCCTCGGCGCCGCCGCCGCAGATGGCGGCCCGTCCGCCGTCGCCGCCCCCGGCCTCGTCAGCGGCGCCGCCGCGCAGCAGCGGCAGCGGCGAGTGGCGGGTCCAGCTGGGTTCCTTCCCGGCCGCCGACCAGGCAACCGCGCAATGGGACCGTCTGAAGAAGACTCATGCCGAGCTGCAGGCGCTCGGACTCACCACGGTCCGTGTCGACCTCGGTGACAAGGGCGTCTGGTATCGCCTGCAGGCCGGGCCGCTCGGCGAGCCGCAGGCGCGCGCGCTCTGCGAGGACCTCAAGTCGAAGAAGCGGGACTGCCTCGTTGTCAGACCCTAGCCGGCCTTCGGCCGTCATCTATGGCGTCTCCGGGACCGTCCTGACCGAAGCCGAACGCCGCTTCTTCGAACGCGCCAATCCGCTGGGCTTCATCGTCTTCCTGCGCAACCTGCAGACGCCGGAGCAGACCCGCGCCTTGGTCCAGGCGATGCGCGAGTCCGTCGGACGCGCCGATGCGCCGGTACTCGTCGACCAGGAGGGCGGCAGGGTCACGCGATTCAAGCCGCCGCATTGGCGGAAGGCGCCGGCCGCCGGCCGCTTCGCCACGCTCGCCAGCAAGAATCCGAACGAAGCGGCGGAAGCGACGCGCCTGAACGCGCGCCTGATCGCGGCCGAGCTTCTCGATGTCGGCGTCACCGTGAACTGCCTTCCGGTGCTCGACCTGGCGCTCGCCGGTGCCCATAGCGTGATCGGCGACCGCGCCTTCGGCGGCGA
>CAZDGR010000307.1:0-5735 GCA_964504845.1 uncultured Rhizobium sp. | reverse complement strand
GCCCCGGTCTTCGCGCTCTCGATCCACGCCGACAACCGCAACGACGAGGTCAAGCTCTCGGGCGCGATCCAGCGCATGCTGGAAGAGGATCCGTCGCTGACGCTCGACCACGATGGCGATCTCGGCCAGCTGGTGCTCGCCGGCCAGGGCGACATCCATCTGCAGATCGCGCTCGACCGGCTCCGCCAGCGCAACAATCTGAAGATCAGCGCGTCCCGACCGAAGGTGCCTTATCGCGAGACCATCCGCCGCTCGGCCAAGCAGCATGGCCGGCACAAGCGCCAGACCGGCGGCCACGGCCAGTTCGGCGACGTCCATATCGAGATCCATCCGCAGCCGCGCGGCCAGGGCTTCACCTTCGTCGACAAGATCGTCGGCGGCGCCATCCCCCGGCAATGGATCCCGTCGGTCGAAGAGGGCGTGCGCGAGTTCCTGAACCGGGGCGCGCTCGGATTCCGCGTCGTCGACGTCTCGGTGACGCTGACCGACGGCCAGTATCATGCGGTCGACTCGTCCGACATGGCGTTCAAGACCGCCGGCCGCATCGCGATGAGCGAAGGCATGCCGAAATGCGATCCGGTGCTGCTCGAGCCGATCGCGCTGGTCACGATCTCGGTGCCGAACGAGCACACCGCGAAGGTGCAGCGCGTGATCACCGGCCGCCGCGGCCAGATCCTGGGCTACGACGCGAAGCCCGGATGGAAGGGCTGGGACGAGGTCTCCGCGCACATGCCGCAGTCCGAGATCCACGACCTGATCATCGAGCTGCGATCGCTCACGCTCGGCGTCGCCACATACGCCTGGAAGTTCGACCATCTGGCTGAGCTGACCGGGCGGCTCGCCGACAAGGTGATCGAGGAGCATGGCGGCCGGCACACGACCGCTGCCGCGAGCTAGCGTTTTTCCTTGAGGTGGCGGGCGAAGAACGCCCGCACCTGAAGCTTGGCGTCGGCCCAGGCTTCGGCCTGGCCGCCGGTGGTCGCACCCTTGCCAGTCTCCGAGTAGCTGTTGTTGCGGTTCGGGTTGAAGACGACGCGGTTCGCGCTGTCGAAGGCATGGTGCGCGCCGGGATAGACCGTGATCTCGAGCGGGAAGCCCTGCGCCCGCGCAGCCGCGGCCATCCGCACACATGGCTCCGCCGGCGTCCAGTCGTCCGCCTCGCCGGCAAGGATTAGAAGCGGCGCGATCGGCTTGTAGACCCCGGCGTATCCGGTGACCGGGCCGCGGTTGCCGTTCTCGCGCGTCGCCGACCACGTACCGAAGCGCTGGCCGCATGACGGATACAGGGCGATGCCGGCGGCGAAGCCGTCGCGCTTGGCGAGCGCCTGCCGAGTCCGGGCATCTCCCGGATCGACCATGCTCGCCAGCGTCGACGAACCGCCATGCGAGCCGCCCATGATGCCGACGCGCTTGCCGTCGACGATGGGAAGCGTGCGCAGAAAGTCGAGCGCACCGTAGGCGTCGGCCACTCGCACATAGTGGTTCGCGGTGCGGAGACGTTCCGGCGCCTCGGTGCAGACGCCGTTCGGCAAGCCGCGCGGCGAGAACGAGTCGGCGATGATCACGACGTAGCCCTGCGCCATCAGCTCCTCACCCCAGCGGCGGGGAGCGCCGCTCGACCGGGGCCCGAGACCGCTGCAGTCGTGCATGATCACCACCGCCGGGAAAGGTCCCGCGCCCTCGGGCGTCAGCAGGATCGCCGGGAACCGGTCGGAAGCGCCGGTCGGCGAGATCTCGACCGCCCTCTCGGCCGCCAAACCGGTCCCCACGCCGAGCAGCAGCGCTGCGACGAGCAGGGCCCCGATCGCCGACATGGTCATGCAACGTCGGAACGGCCCGGAAAGCCGCTTCCTGCGATGAAATGTCAACGATGTCAGGTCAGGATGTTGAGGTAGCTGCCGCGGGGCGCCGCCAGATTGATCAGCCCCTGGGCGATCATCTTGAACATGCGCATGATCTGGCCGTCGATCTCGTCGTCGCTGACCGCGGTCCTGAGGCGCTGGACGAGGCCCGGGCGCTGCTGCTGGCTCTGCGGCGCATCGGTGGCGGCGGCTCGTCCGGCCTCCAGGCGACCGGCTGGCGGCGGCAGCAGGCGTCGCTGCGGGGGCGAGCCTACGCGGGGCGGGGTCGGGTTGACGGCCATGCCGGCAACTATGCCACGGCCTTCCTAGGGGGAACAGCCGGTGCCTTTGGCGCGCGAACCACCGGCTGGCTTGGCCGGCGCGACGCCAGCGCGGCCAGAATCATCTTCGGATCCAAGCTTCGCCAGAGAACCATCTCACCCCCGCTCGTCCGCAAGTGCGAGTCGTTCGCATATCCCGCCTGAGAATTGGCCAGTCGATGCCTATTGTCAATGCGACTGACTTGTAGGAGCAGGGGCTTGTTTCTCAGTCTCTGTCGGGCGATCTCCGACCGCGACGTCGAGGCCCTGGCCCACGCCGGCGCCTGCACGGTCGCTCGGGTGTCCAAGGCCAAGGACACCTGGCCGAATTGCGGCTCCTGCATCCACCACATTCGCGACGCTCTGGATGAAGCCCAGGCCGGCTGCCCGGCCGAGATGGAAGTCGCAGCCGACTGAACGACGGGCCTCTATGACCCTCCGCCCGGCTCCATCTGGCCCTGCAGGTGGTTCTGCAGGCCAACTTCCGCATCCTTCAGGATTTCGGTGGCGAGCGCGCGGCTGACTTAGTCGCGCTTCTGATCGAACAGCCCGATCGCTTCGACCACGTCCAGTCGAGCGGTGCTCTCGAGCTTGAGATCGGAGGCCAGGTACACCGGCGTCGCCTCGCCGATCAGCAGCTTGCCCAGGTCCTGAAGGTTCGGCAGGCCTTCCAGGAAGAGGATGCGCTCGATCAGCTTGTCGGCGTGCTTCATCTCGGTGATCGACTCCTCGTAGGCCGTCTTGCCGACCCGGACGAAGCCCCAGTTCTTCAGCATCCGCGCATGCAGGAAGTACTGGTTGATCGCGGTCAGTTCGTTCTTGAGGAGCTTGTTGAGCGCGGCGATCACATCGGCGTTCTGCTTCATTTTCCGCCCTCCGCGATGACAGGCCTGCACAGCATTGCGAGCGTCCCACGGTGATGTTGCTCTTGAAATGCGCTGATGGTTGCCCATAAGGACAAGGCTATGGACAACGTCACCCTCGCGCTCTGGGCGGCGAATCTGGCTCGTCCGCTCGGCTCGCTCGCCGAGTGGATCTCGGTCGCCGAAACGAAGATCGCCGAGGCCGAGGCCGGCGGCGCCGATCTGCTGATGCTGCCCGAGTGGATGGCGTCCCACTGGCTCTCCTTCATGCCGGCCGACCTGCCGCGGAACCGGGAGGTTGCCTGGATGGCCGAGCAGGCAAAGCTGGCGATCCCCGCGCTTGCCCGCGCCGTCGCCGGCAGGCGCCTCACGCTGCTCGCGGGCTCGATGCCTGCCGCGGTCGCCGGCGGCTGGGTCAACCGCGCCTACCTACTGATGCCGAACGGCACCGAGGCGCACCAGGACAAGCTTTGCCTGACGCCGTTCGAGAAACGGCCGGAAGCATGGTTCGTGCAGCCCGGCCGCCGCTTCACCACCTTCGACTGGCGGGGCCTGAGGATCGCGGTCGCGATCTGCCTCGACATCGAGCAGCCGGCGCTCGCCTCGCGCCTGCAGGGCCTCGATCTCGACCTGGTGCTGGTACCATCGATGACAGAGCACGAGTCCGGGTATCGCCGCGTCTTCGACTGCGCCAAGGCGCGCGCGGTCGAGCTCCTCTGCCCGGTCGCCGCCGTCGGCCTGATCGGAAGCCAGATGCTGCGCGGCGTGGCCGAGCCGTCGACCTCCGGTGCCGCGGTCTACCTCCCCTGCGAGCCTGGCCTCGGATCGGGCGGCGTCCATGCCGAGATTCCGATGCTGGCGGAAGCCGAGGGTGACGGCCCGATGCTGATCGCCCGCGACGTGCCGGTTGCGGCCTGCCGGGCACTCCGCCGCAGCGGCGCCGAGGCTTGGCCCGGGCCCTGGAGCGCCGACCACGTGACGCTGGAGCACGTGCGGCTGGACGCCGGCCGGATCGCCGTCTAGGTTCCGCCCCCATGCGCATCCTGGTGGTCCAGCACGACAAGGAAGACCCGGCAGGCGTGGTCGGCGAGGCGATCGCTGCCCGCGGCGCCACGCTGGTGCCGACCCTGCCGCCCGCGGGCGACAGCTTCCCGGACGGTCCGGAGGGTTTCGACGGGCTCGTCCTGATGGGCGGCCCGATGTGCGCCGCCGACGATGCCGGTTACCCGTACTATCCGCGCCTTCACAAGATGGTCCGTCGCTTCCACGACAGCGGCCGGCCGGTGCTCGGCATCTGTCTCGGCTCGCAGATCATCGCACGCAGCTTCGGCAAGCCGGTCTACCGCAACAAGGTGACCGAGATCGGCTTCTGCAAGGTCGACCTCACCGAGGCCGGCCGGGCGGATCCGATGCTGGCCGGGCTCGGCGACGCGGTGCGCCCGATGCAGTGGCACGAGGACACCTTCGACCTGCCGGACGAGGCTGTGCGTCTCGCCACGAACGAGGCAGCGACCAACCAGGCCTATCGTATCGGCCGCTCGACCTATGCCTTCCAGTTCCACCCGGAAGTCGATGCCGGCATGGTCGGTACCTGGGCCAAGAGCGCGAAGGCGGACGAGGCGCTGACCGCGCGGCTCGAATCCGAGATGAAGGATCATCTCGCCGCCGCCGAGCATCTCGGCCGCACCATCGGCGACCGTTGGTTCGACCTGATCGAGCGACACGGACAGCGGTCGGCCGCCTGATCCTCAAGGCCGCTGGCCGCCTCGTCGTTCGCCTCCGGATTTCCATTTCTTCGAGAGACATCACGTGTCCAAGCCACAGCCCGCCCGCGGCATGCGGGACATCCTGCCCAGCGAAGCGGCGATCCGCGACTGGGTGCAGTCCAAGATCCTCGCCACATACCGACGCTTCGGCTACACGCGCATCGAGACGCCGGCGCTGGAAAACATCCAGCTCCTGACCGGCGACGATGGCGGCGAGAACGCCAAGCTCGTCTTCAAGGTGATGAAGCGCGGCGAGAAGCTCGACCTCGCCAGGCCCGGCATGACCGAGGACGATCTCGTCGACCTCGGCCTTCGTTTCGATCTGACCGTGCCGCTCGTTCGCTTCTTCACCTCGAACCGCGCCCAGTTGCCGCGCGTGTTCAAGGCGATCCAGATCGGCCCGGTCTGGCGTGCGGAACGACCGCAGAAGGGCCGCTACCGCCAGTTCACGCAATGCGATATCGACATCATCGGGCTCGGCGAAGGCCTCGCCGAAGCCGAGCTGCTGGTGGCGTCGGCCGAGGCGCTGCTGTCGATCGGCTTCGAAGGCTTCACCATCCGCTTCAACGACCGCCGCATCCTGACCGCGATCGCGAACGCGGCAGGAGTCGAGCAGGCGCGGCACGGCTCCGTCTTCATCACCCTCGACAAGCTCGACAAGATCGGTGCCGACGGCGTGAAGAGCGAGCTCGGCGCGCAAGGCTTCACCGACGCCCAGATCGACCGGCTGTCGGGGATGCTCGACGGCGTCGACGGCATCTCCGTCGAGGATTTCGCCAAGCGTCTCGGCAACTCGCTCGCCGGCGACGTGGTCAAGCTCGCCCGCGATGTGCTCGACTCGGTCTCGGTCGATGCCGGCACGCGCTACAAGGCGCGTTTCGATCCGACGCTGGTGCGCGGCATGGGCTATGACACCCGCCCGGTCCTCCAGATCGCCCAGCCGGG
>CAZDGR010000306.1:0-5742 GCA_964504845.1 uncultured Rhizobium sp. | reverse complement strand
CAGCGCTGATAGCGGCTCGTCCAACAGCAGCAGCTTCGGCTTGATCGCCAGCGCGCGGGCGAGCGCCACCCTCTGCTGCTGGCCGCCGGAGAGCTGATATGGATAGCGGCCGCCCAGCTGCGGCAGCTTGATCAGCGCCAGCATCTCCTCGACCCGGGACTTGATCTCCGCCGCCGGCCGGCCGGCGACCCTGAGGCCGAAGCCGACATTGTCGGCGATCGTCATGTTCGGGAAGAGGGCATAGGACTGAAAAACCATGCCGACGTTGCGCTGGTTCGGCTTGGCTTCGGTCACGTCCTTGCCGTCGATCCGGATCGCGCCCGCGCTCGGCGTCTCGAACCCGGCGACCATGCGGAGCGTCGTGGTCTTGCCGCAGCCGGAGGGGCCAAGGAAGGAGATGAACTCGCCGCGCGCGACCGCCAGGTCGAAATCCTCGACGACGTTGAGGGCGCCGAAAGACTTGCGCAGATGCTCGATCTCGAGGAAAGCCATCCGCGCTCCTTCAGGGTGCCTTGGGCGTCTGGCCGCGGGATGCCCGGCCGACGACGTTGATCAGGCCCATGCAGGCCCAGGTGACGCCGAAGGCGATGATTGCCAGCGCCGAAGGCTCGTAGGCGCGGTTGGCACCGATAAGCTGCAGATAAGGCCCGAAGGCCGGGCGGTCGAGCAGCGCCGCCAGCGTGAACTCGCCGATCACGATCGCGAAGGTAAGGAAGGCGCCGCTCAAGACCGCCACCCGCACGTTCGGCAGGATCACCCGGAACAGGATGGTCGGCCAGCCGGCGCCGAGGCTCTGCGCCGCCTCGGTCAACGTGCGGACGTCGATGGCGCGAAGCCCGTTGTCGACCGCCCGGTACATGTAGGGAAGCGCCAGCGTGACGTAGCCGAAGGTCAGCAGCAGGTCGGTCAGCCGCTCGCTCGAGGTCATCGGCAGCCAGGATTCGCTGTTGTAGATCCGGAGATAGCCGAAGACGAGGACGATGGCCGGGATCACAAGCGGCAGCAGCGTGATGAACTCGATGACCGGGCGGAGCTTCGGCAGGCGGAGGTTCACCCAATAGGCGGTCGGCACCACCAGCAGCACGCCGACGACGATGGTCGCAAATGCCAAGGCGGTCGAATAACCGAACGTCGCCTGGAAACGCGCGTCGGCCAGAACCACCGCATAGGCATCGAAGCTGTACTCGCCCCGCCGCATCCGGAGCGAGAACTCGAACGTGGCGATCAGCGGCACGATGAAATAGAGCGTGCCGAGGAAGAGCGCGATCCAGGGACCGATCTTGGCGCGCTTCATCGCTGCCACCGCTCGCTGCGGGCGCGGAGCCAGATGTAGGCGATGTTCGAGGCGCCGGTGATCACGATCATGCCGAGCGCCAGTGCATAGCCGAGGTTCTGGTCGTGCAGCACGTCGCCGCGGATCTGGGCGAAGAGCAGGATGGTGACGATGTTGAGCGAGCTGCCGGTCAGGCCGTAGGCGGTCGCGATCGCGCCGAAGGCGTTGGCGAACAGCAGCAGCGTCGTGCCCAGCAGGCTCGGGCCCAGCACCGGCAGAGCGATGTAGCGCCAGTATTGCCAGGTCGTGGCGCCGAGGATGGTCGCGGCCTCGCGCCACTCGCGCTTCAATCCATCGATCGCCGGCGCCATGATCAGGATCATCAGCGGGATCTGGAAATAGAGATACGTCAGCACCAGGCCCCAGAAGCTGAGCAGGTTGAAGCCGTGCTGGTAGATGTTGAAGTCGAAATACTTGATCAGGAGCGCGGTCACGAGGCCGGTGCGCCCGAGCGTCGCCAGGAAGGCAAAGGCGAGCGGCACGCCGGCGAAATTGGATGCGACGCCTGAAAAGGTCATCAGCGTCGGCCGGATCCAGCCCGGCACGCCGCCGGCGATCGCGGCATAGGCAATCAGGAACCCGACGGCGCCGCCGATGATCGCCGACGCCGCGCTGACCTTGATGCTGATCCAGTAGGCCGCGACGATCGACGGCTGCGTCAGGTTCGCGATGTTCCTGAGGGTGAAGTGGCCTTCGGCATCCTGGAAGGCGCCGACCACCAGGAAGGCGGTCGGCAGGATCAGGAACAGGATCGCGAACAGGAAGAAAGGGACGACGCCGAGCCAATCCCAGGAGATCCGGCTCAGGCTGAAGCCGGGCGCGGGGGACGAGAGAGCCTGGGGCGATGCGGGCTGGGTCATCTAGGCGGGCGACGCGGGCCCATGAGGGGCCCGCATCGGAGAACGGCGGCTACTTCACGTTGGCGCCGACGACGGTGTCCCACTGCTTGGTGATGACTTCCTTCGAGGCGTTCTGCTGGTCGAGCGTCGGGAACGCGGCCTTCTCATAGGCCTCGGCCGGCGGCAGCTTGGCCAGCAGGTCGGCGGGGATCTTCTTGTTCTTCGCCAGGTCATTGAAGCGGATCGGATGGCAGTAGCCCTTCAGCCACGCGATCTGGCCCTCGTCGGAGTAGAGGTGCTCCATCCACAGCTTCGCCGCGTTCGGGTGCGGAGCAAAAGCGCTGATCGCCTGGACGTAGACGCCGGCGACGACACCCGACTTCGGCACCACGACCTCGACCTTGGGATTACCCTTCAACGTGTCGCGGTCGGCGAGAGCGTTGTAGTCCCAGCGGATCACGATCGGCGTGGCACCCTGCGCCAGCGACGCGGCCTTGCCGATCACCGGCACGAAGTTGCCGGCCTTGTTCATCTCGCCGAAGAACTTGAGGCCCGCCTCGCCGGCCTTGGCCGGATCGTTGCCGCCCATCGCGAGGCCGGCGGCGTAAACCGCCTGGATCGCCTGGTTCGAGGCGCGCGGATCACCGGCGAGGGCGACCGAGTTCTTGTAGGCCGGCTTCAGCAGGTCCGACCAGTCGCGCGGGATCTCCTTGATGATGTCCGCATTCACCTGGAACGACAGCACGCCATAGTAGTCGCCGTACCAGTAGCCTTCCGGATCCTTCGCATCGTCCGGGATCGAGGCCCAGGTGGCGACCTTGTAGGGCTGCAGCAGCCCATCCTTCTTCGCCGACGGGCCGAAGGCGAGGCCGACGTCGATCACGTCCGGCGCCTGCGGGCCCTTGTTGTTACGGTTGGCCTTGATCGCCTCGATCTCGTCCGCCGATCCGGCGTCGGGATTGAGCTCATTGACGCGAATGCCGTACTTGGACTTGAAGCTGGCGATCAGCTCGCCGTACCCGCACCAGTCGTGCGGCAGGGCGATGGTCGTCAGCATGCCTTCGGCCTTCGCGTCTGCGATCAGCTTGTCCATCTGCGCCTGCGCGACAGAAGACATCGCGACCGCGACCAGGGCCGAAAGCGACAGCACCTTCAGCATCGACTTCATCTCGAACCTCCCCTTCGCTGGCTGGGCGGCCAGTCTACGAGTCAATTTTGCACCTATGATACGAGCAAAATGACAGTTGCATGACAACGACTATTCACCACCCGGGTCATCACGATTGCCGGGGCTTGGCGTCCTCGGCCGTCAGGTAGACCGCGAGCCCGGCCGCGAGACAGGCGCCGATTGCAGCGAATGCAAGGCGATAGGCGATCTCCGGCCGCACGTCGGCATCGCCGGAAACCGCGCCGATGATCATTCCGGTCAGGATCGGCAGGAAGGCGCTGCCGCTCACCTGGGCAATGTTCACGGTGGTGACGCCGCGCCCGGCCAGGCGGTCGGGAAAGAGGCTCCGCCCATGCGCCACGACGATCAGGCTGTATGAGGTTGTGCCGCAGAGGAACACCAGGAGGACGACCGCGGCCGCGAGCGGCAGTGCCGGCACCAGCGCCAGGATCGCCAGCGTCGAGACCGTGCCGATCCCGCCGGCGATCACGATCCACTTCCTGGTGTTGAAGATCTGGTCGAGCGGCCCGAAGGCGAGGATGCCGATGACTTGCGCCGCCGCCATCGCGAGAAGAACGTTGCCGCGCGCGACGGCATCGAGGCCGTGGACGTCGCGGAGATACGGCCCGGCCCAAAGGCCCAGCACGGTCGCCATGCTGGCGTAGATGAAGGTGTGGACCGCCAGGATCTTGGGCAGTCCGGGCGTTCGCCAGACCTCGCGGAGCCCCCGCAGGATGTCACCGAGGCTTTCGGGTGCGCGCGGCGGCGGCGTGCGGCCGGAAGGATCGTCGGTCACCAGCCAGAGGAACACGAGCGCGATCGCCGCGGTCAGGACCGCGGCGGCAACGAAGCTCCAGCGCCAGCCGACCGCGGCGGTCGCCAGTGCCAGGGGCGTGGTCGCGACGAAGATGCCGACCTGGCTCGCCGAGAACACCCAGCTCAAGGTCAGGCTCAGACGCTCGCGCGGAAACCAGCGCGAACAGAGGACGACGACGCTCATGAAGCTCGCCGCCGACCCGAGCCCTAGGATCGTGCGTGCAGCGACCAGCATCGATCCCGAGTCCGCGAGCGCGTGCAGGATCGCGCCGAGAACCGACACCAGGGTCAGGCTGCCGACGGTGAGCCGGGGTCCGATCCGGTCGAACAGGATGCCGACCGGAATCTGCATGACGCCGAGCGCGAGAAAGAAGGCGCTGCCGGCGAGGCCCAGCGTCTCCGGCCCGATCCGGAGGTCGGCCATCAGCTCCGGCGCGATCACCGCGGCAGAGGCGCGATAGAACTGGCTGATGGCGGTGACCGCGACCAGGAGCAGGATCAGGCGGATCGCGGCAAGCTGTAACATGGCGCCGCGACTCTATAGCAGGACGGCTACTCGGTGAGGCACTTCGCGAGATCGACGCCGCGAAGGTCCGCGTCCCTGATGTCGGCGCCGATCAGCACCGTCGCCTGGTCGCGGCCGCCGCCCTTGCCGTCAGGGATGCGGATCGACCCGACCCTCGCGTGGGCGAGACTGGCGCGACGGAGCACGGCACCGGCAAGGACCGCTCCGGTCAGGTCGGCGCCGGCGAGGTCGGCCGCCGTCAGGTTGCAGCGCGAAAGGGTCGCCAGCGAGAGCCGGGTGCCACGCAGGTTCGCGCCGAGAAGGCGGGAGCCTGAGAAGTCGACGCCGGTCAGGTCACGGGCGGAGAAATCGAAGTAGCTCAAGTCGGCGCCGTGAAGCACGGCACGCGCGCCGCGGGATCCATCGGAGCCGAGCCAGGCCTGATGCTGGTCCAGGGCCGCAAGCACGCTGTTGGGAAAGCGGCCGGGACCGACGATCGGGATCTTGTCGTCGACGCGCCAGATCCCGCGGTCGGAACCGCCGAACTCGGCTCCCTCGAGCTTGGCGCCGACGAAGGTGGCGCCCTGCCCCTTGGCATTGGTCAGCTTGGCCCCGCGCAAATCCGATCCGACGAACACCGCCGAGCCGAGCACCGCGTCGGCGAGATTGGCGCCTCTGAGGTCGGTGTGGGACAGGTTGGCGCCGGTCAGATTGGCGCCGTGCAGCTCGACGCCGGTGAGATCGGCACCGACCAGGCTGGCTCCGGTCAGGTCGACGCCGGACATCACCGCCATCGAGGCTTCCGCATATTCGAGCGTGCAACCTGAAAGATCGGTCGCCGCTCCCAGCACGCCGTCCTTGGCCTTGCCCGCAGCACCGCCGGAGCGGAGATCGGCGCCGGTCAGGACACAGCGGTTGAGGTTGGCCTGGCGCAGCCGGGTCCCCTTCAGCTGCGACTTCGAGAGGTCGGCGCCGGTGAGATCGGCCTCGGTGAGGTCGGCACCGGAAAGATCGGCTTCGACCAGATTGGCGCGCACCAGCCGGGTCCGGCGGAGGTCGGCGTTGCAGAGCCTGGCCTTCT
>CAZDGR010000305.1:0-5763 GCA_964504845.1 uncultured Rhizobium sp. | reverse complement strand
AGGACCATGTCGACCGGCATCGCCGCCTTGAGGTCGGCCAGGATCTCGTCGCGGATCTCCTCGTAGTCCTTCTGGTTCATCGGCGCCGAAGGCTGCGCCTCGCAGTAGAGGCTCTTCGCCACCTGCATCTGCGATTCTTCGCCGAGCCGGATGAAGTCGGCATACCCGACGGCATCCTTGAGGCGCTCCATGCCCTTGCCCGTCCGCGGGCGGATCATCAGCTCCTCGAAGTTCCGCTTCGAGGTCGGCAGCGGCGAGAACGAATGGGTCTCGTGGCTGAAGCCGGCGGTGAAGAGCTTCATGGGGCTAAAGGCTCACCTTGTCGATCGGCGCCATCGGCCGCGGCATGCGCTTGTAGGGGAACTGCAGATAGTTGGTCGACAGCGTGCCCGGTGCGCCGACATAGATGATCTTGGAGGCGATCGGCGCGAAGCACTGGTGGAAGTGCTGGGTCGACTTCACGACCAGCAGGTGGCGCTTCTTCGGATCGATGCCGAGCTCGGAGAAGGCTTCCGGGCTGAAGGTCTGCTGGCGGATCGAGTTCAGCACGATGTCGATGCCGTCGACATGGATCGCCGCCGAGCGGCCGAGCGGGGCGACGGCGCCGAACATGAACTGGCGCGGGTTCTCCGCGAGCGCCGTGATCTTGGCGGTCACGTCGACCGGCATGCCCGAGAACTTGCCGCTCTTGCCGCCGATGCGAAGGTCGATGACCGCGCCGACGCCGGCATCGAAGCAGGACTGCACCGCCATCGGATCCCAGATCATCGAGATCGCCGCATTCTTGATGCCGCGGCGGATCATCGCCTCCAGCACGTAGGTGGAGTCGCCGGCGGCGCCGCCGCCGGCATTGTCCGAGCGGTCGGCCATCACCACCGGGCCCTTGGGCTCGGCCATCGCCTGGTCGAGCGCGTCGTCGAGGTCGAGGCGCGGGCTCTCGATCTGCTCGCGCATGTTGAAGAAACGCTTGCCGAGGCTGGTTGCGAGGTCCTTGGCCTTGTCGAGATCGCCGTCGGCGACGACGACGACGCTCGCCCCCATCTCGGGGAAGTCCGACCAGGAGAAGCCATGCACCAGCGACACCGAGAGGATGCCGTCCTTGCCTTCCATCGCCGCCGTCTCGTCGACGAAGGAGCGCAGCGGCTCGCGCGTGGTCGGGAAGGCGCCCAGCATCGGCACGTTGAACTTGTACATGACCGGCTTCACCTCGCCCCGCTGGGCGCGGAGGCAGAGGTCGAACAGCTGCTCGGCCCGCTTGTCGAAGTCGATGTGCGGATACTCCTTGCAGACCATCAGCACGGTCGAGTTGTCCATCATCTTCCGGGTGACGTTGGCATGGAGATCGAGCTCGACGCCGATCGCGACCTTGGGCCCGACGATGGCGCGGCACTTCTCGATGATGTCTCCTTCGCAATCGTCGTAGCCCTGGGCCATCTGCGCGCCGTGCAGCATCAGGAGGACCATGTCGACCGGCATCGCCGCCTTGAGGTCGGCCAGGATCTCGTCGCGGAGCTCCTCGTAGTCCTTCTGGACCGTCGGCGCGCTCGGCTGGGCGAAGCAGAACAGGCTCCTTGCCACCTGCATCTGCGACTGCTCGCCCATCCGGATGAAATCCTTGTAGCCGAACGCGTCGCCCATCCGGTCCAGGCCCTGGCCTGTCTTCGGGCGGATCATCAGCTCCTCGAATGCCCGCTTGGACGTCGGCAGCGGCGAAAACGTGTTGGTCTCATGCGCCATGCCGGCGACGAACAGCTTCATGGGACGGCTCCGGGTGAGGTCTTCGGACGGGAAAGCCGGACGAGTATGGCGCGGGCCCGCCGCCAGGGTCCACCCTTAGGGATAAGGCATAACTAGCCAGCGGCGCTCCGATGTATAATCCTGCCAAGTACATGCCCATACAGAAGGGGCAGGCAAACGGACGGAGGCGGGAGTCATGAAAAGCATCCTTGCCGTTCCCGGCAGCGACGGCGGACAGGCGGTCTACGAAACCGCATTGCTGGTCGCGCGGCGCTTCGGCTCGCATGTCGTCGGGCTCGGCGCCGGCACGACGGCGCCGGTCGTCATTCCCTGGGGAGAGATGGGCGTCGCGGTTCCGGTCGAAGCCGACCGGGTCCTGGAGCAGGAAGACAAGGAGCGGCGGGACGCCGCGAGGAAGACCTTCGAGGCCTTCATGCGGGAGCGGAACGTGCCAATCGGGGCGGCGCAGCCGTCGGCCCCGTCCGTCACCGCCGAGTGGCGCGAGGAGCAGGGCCAGCAGAACGCGGTCGTCGGATCGTTGGGCCGGGTCTTCGACCTGATCGTGGTCGAGCGTCCGGACAAGCTGGTGTCGCTGGCCGAGGCGACGCTCGAGGATGCGCTATTCGAGAGCGGCCGGCCGGTGCTGATGGCATCGCCGAAGGTGCCGGCGACGATCGGCGAGCGGATCATGATCGCCTGGAACGGATCCAGCGAGACCGCGCGCACGATCGGCTTCGCCAACCCGTTCCTAAAGCAGGCCAAGGAGCTTCAGGTGATCTCGGTCGAAGGCGGCATGACTCCGGGACCGAGCGGCGACGAGCTGGCGCGCGCCCTGACCAAGGCGGGCCTCGTCGCGTCGGCCCGCCATGTCGATGCGCGCGGCCGCACCACCGGCGAGGTGTTCTGCGCCGAGGCGATGGATATGAAGTCCGACCTGATGATCAAGGGCGCCTACACCCAGAGCCGGCTCCGCCAGATGATCTTCGGCGGCGCCACGAGGCACATCATCATGAACGCGGAGATGCCGGTTCTATTCGCCCACTAGAAGCGAAGAGAGGCGGCGGTCAGTCGGCCGCCGCCAGCCCGACGGGACAGGAGACTCCGGTGCCGCCGATCCCGCAATAGCCGGCCGGATTCTTGGCCAGGTACTGCTGGTGATAGTCCTCGGCGTAGTAGAACGGCGGCGCGTCCAGGATCTCGGTGGTGATCGCGTCGTAGCCCTCGCGCTTCAGCGCTGCGGCGTAGGCGTCCCGTGACGCCTCGGCGGCACGGCGCTGGTCGTCCGAGTTCACATAGATTCCGGACCGGTACTGGGTCCCGACGTCGTTCCCCTGGCGCATGCCCTGGGTCGGGTCGTGGCTCTCCCAGAAGATCTGAAGAAGCTTCCCGAAGCTGATCTTTCTCGGGTCGAAGGCGACCAGGACCACCTCGTTATGGCCGGTCATGCCGCTGCAGACTTCCTCGTAGGTCGGGTTCGGCGTGATCCCGGCGGCGTAGCCGACCGCGGTCGAGTAGACGCCGTCGGCCTGCCAGAATTTGCGTTCCGCCCCCCAGAAGCAGCCGAGCCCGAAGATCGCGGTCTCGATCCCGGCCGGGAAGGGGGCTTTGAGCGGGTGGCCGTTGACGAAGTGCCGGTTCTCGACCGGCATCGATTGGGCACGCCCGGGCAGCGCCCGGTCGGCGGTCGGCAGGTCGAGCGACTTCTTACGGAACATCCACATGGGCGGCCTCCCTTCGGGGAACGGACATGCTAGCGCGAGCCCGGCTGGGATCACATGGGTTCACCCGCTCGCCGTCTCAATGATGTTCGTCAACGCTGCCGGTCAGATTTGCCGTAGCTCCCGGAATTCTAGTTAACCCTTAGGTAACCGAGGTGTCGCTACCGTTTCGGCATGGGAGCGGGAATTTGACCGGCGTGGCCGAAAGTCCTGGTCGTTCCGGGGCACCTCGGGTCGCGCCCGGGCGTCTCGGCCTCTGGCCCAGCTTGGTTCTCTCATTTCTCGCGCTTCTCTCCATCGCCTTTCTCGACCTCTTCCAGGTGAGCTCGGATCGGCCGGCAGCAGTGGTCTTTCCGGCCTCGGTCTCCGCCGACGACGCGCTCCGCATCGTGGTCGCAGCCGGTGGGCTTCCGATCCGTCCCGAGCGCTCGGCGATCTTCGACCAGACGATCTGGGTTGCGGCTTCCGACGCCCCTGGGTTCTTCCGACGGGTGCGCCAGCTCGGCGCCTGGTTCGTCGTCAATCCCTCCGCCTTCGGCGGCTGCCTGGTTGCGAGGGCCCGGTGATCGGGCAGCTGCTCGCGCGCTTCGCCGATGGCGACGGCGCAGTCCCGGCTCGTGTCGAGACCTTCCGCCGCGTCTCCACCCGACTCCTTCTGATCGAGCAGTGGGCGCTTCTGGTGCCGATCGCGACCACCGCGTACTTCGCCGGCAACTCCTGGCTCGGCGTGCTGGTGGTCGGCGGCATCTTCCACGGCACGACCCTGCTCGCGCGCCTCGCCGATCCGATCGGCTTCTGCACGCGGAGCTTGATCGCGACCGGCCTGCTGCTCGACGTGCTTCTCCTGATCTATGCGCTCACCGGAACCGGTTCCTGGCAGATGGACGGCGGCCACATGTGGGTCTTCGCCATCTGGTCGCATTGCCTGGCGCTGCTCTGCTGGCGCTCGCTGGTGATCAGCGGAACCCTGGGCGTTCTGCACCACTTCCTGCTGATCTACCTGATGCCGCTCTGGGTCTATCCGGACGGCGCCAATCTCTGGCGTGTCTTCCTGCATGGGGCGGTCGTGGTGATGCAGCTCTCGGTTCTCT
This sequence comes from uncultured Rhizobium sp., assembly GCA_964504845.1. Lineage (GTDB taxonomy): Bacteria > Pseudomonadota > Alphaproteobacteria > SHVZ01 > SHVZ01 > SHVZ01. The sequence continues at coordinate 1,217 of CAZDGR010000305.1, read as the reverse complement.
GTGTCTTCGTCTTCTTCATCATCCGGATGCTGGCCAACGCCGAGGAGCTCGAGCGGGCACTGGCCGACAGCCTCGCCAAGGTCGAGGAGGTGAGCCGGTCGAAGTCGCAGTTCCTGGCTCACATGAGCCATGAGCTCAGGACGCCGCTCAACGCCATTATCGGCTTTTCGGAGCTGACCAAGGAGCAGGCCTTCGGGCCTTTGTCCGACCGCTATCGCGGCTATGCTCAGGACATTCATGCCAGCGGCGCGCATCTGCTGGCGCTGATCAACGACGTGCTCGACCTCTCGCGGGTCGAGTCCGGAAAGCACAAGCTGTTCGAGGAGGAGGTCGATCTCGCCAGCCTGGTCGAATCCTGCGTGGCTATGGTCGATGTCCGTGCCCGTTCCGGCGGCATCGAGATCCGGGCCGAGCTGGACGCGGCGCCGATCCTCCGGGCGGACAGCCGCGCGGTGAAGCAGGTGCTGATCAACCTGCTCTCCAACGCGATCAAGTACACGGCCGCCGGAGGAACGGTGACGGTCGAAGCCTCGCTCGGCCGCGACGGCATCGATCTTTCCGTCACCGACACGGGCTGCGGCATTCCCGAAGCGATGATGGCGAAGATCTTCGAACCCTTCCAACGTGCCGACTCGATGGTGACGCGGGCGATCGAAGGCAGCGGCCTGGGGCTCGCGATCAGCCGGCACTTCATGGAGTTGCATGGCGGCGAGCTGATCCTCGAAAGCCAGGTTGGCAAGGGAACGCGCGCGGTCGCCCGTTTCCCCCGGGCGCGCGCGGTCCGGGTTCTCCTGCCCGACGTGGCGAACCAGGATGGCACGCCGTCGAACGAGATGCTGGCCGCGCGCAAAGCCTAGAACTCGACGTCAGGAACGGGGCGCCGCGCCCTCGCGTTGATTCCGGGAACCCATCCCGGAGCCTTCCATGCCCAAGCCCGATCCCGAACCCTTCAGCAAGGCGACCTTCGGCGGAGGCGGCGTCCCGCGCGGATCGCCCGAGGCGGACCTCGGCCGCAGACATGTCGGCGGCCGCCACGGCGGCGCCATCCTCGAGGATCCGGTCCAGACCCTGGAGAGGCTGGAACGGCCGGCACGGCCGACGCCGGCCAAAAAGGACGATGCGAAAGTGTGAAGCTGGTGCCGCCACGCAGGATTGAACTGCGGACCTCACCCTTACCAAGGGTGCGCTCTACCACTGAGCTATGGCGGCAACGCTAG
>CAZDGR010000304.1:0-5778 GCA_964504845.1 uncultured Rhizobium sp. | reverse complement strand
CGATCGTCCTCAGCAGCCCCATCGCCTCGGCGGCAAGGCCGTGGGCGAAATAGAAGGTTGCAAGATCGAGGCGCGGCTGGCTGCGCGTGACCCGCGTCGCCTCGGCGACGCGGCGCTGCAGCAGCTGCTTCTGGTTCTGGAAGTTGCTGACATTGCCACGCCGCCACCCGACCATGTCGAAGACGCGGCCAGGCGGCAACGCACCGAAGGCGTTGGGCGCGCTTTCGGCGGCGATCTGCGCCAGCACGTCGGGATGAGTGAAGTTGAGCCCGTCGGGGCTGACGAAGGTGACGCCGTCGGGGATCGCACGGATCTGCAGCTCGTCGGTTATCGCCTTGGCGGCGATGCCCTGCGCCGTCGACAGCAGGTTGAAGTCGGCGTACTGCCGCTCGCCGTCGACGCCGCGGCCGAGCTGGGCGACCGGGATCACGGTCAGCTCGTCGCCGACCTCGGGATCGCGCACGCGGATCGGGTCGGCGGGATCGGCGATCGCGATGAACATGCGCAGGCCCTGCTGGCCGGTCTTCTGCACTTCCGGGATCAGGCTGATGTCGGGACGAAGCTCGGCCGCACGGAGCTCGAGGACCCAGGCGAGGCCGTCGCGCTCGACATGCGGATTGACGCCTGGAAGGATCGCCATCCGGATCGCCGTGCCGGCCGATGACGGCAGCTGCTCGAAGCCGGCGACGACCTGGGCGTTGGCGGAGAGGATCGGAGAGAAGTCGGCAGCTCCCGGCTGATCGAAGACGACCCAGAGATACCCGGCGCGCCGGAACACGGCGGCGCCGGCGGGGGCGGGCCACTCGAAGCGGACCGCCGTCGCGTCGCCGCGCGGCTCGTGCTTGACCAGCACCGGCGTGCCGGAGACCGCCTGAGGCACCACCGGCGTCGTCGGCGCAGCCATCGGCGTACCGTCAGGGGCCGGCTTCGACGCCTCGGCGGCGGGCGCCGCCGTCGGCGTGCCATTGGTCGCCGGCGGCGCAGTGGCAGCCGGCGGACGCGCCGCCGCCGCGTTCGCCGCCGGCGGAGCGGGTGCCTGGGCCGTCGGCGACGCCGGAACGGGCGCTGCAGGCGGCACGGCCGGCGCGCGCACCGCAGACACGGGGGCGGCCGGCGGCTGAGCGGCTGGAGCAGGAGCCGCGGCTGCCTGAGCTGGCGTCGCAGCGGCCGGAGCCGGCGGAGTGGGTGCAGGCGGGGCCGGCGCCGGCTGGGTGGGCGCCGGCTGCGCCTGAGACGGTTGCGCTTGCGGTGCCTGTGCCGGCGGTGCCGGCGCTTGTGGCGGTTGCGCCTGGGCGGGCGGCGTCCTCGGTTGCGCCGCAGAAGCGGCAGCCGGCGGCGCGGCGGCCTGGCGCTGGGCGGGCTCGGACGGCGGCGAGGACGTATCGGCGAGCTCGAAGATGAGCGAGCGATCCTTGACCTCGGTGCGCAGAAGCACGGTCTTCTCGAGCTCGATCACGACGGTGCGGCCGTCGGAGGCGACGCGTGCCGACTTGACGACCCCCGGCAGCTTGGCAGCGAGGCCCGAGAGATCGCCCTCGAACGGCCGCGCAAAGGTGATGATCAGCCGGCGGTCGATGCGCTGCGCGGTATAGCGGACCGGGGCCGGCCATTCGAAGGCGACGCGGGCCGAGGTTCCCGACATCTCGGCGTTGACGACGGCCTGGTCGGCGCGGGCCGCGGACACGGCGATGAGCAGTACTGCGGCGAGAAGGAGCGCCTTCATCGCCGGTCTCCGCTCGTCGGCAGCAGCGACAGCTCGACCGCCGAGCCGCCGGTGCCGGCGAGGACGACTGGATCGGACGGGTAGCCGCCGTCGCGGAGCGCGCGGGCGACGGTGCTCGCGCGCGCGAGCGCCAGTTCCCAGTCGACGGCTTGCCCGACGCCGCCACGAACCTCGAGACGGTTCGGCACATGCGCGAGAAGCTCGCCGATCGCCGCCAGCATCGGCAGGGCGCCCGGCAGAAGCGCTGGCGCGGAACCGGCGAAGGCCACGTCGCTCGGCGGCATCAGGACGAGCCGGTCGGGCCGCCGCTGCAGATCGAGGCCGGCCAGTGCCGGCAGGCGCTCGACCCGGCCTTCGACCAGGGAGGTCAGGTAGTCGAGGTTGAGGGCGACGTCGGTGGCGAGCGTCGGTGCCTGGAGCGGCGGCGGCGCCGGCGGCGCCAGCGGGCGCGTGCCTTGCGGGAGCTGCTTGGCCAAGCTGTGCGCGATGTCGCGGAAGCGCTGCACGTCCGGCGAGCCCATCGAGAACATCAGAATGAAGAAGCAGAGAAGCAGCGAGAAGGTGTCGATCAGGCTCACCACCCAGATCGGCTTTTCCTTCGCCGGCTGCGGCGACGCCGGCCAAGCCACGCGCCCGCTCATGGCGCCCTCGCCGGCTTGAGCGCGAAGAAGAAGCGGACCGCCCGGGCCGGGTTGCGCTCGACCCCGACGGTAACGGTGTCCGCAGGAGCGGCGCCGTCGATCAAGGCACGGGCGATGCGTACCGCGCGCTCGGCCGACAAGGTGTCGCCGTCCGGGACCATCGCGATCACCGCAAGCCGCGTGCCTTCGGGCGGAGATGCGAGGAACCTCGCCGTGCGACCAAGGAAGGCCTGGCCCGGACGGGAAAGAGAGGCGCCCTCGAACATCGCCTCGACCGGCGTCTCGGCGGCGATCTGGCCGGTCGAGGGGTCGCGGCGCGGCGGCGCCACCGGCAGGTCGGCTTCGACCAGCCGTCCGACCCGGTCTGGAAACGCGCGCTCGGCTTCGACGAAAAGGCTGGTGGTCTCGCCGGTCGGCGAGCCCAAGGGAAGATCAGAAGGGAAGCTGGCGCGGATCGAGGCGATGGCCTTTACCGCGCGGCTGGCTTCGGGCTGCGAGACGGAGGCCAGAACGATGAAAAAGGCGAGCAGAACCAAGTACAGGCTCAAGAACGCCTGCACCGGCAAGAAGGCCTCGGCTCCCCCCACTGACTCCGGGCCGTCGACCTCCGCCCTTGGCTGTCCCATCCGCCTCCGGCCGTTGGATCCCTCGCTAGCTCCGGCTTGCGAGAATCGCGTCGATGTCCGACTGCTGACTGGCTTTATCAGGCATCTGCGGGCCGTTCAACAGGTGCGCGTCGGGCCGGGCCGGCTTGCCGTTCTTGGGCCGCCGCTCCGAGAGCTGAGACACCTTCGCAAAGGGCCCGCGGCCTAGCTCTTCGCCGAAGGCCTGGAGGATCCCGTCGATGCGCTCTTCGATCGAGCGGAGCGTGGTCACGACCTTCGAAATCCGCTGGCCGGTAATGTCCTGGAAGCTGCACGCTTCGTAGATTCGCGTGACCGATTCGCCGATCGCCGCCGCGGTACCACCGCCGATGGTGGCCGCCGCCTGCTCCAGCTTCTCGCCTTCGTCGAGGATCGCCTGGGTCGCGGCCTCGGTCGCCCGGGTCACCGCGTCCAGCTCGTCGGTCGCGAGCGGGATCTGTTCGTCGTTGATCCGGTCGGGGCGGAGCGCCGATATCTCGGACTTCGCCTTCTGGATGAAGCGGAACAGCGACTCGATCTCTCCGAACATCTTGATGTTGAAGGTCGAGCCGTTGCCAGTCGCGTAGAGCGCACGGACAACGCCTTCGACGATGTAGGCGACCTCGCTCGCGGCGACCGGCTCGTTCTGCCGTCGACGGAGGTCGGCCAGCCGATCGCTAAGATCGGCATCGATGCCCGGAACCGGCATGGGTGGTCTCCTCGGGTCCTCGGCCTTAGAACTTGCCGAGGACGCTCTCGATCTTGGTCTTGAGCGTGTCCGCATTGAACGGCTTCACGATGTAGTTGTTGACGCCAGCTTCCTTGGCGGCGACCACGTTCTCGGTCTTGCTCTCGGCGGTCACCATGATGAAGGGCGTCTCCTTCAGCTTGGTATCGGTCCGCACTTCCTTGAGCAGCTGGAGGCCGGTCATCGGCTCCATGTTCCAGTCGGAGATCACCAGGCCGAACTTCTTGGTGCGCAGCTTCTGCAGCGCCGAGCCACCGTCGGTCGCTTCGTCGATGTTGCTGAAACCGAGCTGCTTCAGCAGGTTTCCGACGATCCGCAGCATCGTCTTGTAATCGTCGACGATCAGGATCGGCATGCTCTTGTCGACAGACATCTTCAATTCCTCCGCGCTATCGCATCGTGTTGGGGAGGCACGACGGCGACTTGCCGCGTGCGAATGGCCGCGACCATATCCGCGAGGACTTAATCAAGAGTAAACGCGCGTGAGTTTTTGCCGCCCGCCGGCGGCGCTCCGCCCCATCAGTTCGGGGGCGTCAGCTCCCTGCGCTCGGCAAGCTGGGTCGTCACTTCCTTGGCCCGCGCCGGACTCATGCTGGCGAGGATCGGCGCGGTCTTGGCTTCCTTCATCCGCTGGAAGACCTGGAGCAGGACCTTGAGCTCGAGCTCGTCGAAGATGCGTGCGGCGTCCTTCGGCTTCATCGTCTCGTAGATCTTGACCAGACTCCTGAGCTCGGTCTCTTCCTGCTCGTTGTACTTCTTGATCAGGCTCTCGATCTCGCCCTTGATCTTGGAAAGCTCGCCGATCTTCTCCTCGAGCCGCTTCTCGGCCGCCTGGAACAGGACCTCGCGCTTCAGCACCGCCTCTTCGCGAAGATCGATCTCCTTCCGGCGCGACGCCAGGTTCTGCAGGATCTCGATCTCGGACTGGCTGAACATGATCGGGTCGAGCGGCTTGTCGTCCTGCTTGACGGTCGCCCGCGGCGGCTGCGCCTGGGCCTGGGCGGGCGCGGTCTGCGGCGCCGCGGGCTGAGCAGCCGGTGCGGGCTGGCCGGACTGGGTGATCGGCCGCGACGGAGCGGTCTGCTGGCCTTGGACCGGCGTCGTCGGCTGAGCCGCAGGGGCCGGTGCCTGCTGTTGCTGCTGCGCACGCGGGGCCTGTCCCTGGGGCTGGGCCGGGGCCGTCTGCGCCTGGGTCTCGCTGACGGCGACGGCGAGGCTGGCCGACTTGCGATGCTGGTAGCCGTTCCAGACGTCACTGACCTTCACGCTGAACAGCAGCGCGGCGACGAAGATGGTCAGCGGCAGGAGCCGGACGGGCAGCATGCGGATTTCCTATCTCAGCTCGCGCAGGGCCTTCAAGAGGTCCTGCTCGGCCTTCGACCGGCCGCCGGCGTCACTCTCGGCCTCGTCGGTGGGAGCGGCGGCAGGCTGTGCGACCGGAGTCGGCCGGGTCGGTGCCGGATTGTTGGCGGCGGCGCGTGGCGCCGGCGCGGCGGCAGGCGGAACCGGCTGCGGGCGCGGAGCCGCCTGCGGCTTCGGCGAGGCGGCATAGGCCGCGACTTCCGGCCGGGCGCCGCCACCGGTGGCGATGCGCTCGGCAGCGCCGTCGGCGCGGCCGGTGAGGAAGGTGAGCTCGTCGCGCAGGGCTTGGCCGCGCTCGACCTGGACCGAGAGCGCCTTCGCCGTCTGATCGGCGGCAAGCCGGAGCGCCTGGATCGATCCTTCGGTGCGGCGGGTCGCATCGTTGAACTCGCCGATCATCGCCTCGAACTCGGCCTTGTTGGCTCGAAGGCTCTGGAGCTTGCGGTTGAGGACGGCGGCATAGCCAATCGTCGCGATCAGCAGCGCCGCGACCACCACGTCCAAGATCAGGGACAGCTCCATCGCCCCTCCCCTCTTTCAGTCGGCGCCTTCAGTCGCCGCCGCCGCTCGACGCCATGCGCCGGACCTTCTTGTCGATGCGGATGGCGATGCCGTTGCCCTTCCGCCCCATGTTGCCGCGGAACAGCGGGATCTTGCCGCAGCGCATCTCGATCGACGAGC
>CAZDGR010000303.1:0-5793 GCA_964504845.1 uncultured Rhizobium sp. | reverse complement strand
CTAGGGACAAACAGCCCTGGAAACCAGCTTGACCAAAAACACAGTCGCTCCCCCGGGCTTCGCACGGGAGAGGGGGACACGAGCTACTATCTGCTTTCCATGACCGACACGCCGCTCGTCCTCACCATCGGGCATTCCAACCACGCCTGGACGGAGTTCGTCTCGCTGCTGCAGGCGAACGAGGTCGCCTGCCTGATCGACGTGCGCTCGATGCCGGCGTCCAGGCGTTATCCGCAATTCAATCGCGCCGAGATGGAGCGCGGCCTGAAGGACGCCGGCATCGCCTATCGCTTCCTCGGCGACCGGCTCGGCGGGCGGCCGAAGGACACGGTCTGCTATGCCGGCGGCGCGGTCGACTACGCGCGTGTCGCGGCAACCAAGGCGTTCCAGGGCGGGCTCGACGAGGCGGCGGATCTCGCGCGCGAGAGGCGATGCTGCCTGATGTGCGCCGAGAGGGATCCGCTCGACTGCCACCGGGCGATCCTGGTCGCGCGTCACCTGGCGCCGAAGGGCTTTTCCATCTCGCATGTCCATGGCGACGGACGGCTGGAGACTCAAGGCGAGTTCGAGCGCCGGCTGGTGGCCGCCGACGAGGCGCCGCTGCTCGCCGGCGTCGAGGATTCCCGCGCGCTGCTGCCGCTCGCCTACAACCGGCGTGGCCGCAGGATGGCCTTCAGGGCGTGAGTCTCGAAGCCTAGACGAGCGGCGCCTTGAGGCCTTCCTGCTCGAAGGCGCGCCGGATCGCCGGCCGCTCGAGCAGCCGGTTCATGCAGGCACCGACATGCGGAAGAGTCCGTGCCGGGCGCTTCATGCCGCGGGTCCAGCGGCCGAGCATCAGCAGGTAGGGATCGAGGATCGTGTAGGTCTGGCCCAGCAGATACGGCCGGCCGTCGGCGAGCTCCTGCTCGATCGTGTCGAACATGCCGCCGACCCGCGCTTCCTCGGACGCCTTGATCTCGGCGCGGGCGGCATCCGACGCCGCGAGCTTCTCGGGATAGAAGTAGAAGATCAGCTCGGCCTGCACCGTGTTGGTGAGGTACATCAGCCACGAATAGAAGCGCCCGCGCTCGGCCGTGCCCAGCTTCGGCGCCAGCATATGGTGCTTGTCGGCGAGATGCAGGCAGATCGCCGCGGTTTCCGAGATCACCAGGTCGCCGTCGACGTATGTGGGGATGCGGCCCATCGGGTTGAGCTTCATGTACTCGGCCGACTTGTGAGCATTCTGGGCACGGTCGACCAGCACCAGCTCGTACGGCACGCCAAGCTCTTCGAGGACCATGTGCGGCGCCAGGTTGGCGTTGCCGGGGAAGTAGAAGAGCTTCGGCGTCATCAGCGCTCCCGATGTTCGAGTCCGTCTTCGATCCAGAGCCAGGGCAGCTGGCTCGAGCACCATACATGCACCGCCGGCGGCACGCGCTCGGGTTCGTCCAGGGTCGGAATGGAAAGCGCGATCATCCCGGAGCCGGCATTCATCGTCGCCAGCGATGAGCCGCAATTGGCGCAGAAGCAGCGATGCGTGCCTGCTGAGGACTCGTAAGCCCTCATCTCGCCGGTGAAGCGGACCTGCGATGCCGGGAAGCTGGCCCAGGCGGTGACCGGCGCGCCGGTCGCGCGCTGGCACATGCGGCAGTGGCAGTAGCCGGGGGATCTGGGCTCGCCGGTCGCCCGGTAGCGAACCTGGCCGCAAAGGCATCCGCCCTCGAAGGCCCGGCCCGCCACGACGTCAGACCCGGTCGAGCGGGACGTGGCCGGGCTGGGCTTTGACGCGTCCCATCCAGGCCTGGATCGACGGATATCTCTTCAGGTCGAACCCGCCCTCGTCGGCGACATGCGTATAGGCGTAGAGCGCGATGTCGGCGATCGTGTAGCGGCCGGCAGCGAAGTAGGGCTCCTTCGCCAGGTGCTCGTCCATCACCTGGAGTGCGCGTTCGCCGCGCTTCCTCAGGTCCGGCACGCGCGCCTTCTGCTCGTCCGTGATCGAGGGCAGGTGATGCAGCCAGTTGCGCAGGACCGCGATGTAGGGCTCGTGGCTGTACTGCTCGAAGAACATCCAGCGGAGCGCCTGGGCGCGGTCGATCTTCTTCTCCGGCAGGTAGGGCGTGCCTTCGGCGAAGTAGTAGAGGATCGCGTTCGACTCCGGCAGCACCATGCCGTCGTCGAGCACGACGGTCGGGATCTTGCCGTTGGCGTTCATCTTCAGGAACTCCGGCGTCTGCGTGCCGCCGGCGTTGGAATCGACCTCGATCCGCTCGTACGTGATGCCGAGATGGGCGAGCAGCAGGCGCACCTTGTAGCCGTTGCCCGACGGCGCGTAGTCGTAGAGCTTCACGAGGTCTCCTTCTCGGTTCCATGGCGCTTGCGGTAGCGCGGCAGATGGTCGGTGAGAGTGAGCCATCGGACCCGGCTTTCGGTCCAGATGTGCTCGGAGGGGGCGAGCGTGTTCGGATCGTCGAAGGATGCCACGGCGAGATCGATGGTCTCGGCGCCGAGGCGCTGCCAGACCAGCGACGCGCCGCAGTCGGGGCAGAATCCACGCTCGGCGATGTCCGAGGAGCGGCGCAGCTTGGGCTGCGCCTCCAAGAACTCGACCTTGGACCTGGGCCAGGTGGCCCAGGCCATCATCGGCGCGCCGGAGGCCTTCTGGCACATCCGGCAATGGCAGAAGTTGACGTAAGAGGGCGGGCCGTCCGCCCGGAAGCGGACGGCTCCGCAAAGACAACCGCCTTCTGCCTTCCGGCTCACGCTGCCTTAAGCGCGCCAGAAGGGCTTGGCGACCTCGTAGTCGACGTCGGCGCGGCTGATGCCCATGTCGCGCAGCATGCGGTCGTCGAGGCGGCCGAGCAGGATGCGGGAGCGGTTGCGCTCCTGCCAGTCGAGCAGGCGGTCGACGATCGCCGCGAAGAAACCGGACCGGCGGGGGGCGAAGCCGATGCGGGCCTGGAACGCGGGGCGAGGGGCGGTCTCACAGGAAGCGGACTGGTGGGTCATGGGGGAGGACTCCTTCCGTCTAGGAACTAGAAATTGGCCCCGGTCCCGCCTGTGGACAAACGATCTTTTCGCATCTGCACCATAAGGCCAACTAATCCGTGCCCGCACCGCGCACGCGCCCCTCGCACCGCACGGGGAAATTCACCGAGTTGGCGATGAAGCAATGCGCGTGCGCCTCGTGGTGCAGCGCGTCGATCCTTGCCTGATCGACGGCGCCTTCGACGGTCACCTCGGGCGCCAGCACCACGTCGGTGAATCGCCCGGCGCCGGACGCCTCCTCGACCATCGTGCCCGAGGCACGGTCGACATAGGCCACGACCACGACCTTGGCCATCGCGGCCAGGTGCAGGAACCACAGCATGTGACAGGTCGCCAGCGATGCGACCAGCAGATCCTCGGGATTGTAGCGCTTCGGATCGCCGCGGAAGGCGGGGTCGGAGGATCCGGGGATCGGCGGCTTGCCCGTGACCGAGATCACGTGCGCGCGCTCGTAGGACTTGTAGGTTCGCGTCCCCTCGCCGGTATTGCCGGTCCATTCGACGGTGGTGCTGTAGCGATGGGTGCCGGCCATGACCATCTCCGATGCGAAGCGGCAGGGCCCGGCAACCTGCGGCCCAAGGGACAATGTCGACAAATGAGATTTGTGCATTGCGTCGATGAGCAGAGCTAATGCATAGTGCCGCCGCCATGAGCCGTCGCCTGCCGCCCTTGTCCGCGCTCCGCGCCTTCGAGGCCGCGGCCCGCCACCTGAGCTTCACCCGTGCCGCCTCCGAGCTCGGCGTCACCCAGGCGGCGATCAGCCACCAGGTAAAGCTGCTCGAGGACCAGCTCGGCCAGCCGCTGTTCCGCCGCCTCACCCGCCGCCTGCTGCTGACCGATGCGGGGCAGCTGCTGTGGCCGGGCGTGCGCGACGGCTTCGATCGTCTCGCCGAGGCGGTGCAGAAGGTCCAGGCCCGCGGCGACTCCGGCGTGCTGACCTTGAGCCTCACCTTCTCCTTCGCCGCGCGCTGGCTGGTGCCGCGTCTCGGCGGCTTCCTGAAGGCGCATCCCGACATCGACGTGAAGCTGACGACGACCGATCGTCTCGTCGACTTCGCGCGCGAGGATGTCGACATCGCGATCCGCTACGGCCATGGCGACTGGCCCGAGCTCAGCTCGTGGAAGGTGATCCGCCCGGTCTATACGCCGCTCCTGAGCCCGAAGCTGACCAAGGGCCAGAGCCTGTCGCAGCCGAGCGACCTGCAGCTCCTGCCGCTGCTGACCGAGACCGACGACACGCTCGACTGGAAGGCCTGGTTCAAGGCGGCCGGCTGCACCTGGCGGCCGTCGCGCCGTCTGGTCGAGTTCGACACCACGCAGATGGCGGTGGCGGCCGCGGCCGAAGGGCTGGGCGTGGCGCTAGGCCCGCCCGAATACTTCGCCGAGGAGCTGGAGACGGGGCGGCTGATCCAGCCCTTCGACATCTACATCGAGACCGAGGACGCCTATCACCTGGTCTGCCCGACCGGGCGCGCCGACGAGCCGAAGATCGCGGCCTTCAAGAACTGGATCCTCGGCGAGGCGGCGAAGGCGGAGGCCGAAAAAACGAGCGCGCCCCGCACCCGGTCCCGGGCACGAGGCGCGGCCTGATTGGAGATCGCGCTTTTCTTGCGCGTCAGTGTCGCGTCATCTCCGCGATCTCGTCCTTGATCTTCAGCTTCTGGCGCTTCAGATCCGCGATCGTCTGATCGTCGGGATGAGGACGGGAGTTCTGCTGCTCGAGCTCGTGCTCGAGCCGGGCGTGCTGTGCCTTCAAATCTTCCAGGTTATGCGTCGTGGGCATTCCCTAGCCTCCTGACGGGTTGGCGGGCCAAATCCTCGACCCGAAAATGCTACGCCTCCCCCCTCCCCCTGCCAAGCCGGAACAGTTGCCGAACCGGACCCATGTGGGTATGTTCCGCGCCGCTCGACGGCGGGCCGCCGAAGTAGCTCAGTGGTAGAGCAACTGATTCGTAATCAGTAGGTCGGGAGTTCGATCCTCCCCTTCGGCACCAGCGTTTTCAGACCTTTATCCGAGCGGCACTCCGATACCTTAGGTCGTTGTCGACGCCCCGCCCTAGCCCGCGTGCGGGCGCATCCGCTTGAGGCAGCCCGAGCCGGCGGCATAGGGTCGGTCATCGATTGATCACCAGGAACCAGCCATGCGCGTTTTTACCGCATCCCTCGCGATGGAAACGAACACCTTCTCGCCGATGCTGACCGGCAAGGATGCGTTCATGGAGCGGAGCTATTTTCCGCCGGGCACCTACCCGAACTACCCGACCCACATCGCCTCGCCGCTCTGGGTTCTCCGTCGTGTCGCCAAGGAGAAGGGCTGGACGGTGACCGAGGGCCTCGTCGCCTCGGCGCAGCCGGCGGGCAACGTCGTGAAGAAGGTCTACGAGGAATTCCGCGACGACATCCTCTCGCAGCTGAAGGCGGCGATGCCGGTCGACATGGTGATCCTGGGATTGCACGGCGCGATGGTCGCGGACGGCTACGACGACTGCGAGGGCGACGTGCTGAAGCGCGTGCGCGATCTCGTCGGGCCCGACGTCGTCGTCTCGTCCGAGCTCGACCCGCACTGCCACATGACCGAGCTGATGGTGAAGTCGGCGGACCTGCTCATCTGCTACAAGGAATTTCCGCATACCGACTACCTCGAGCGCGCCGAGGAGCTGGTCGCGATCTCGGAGCAGATCGCGAAGAAGAAGGTCAAGCCGACGCCGGCTCTCTTCGACTGCCGGATGATCAACTCCTATCCGACCTCGCGCGAGCCGATGCGGA
>CAZDGR010000302.1:0-5846 GCA_964504845.1 uncultured Rhizobium sp. | reverse complement strand
CTGCCGGACGGCCATCTGCCACCGGGCCTGATCCGCCTCACGCTCGCGCTCGAGAACGGCGAGACCCGGATCGAGGTCACCGACAACGGCAAGGGCCTGCCGGTCGACGGGCGCGAGCGCCTGACCGAACCCTATGTGACGACGCGGACCAAGGGCACCGGCCTCGGCCTCGCGATCGTCAAGAAGATCGCCGAGGACCATGGCGGGCGCCTCGTCCTCGGCGACAACGACGGCGGCGGGGCGAAGGTCGCCCTGGTGCTGCCGGGCGGCACGCTCGGCGAGGTGGACAAGAAGGAATTGAGGGCCGTCGGACATGGCGCATGACGTACTGATCGTCGACGACGAGGCGGATATCCGCACGCTGATCGCCGGCGTGCTCGAGGACGAGGGCTATGTCACGCGGGTGGCAGCGGAGTCCGACTCGGCGCTGGCGGAGCTGCGCCAGCGCCGGCCATCCCTGCTGGTGCTCGACATCTGGCTGCAGGGAAGCGCGCTCGACGGCCTGCAGCTGCTCGAGGTCGTCCGCAAGGAGCACCCGCACGTGCCGGTGGTGATGATCTCCGGCCACGGCACGATCGAGACCGCGGTGCAGGCGATCAAGCTCGGTGCCTACGACTTCATCGAGAAGCCGTTCCAGACCGACCGCCTGCTGCTGATCGTCGCGCATGCGGTCGAGACCGCCAGGCTCAAGCGCGAGAACGAGGAGCTGAAGCTGCGGTCGGGCGCTTCGGTGGAGCTGACCGGGGTCAGCCAGGCGCTGCTGCAGGTTAAGCTCGCGATCGAACGGGTGGCGCCGACCGGCAGCCGTGTGTTCATCACCGGCGGCGCCGGCGCCGGCAAGGAAGTCGCGGCGCGGATGATCCACGCCAAGTCGCGCCGCGCCGACGCGCCGTTCGTCGTCCTCAACTGCGCGACGCTCGAGCCAGAACGCTTCGAGGCCGAGCTGTTCGGCACCGAGAACGGCGCCGACGTGCGCCTCGGTACCTTCGAGCAGGCGAACGGCGGCACGCTGCTGCTCGACGAGGTCGCCGATATGCCGGCAGAGACCCAGGGCAAGATCGTCCGCGTGCTGCAGGACCAGGCCTTCCGGCGGGTCGGCGGCACCGCGCGCATCGAAGTGGATGCCCGCGTGCTGGCGACGTCCAACCGCGACCTGCCGACGATGATCGAGGAAGGCACCTTCCGCGAGGACCTGTTCTATCGGCTCAACGTCGTGCCGCTCCGCGTGCCGTCGTTGCGTGAGCGGCGCGAGGACATCCCGGTGCTGATTCGCCATTTTCTGAGCCAGGCGGCCGAAAATGCCGGTCTGCCGAAGCGCGAGGTCGGCGAGGATGCGATGGTGGCGCTGCAGGCCTACGACTGGCCGGGCAACGTGCGCCAGCTCCGCAACGTCGCGGATTGGCTGTTGATCATGGCGTCGGGCGACCCCTCGCAGCCGATCTCCGCCGAATCGTTGCCGCCCGAGATCGGCTCCAACACGCCCACCGTGTTGCGCTGGGAGAGGGGCGGGGAGATCATGGGCCTGCCTCTCCGGGATGCGCGGGAGCTGTTCGAGCGAGAGTATCTGCTGGCCCAGATCAACCGCTTCGGCGGGAACATCTCCCGCACCGCCGCATTCGTCGGCATGGAGCGCTCGGCGCTCCATCGGAAGCTGAAGTCCCTGGGTGTTCCTTCGGCGGATCGGCCGCTGCTGCGCAGCGGCGTCTAGAACGGTTCCTCCGTGTTCCGCGGGCTAACGCGGGATAGGGGGACTCGAATGACGCTGACGACTTTCTTCAAGCTGGACGAGAGCAAGACCGACGTCAGGACGGAGGTGCTGGCCGGCATCACCACGTTCCTGACCATGGCCTACATCATCTTCGTCAATCCGCTGATCCTCGGCGATGCGGGCATGGACAAGGGCGCGGTGTTCGTCGCCACCTGCCTCGCCGCGGCGGGTGCGACGCTGCTGATGGGGCTCTACGCCAACTACCCGATCGCGCTCGCACCCGGCATGGGCCTCAACGCCTACTTCGCCTACGGCGTGGTCCTCGGCATGGGGGTGAGCTGGCAGATCGCGCTCGGCGCCGTCTTCGTCTCGGGCTTCCTCTTCCTGGTGCTGACCGTCACCAGGGTCCGCGAATGGATCATCAACTCGATCCCGCGCGCGTTGAAGCTCTCGATCTCCGCCGGCATCGGCCTGTTCCTCGCGATCATCGCGCTCAAGAACGCCGGCCTGATCGTCGAGAACAAGGCGACGATCGTCGGCATCGGCAACCTCAAGTCCCCGACCACGATCCTCGCCTGCATCGGCTTCTTCGTGATGGTCGGCCTTGATGCGATGCGGGTCCGCGGCGCGATCATGATCGCGATCCTCGGCGTAACCGCTATCGGCATCGTCTTCGGCTATTCGCCGTTCAACGGCATCGCCTCGATACCGCCGTCCCTGGCGCCGACCTTCCTCCAGCTCGACATCGCCGGCGCACTCTCGCTCGGTCTCGTCGCGGTGGTCTTCGCCTTCCTGTTCGTCGACCTCTTCGACAACGCCGGCACGCTGATCGGTCTCGCGCACCGTGCCGGCTTCCTCGACAAGGAGGGCAAGCTTCCGCGGATCCGCCAGGCGCTGGTGACGGACTCGGTCGCGGCGATGGGTGGTGCCGTCCTCGGCACATCGACCACGACCAGCTACATCGAGAGCGCCGCCGGCATCAAGGAAGGCGGCCGTACCGGCCTGACGGCCGTCATCGTCGCGGCCTGCTTCCTCTTGGCGCTGTTCCTGGCGCCCCTGGCGACCACGGTTCCTGCCTACGCGACCGCGCCGGCGCTATTCTTCGTCGCCTGCCTGATGGCCCGCGGACTGGCGGAGCTGGACTGGGAGGACGTGACCGAATACGCGCCGGGCGTGGTGACGGCGGTCTCGATGCCGCTCACCTTCTCGATCGCGCACGGCATCGCCTTCGGCTTCATCTCCTATGCCGCGATCAAGGTCGCCGCCGGACGCTTCCAGGAAGTGAGCCCGGTCGTCGCCGTGCTCGCGGTGCTGTTCATCGTGAAGTTCGCACTGCTTTAGCTTCGGAGAGCCGGCGGGCATCGAGCCCGCCGGCGCTTCACTGCTGGCGGCTCGACGCGTAGTACTCGACTCGCCGTTCGAGATGCCCCAGGCCCTCGGCGATCGCGAAGGCGAACACGAAGAGGGTCAGCACTAGCGCCCAGAAATGCTCCATCAGGAAGTTCGAGAAATAGATCTCGAACAGATGGCCGAAGCCGACGATGGAGATCAGCAGCTGGCCGATGATCACGCCCTTGACGGCACGGATGCAGCCCAAGCGGATGCCGGCGAGGATCTCGGGCAGCGCCGCCCAGAGGTAGATCTTGGTGAAGGCCTGCCACGGCGTGGCGCCGTAGCTCCTGGCCATCTCGACCAGCGACGGCGAGATGCCGCGCACACCGGCGCGGGCATCGAGCACGATGATCCAGACCGCGAACAGCACCACGGTCAGCACGATCGTCGTCATGCCGAGCCCGAACAGCACCATGATCACCGGCACCAGCGCGCTTAGCGGCGCGCTCAGGAAGATGTTGACCCAGGGCAGCAGCAACCGGTCGGCGACGACCGAGCGCCCCATCAGCACGCCGACCGGCACGCCGATCCCGATCGCGATCAGGTTGCCGATCAGGTAGGCCTCGCCGGTCATCGCCAGCGCCTTCAGGAACGTTGGCGTCGGCACGATCTCGACCATGCGCTCGACCACGGCCGAGAACGGCGGCAGGACCAGCGCCGCACCGGTCTGGCCGACCACCTCCCACACCGCGATCCAGACGATCAGCGAGGCCATCAGGGGCACGCGGAAGCCGTAGATCTTCATCGGTCAGTCCAGGTAGCGCTTGAGGCCTTGCCAGATCGTCTCGACCGTATCGAGATAGGCAGGGTGGCGGCGGATCGAATCCGGATCGTCGCCGCGCTGGATCGCCGGTTCGATCACCTGGACGACGCGGCTCGGCCGGCGGGAGAGCAGCACAATGCGGTCGGAGAGATAGACCGCCTCCTCGATCGAGTGGGTGACGAAGAGGACCGTCTTGCCGTGCGCCGAGAGCAGGCTCAGCATGTCCTCCTGGAACTTCCGCCGGGTCTGCTCGTCGACCGAGGAGAAGGGCTCGTCCATCAGCAGCACGTCGGCGTCGACCGCGAGCGCGCGGGCGAGACCGACGCGCTGGCGCATGCCGCCGGAAAGCTCGTGCGGATGGCGATCCTCGAAGCCGGCCAGGCCGACTTCCCCGATATGGCGGCGTGCGATCCCCTCGCGTTCGGCTTGGGCGACGCCGCGAAGCTCGAGGCCGAAGGCGACGTTGCGGAGCACGCTCGCCCACGGCATCAGCGCGAAGTCCTGGAAGACGAAGGCACGGTCCGGTCCGGGGCCGGTCACCGGCCGGCCGGACACCAGGACCTCGCCCGACGTCGCCGGAATCAGCCCCGCGATTATCTTGAGCAGCGTGGTCTTGCCGCAGCCCGACGGGCCCAGCAGCGTCGTCAGCTTGCCACGCGGCACCTCGAGCGAGATGTCGTTGAGCGCCTCGACGCCGCCCTCGTAGATCTTCGAGATCGCGCGGACCTCGATGATCGGCGCGCCGGTCTCGGCCGGCCGTTCGCGTCTCGCGGTGGTCATGCCTTGCGTCCTTCCCGGCGGAAGATGGCCGCCTCGATCTTTCCGAGCCCTTCGATGAACAGCACGGAGAGCGCGATAACCGAGAAGATGGCGGCGTACATCTTCGGGTATTCGGCGATCGACTGGTTGTAGGTGATCAGGTCGCCGATGCCGGTCGGCGTGATCAGCAGCTCGGCCAGGATCGCGCCGATGAATCCGGCGGCGGCGCCGAGCCTGAGCCCGGCGAAGATCACCGGGCTCGCCGAAGGCAGCATGATCTTGAGGATGATCTGGGCGCGCGAGCCGAGGAACGAGCGCCCCATCTCGAGCAGCGAGGCTGGCGTCTGGCGGATCGCGAGGTACGAGTTCAGCACGATCACCGGCATCGCCATGATGCAGACGGTCAGGATCTTGGACGCGAGCCCGATGCCGTAGGCGAAGACCAGTAGCGGGATCAGCGCTGCCATCGGCGCCGCCTGCATGACGATGAAGGGCGGTGCCATCAGCCATTCGGTGAAGCGGCTGATCCCCATCGCGACGCCGAGCCCGATGCCGACGACGGCCGAGATCGCGAGGCCCGCGACCAGGGGCTGGAGCGTGATCAGGAGCGCCTCGATCAGCGAGCCGTCCTTCGCCATCTCGGCTAAGGCGATCATGGTCTCGGCGAAGCCGGGGAAGGCAGGGCTCACCGGCAGGCGCCCGGCATACTCCCAGGCCGAGAACAGGATCACGGCGGTCACCAGGCGCAGCGTGAGCGGATGGGCCGCGAGGTCGGCGAGCCGGTTGCGCGGGGGCCGCGCCGGCAGGACCCCGGTCTTGCGCGACCCGAGCGAAGGAGTGACTTCGGTCATCGGTAATGCGGCTGCGCCGCGACGCCATGTGCTGAGGGCGTCGCGGCGCGCATGCCGTCAGGCGTTAGCTGCCGAGCTTCTTGCGGGCGGCGTCGAGCGGGCCGAAGTCCCAGTAGTCTTCGGCCTTGATCGACTCGATCGGGCCCTGCATCTGGCCGGCCTCGACGTAGAACTCGAAGTCGACCTTCGCCGCATCCTGTCCGCCGCCACGCCGGTCGTAGACGCCTTCCTTGATCGCCATCTGGTAGAAGGGCGTGATGCCGTCGAGCACCTGCTTCGGCAGGTCCGCCATCAGGTTTCGCTTCTTGCGCTCGGCATCGATGATCGTCGGGTCCTTCGCCATGTCCGTCCAGACGCTGTGCAGCGCATCGAC
>CAZDGR010000301.1:0-5882 GCA_964504845.1 uncultured Rhizobium sp. | reverse complement strand
TGCGGCGCTGGCCGTGCTGGCCGGGGCCGTATTCGCGGCGATTGACCGGGCTCTTGGGCCGACCCCAGAGATTCACCCCGAGGCGTCGGTTGATCTTGTACTTCGCGCTTTCACGCTTTGCCATGGTTGCTCCGTATTGGGCTGTTGTTGTCCCGGTAGGGCCATTGGCCGGAACGCATCTCGTTGGATACGTTCACGTTCCCGGAAAGAGGCGCGGAGTATAGGGACGGGGAATCGGATGTCAAACGCCGGCTGGACCCGTGTAGGCTGGCGCTTTGGACCCCTCGGAACCGGGAGCCGGCGACCATGGCCACGGCCCTTCGCGGCGCGAATTATCGCAACGATAGCATGATCTTAGGCTTCTCGGACCTGAAGAGGCTCAGGACCGAGCGGCCGCTCGTGATCACCGGCGGCCGGGGCGTCTTCGTCATCGACGAGCGGGGCCGCGACTATGTCGAGGCGGTCTCCTCCTTTTACTGCGCGGCGCTGGGATTCAGCGAGGAGGAGCTGGTCGAGGCGGCGATCCGCCAGATGCGGGCGCTGCCCTTCTACCCTTCGGCCTCGCACCGGACCGTGCCGGTGGTGATGGAGCTCGCCGACCGGATGGCGGCCGCCGCGCCGTTCCCGAACGCCAAGGTCGCCTTCGCCACGACCGGCTCGGAGGCGAACGACAGCCTGATCAAGTTCCTCTGGTACGCGAACGGCTATGCCGGAAATCCCGAGCGCCGGAAGGTGATCTCGCGTTTCGGCAGCTACCATGGCGGCACGATCGCCATGACCGCGCTCGGCGGCGGAACCGGCCTGCACCGCAGCTTCGGCATCCCGACCGACGACTGCATCCATGTGAGCCACCCGACCGGTGCGGCTCCCGGCGAGAGCGAGGGCGCCTATGCCGACCGACTCGCCGAAGAGGTCCGCCAGGCGATCGAGAAGGCGGGGCCTAGGACGGTCGCCGCCTTCTTCGCCGAGCCGATCGCGACGGCTTCCGGCTGGGCGGTGCCGCCGAAGGACTATTTCCAGAAGATCAAGCAGGTCTGCGATGAGTACGGCGTCCGCTTCTTCCTCGACGAGGTCGTGACGGGCTTCGGGCGTACCGGCCAGATGTGGGGATCGCAGTCCTTCGGCGTGACGCCCGACTGCTTCAGCTGCGCCAAGGGCATGTCCGGCGCCTATCAGCCGATCTCCGCCGTCGTGATGTCCGACGAGTTCTACAAGGCACTGGAGAAGGGCAGCGACGCCAATGGGTGGTTCGCCCATAGCGGCACCTATCACGCGCATCCGGTGCCGGCGGCAGTCGCGCTGAAGACGCTCGAGATCTTCGAGAAGCGCCAGATCGTCAAGCACGTGCAGTCGCTGCTGCCGGTCTGGAACAAGGCGGTCGATGCGATGCGCGATCACCCGCTGGTCGCGACCACACGGCGCTTCGGCCTCGGCGGCGCGGTCGAGTTCAAGCCCACGGCGGAGCAGCTCGAAGGCAACATCTCGTCGCTGAAGGTCGGCGGCACAGCCAAGAAGGTCTACGAGGCCGGGCTCGAAGCCGGAATCCTGACCCGCCCGCTGGATCGCTGCATCGTGCTGGCACCGCCGCTGATCATCACCGAGGCCGAGATCGGCGAGCTGTTCCAGCGCCTCCGCCGCGCCATGGACATGGTGCTGACCGAGGCGAAGGGCGCCTAGCTTTTCCGCTTGTCGACCAGGTTGCGGACGGCGCCGTGCATCGTGCGCAGCTCCTGGCTCGTCGGCCTCGCGCGCTGGAAGAGATTGCGCAGGTTCCGGACCATGGTCGGGCGCTGCTCGAGATTGCGCAGGAAGCCGCAATCGTCGAGCTCGGCCTCGAAGCGCTCCATGAAGTTGATCAGCTCGGCCTTCGGCGCCGGCTCGTCGCCACCGCCCCAGTACTGGGTGTCGGGCGTCGCGTCCGCCGCCTGCAGCCACTCGTAGCCCACCAGCAGCACGGCCTGGGCGAGATTCAGCGACGAAAACCCCGGGTTCAGCGGCACGGTGACGATGGTGTCGGCGAGCGGCACGTCGTCGTTGGTGAGGCCCATGCGCTCCGGTCCGAACAGCAGCCCGGGCTTCAATCCTTCGGACGTCAGCGTGCGGAGCGCCGAGGCGGCCGCACGCGGCGTCATCACCGGCTTGACCATGCCTCTTGGCCGGGCGGTGGTGGCGAAGACATGGGTCAGGTCGGCGATCGCCTCGGGAAGGGTCGCGAAGACCGTGGCCTTGTCGATCACCGCGTTGGCGCCGGAGGCCGCGGCGACGGCCCGCTCGTTCGGCCAGCCGTCGCGGGGTGCCACCAGCCGCATCTCGGTCAGGCCGCAGTTCAGCATCGCGCGGGCGGCAAGCCCGATGTTCTCGCCAAGCTGCGGCTGATGGAGGATCACGGGCGGACCGCCGGTGAGGCCCACCTGCTTGCGGTCGGTGCCTGCCATGACCTTAGGCCGCCACCGGCACGCCTTCGCGCGTCAGCTTCCAGGTGATGCTGTCGGAAAGCGCGTCGAGCGAGGCGTCGATGATGTTGGGCGAGACGCCGACCGTGTCCCAGCGCCGGCCCTGTCCGTCGGCGCTTTCGATCATCACGCGGGTGACCGCGTTGGTGCCGCCGGACTGGGTCAGGATGCGGACCTTGAAGTCGACGAGCCGGACTTGCGCGAGCATAGGGTAGAGATTGCCTAGCGCCTTGCGGAGCGCGGTGTCGAGCGCGTTGACCGGGCCGTTGCCCATCGCGACCTCGTGGTGGAGCACGTTGCCGATGCCGATGGTCACGGTCGCCTCGGACTCGGTGACCAGCTCGCCGCGCGCGTTGAAGCGCCGCTCGTCCATCACCCGGAAGCGCCGCACGGTGAAGTAGTCGGGGACTTGGCCTAAGGCGCGGCGCGCCAGCAGCTCGAAGCTCGCCTCGGCGCCGTCATAGGCATAGCCCTCGGCTTCGCGCGCCTTTACTTGATCAATCAACTTTGGAAGGCGCGGGTCGTCGATGGAGACCTCGAGTCCGATCTCGCGGAAGCGCGCGATCAGGTTCGAGCGGCCGGCCTGGTCGGAGACGACGACGTGCCGGCGGTTGCCGACCAGCGCCGGGTCGACATGCTCGTAGGCGCGCGGATCCTTCTCGACCGCGGATGCATGCAGCCCGCCCTTGTGCGCGAAGGCGGACTCGCCCACGTAAGGCGCCTGGCGCGCGGGCGCCCGGTTGAGCCGTTCGTCCAGCAGATGCGAGACCTGAGGCAGGCGGCGGAGACCGTCGGCGCCGATGCCGGTCTCGAAGCCCATCTTGAGGACGAGAGTCGGGATCAGCGTCACCAGGTTGGCGTTGCCGCAACGCTCGCCGAGACCGTTCAACGTGCCCTGGATCATGCGGGCGCCGGCGCGGACGGCGGCGAGCGAGTTGGCCACCGCATTGCCGGTGTCGTCATGGCAATGGATGCCGAGATGGGTGGCCGGGACGCGGGTCGCGGCGTCGCGGACGATCGTCTCGATCTCGTCGGGAAGCGTGCCGCCATTGGTGTCGCAGAGGACGAGCCAGCGGGCGCCGCCCTTGTGGGCGGCCTCCAGGCACGAGAGCGCGTAGTCCCGATTGGCCTTCCAGCCGTCGAAGAAGTGCTCGGCGTCGAACACGACCTCACGTGCTCTGGTCGCGGCATGCGCCACGGACTCGGCGACCATCGTGAGGTTCTCGTCGAGCGGGACGCCGAGTGCCACGCCGACATGAAAGTCCCAGGTCTTGCCGACGAGCGTCGCGACCGGCGCGCCCGCACCCAACGTGGCGGCGAGTCCGGGATCGTTGCCGGCGCTGCGGCCGGACCGGCGCGTCATGCCGAACGCCGCGAGCCGAGCCCGCTTGAGCGGAATCTTCTCGGCGAAGAAACGGTCGTCGGTCGGGTCGGCGCCGGGCCACCCGCCCTCGATGTAGTCGATGCCCAGCCGGTCCAGCGCCTCGGCGATGGCGCGCTTGTCCTCTGCCGAGAAATCGACGCCCTGGGTCTGGGCGCCGTCGCGGAGGGTGGTGTCGTAGAGGTAAAGACGATCGCTCGGCATCTTCTGCAACCCGACTTCAAAGGTCAGGTGCTTACCACGCCGGCCGGCGCCGCCTCCAGATCGAAGGCCGCGGCGAGCAGGGCCTGGGTATAGGGGTGCTGGGGCCTGGAGAGGATCTCCTCGGCCGGTCCTTCCTCGATCCGGCGGCCGTTCTTCAGCACCAGGATCCGATGCGACATGGCCCGGACGACCTTGAGGTCGTGGCTGATGAACAGGTAGGTGAGGCCATGGCGGCGCTGCAGGTCGCGGAGCAGGTCGACGATCTGCGCCTGGACCGAGCGGTCGAGCGCCGAGGTCGGTTCGTCGAGCACGATCAGGCGCGGCTTCAGCACCAGGGCGCGGGCGATCGCGATGCGCTGGCGCTGGCCGCCGGAGAATTCGTGCGGATAGCGGTCCCGCGCAGCGGGGTCGAGCCCGACCTCGGTTAAGGCCGCGACGATGCGCTCGTCGCGCTCCTCTTCCGAAACGCCGGGTTCGTGCACTTCCAGGCCCTCGCCGACGATCTCGCGGATCGACATTCGCGGGCTCAAGGAGCCGTAGGGATCCTGGAAGACGATCTGCATTTCGCGCCGGAGCGGCCGGAGCCTGCCGCCGCCGAGGCCGGCGATCTCCTGGCCGTCGAAGCGGATCCCGCCTTCGGCCTTCAGGAGGCGCAGCAGCGCCAGGCCCAGCGTAGACTTGCCGGAACCGGACTCGCCGACGACGCCCAGCGTCTCGCCGGAACGGATCTCGATCGAGATCTCGTCGACGGCCTTGATGTGGTCGACGGTGCGGCGGAAGACGCCGGCCTTGATCGGGAACCAGACCTTGAGCTTCTCGGAGGAGAGCAGGACCGGCGCATCGGGGGCGGTCGGCTCCGGCTCGCCCTTGGGCTCGCTCGCCAGCAGGTGGCGGGTGTAGGGATGCTGCGGCCTGGCGAAGACTTCCGAGACCGGACCCTGCTCGACGATCTCGCCCTTGTTCATCACCGCGACGCGATGCGCGACCTTGGCGACGACGCCGAGGTCGTGGCTGATCAGCAGCATCGCCAGGCCCAGGCGTTGCTGCAGGTCGCGGATCAGCGCCAGGATCTGGGCCTGGATCGTGACGTCGAGGGCGGTGGTGGGCTCGTCGGCGATCAGGATGTCGGGCTCGTTGGCCAAGGCCATCGCGATCATGACGCGCTGGCGCTGTCCGCCGGAAAGCTGGTGCGGGAAGGAATCGAGCCGGCGCTCGCCGTCGTCGATGCCGACCAGGTGCAGCAGCTCGACGATGCGGTTGCGGGCGGCGGAGCCGGTTATCTGCTTGTGCAGCGCCAGGATCTCGCCGATCTGCCGCTCGACCGTGTGCAGCGGGTTGAGCGAGGTCATCGGTTCCTGGAACACCATCGTGATGCGGTCCCCGCGGACGCGCATCAGCTCGTCGGGCGTGGCGCCGACCAGCTCCTGCCGGGCGAAGCGGATCGATCCCGAGGGATGCGAGGCGACCGGGTAGGGGAGAAGCTGGAGGACGGAGAGCGCGGTCACCGACTTGCCGGATCCCGACTCGCCGACCAGCGCCAGCGTCTCGCCCTTGTCGAGCATGAAGGACAGGTGCTTTACGGCCTCGACCGTCGCGACCTGCGTCCGGAAGGTGACCGAGAGGTCCTTCACCTCGAGTAGTGCGGTCATGCGGCCGACTTCCTGGGGTCGAAGGCGTCGCGCACCGCCTCGCCGACGAAGACCAGGAGGCTCAGCATCGTCGCCAGCACCAGAAATCCGGTGATGCCGAGCCAGGGAGCCTGCAGGTTGTTCTTGCCCTGGGCCAGGAGCTCGCCGAGGGAAGGCGATCCCGGCGGCAGGCCGAATCCTAGGAAGTCGAGCGAG
>CAZDGR010000300.1:0-5946 GCA_964504845.1 uncultured Rhizobium sp. | reverse complement strand
CAACGGCACGGTGAAGGCGGTCATGAGCGAGGCGATCGCCAAGAACGGCCTCGACCCGAACAAGCTGCCGAAGGAGTTCAATTTCTAGCGTGGGAACCGCGGCCGGACTTCGGGCCGCGACTTGGTGGAGGAACGATCGCCCCGGCAATAGCGCGGGGCGATCGCGTTTCGAGGCGGGTGGAGCTTAGATGGGCTATCAGTACGCCTTCAGCGTCGTGCTCAAATCGGCGTGGTTCGAAGCCGTCCTGATGACGCTGACCTATGCGGTCGGCACGATCGTCGGTGGCCTGGTGATCGGCGTCGTCTGCGGGGTGGCGCTTCTCGCGCCCTATCGCTGGATCACGTTGCCGATCAACGGCTATGTCCAGTTCTTCCGCTGCACGCCGCTTCTGATCCAGATCGTCTGGTTCTTCTACGCGCTGCCGATCGTCATCAACTTCAATCTGCCGGCCTGGGCGGCGGCCGGTCTCGGGCTCACGCTTTACATGGGCTCGTTCTGCGCCGAGATCTTCCGCGCCGGCGTGATGTCGATCGACAAGGGGCAGTGGCAGGCGGCACGCGCGCTCGGCATGACCTACATGCAGCTGATGCGCCGGATCATCCTTCCCCAGGCGACCCGCCGGATGGTGCCGCCCTTCGTCAACCAGTCGGTGCTGCAGCTGAAGAACACCTCGCTGCTTTACGTCGTCGCGGTGCCGGACATCATGTATGTCAGCTCGCAGATCACTTCTACCACCTATCGTCCGCTGGAGGTCTACACCTTCGCGGCGCTCCTTTACTTCGCGCTGCTCTATCCGCTGACGCGCCTTGCGCGCCGGCTCGAAGCGCGCGTCGATCGGTGAGATGCCCATGCCGATGATCCGCATCACCGACCTGCACAAGCACTACGGCACCTTCCATGCGATCAAGGGCGTGTCGCTCGATGTGCCGAAGGGCGGCAAGTACTTCGTGATCGGACCATCGGGCTGCGGGAAGTCGACGCTGCTTCGCTGCATCAACCTGCTCGAGGATCCGTCCAGCGGCTCGATCGAGGTCGGCGACGACGTCATGCGCTTCGGCCCGGGCCACCGGATGCCGCCCGGCCGCGTACTCGCCAAGTACCGATCGCATGTCGGCATGGTGTTCCAGCAGTTCAACCTGTTCCCCCACAAGACGGCGATCGAGAACGTCATGGAGGGGCCGGTCGTGGTGAAGCGGACGCCGCCTGCGGAAGCGCGCGAGCTTGCGCTCGATCTCCTGAGCAAGGTCGGGCTGGCGGAGAAGGCGGATGTCCATCCCTCGCAGCTCTCGGGCGGCCAGGCGCAGCGGGTCGCGATTGCGCGCGCTCTCGCGATGCAGCCGAGGGTCATGCTGTTCGACGAAGTCACCTCGGCACTCGATCCGGAGCTGGTCGGCGAAGTGCTGAACGTGATCAAGCAGCTCGCGGTCGACGGCACCACGATGGTCGTGGTGACCCACGAGATGGCTTTCGCGCGCGATGTCGCGGACACCGTCTGCTTCATGGATGGCGGCGTGGTCGGCCAGGAAGGCACGCCGGAGGAGCTGCTTGTGCGTCCGCAGAACCCTCGCCTCCAGGCGTTCCTGAGCCGCTTCCTGTCCGAGCGATGAGCGGCGAGGCGGGCATTCCGACCGCGGCCGAGACGGTCGTCGTCGGCGCGGGGATAATTGGCCTCACCACAGCGCTCCATCTGGCGCGCGCTGGCCGCGAGGTGCTGGTGATCGACAAGGCCGAGCCGTGGCGAGAGGGCTCGGCGGTCAATGCCGGCACCTGCGCTTTGCAGAACAAGGCGACGGACCTGCTGCCTGCCTATCGTCAGGGTCTTGCCGAGTGGCGGCGGCTGGCAGGCGA
Organism: uncultured Rhizobium sp.; assembly: GCA_964504845.1. Taxonomy (GTDB): domain Bacteria; phylum Pseudomonadota; class Alphaproteobacteria; order SHVZ01; family SHVZ01; genus SHVZ01. Next base: position 4,097 of record CAZDGR010000300.1, on the reverse strand, counting down.
GCTCGACGAGGACATCGGCTTCGTCAACAAGGGAGGTATCCGCGTCGCGCAATCTGCCGCGGACGTCGCGGCGCTCAAGGCCGGTGCCGCCGATCAGGCAGCACAAGGTATCCAGCTGGACTGGCTCGACGGCAACGCGCTGCGCGACCGGGCGCCGTGGCTCGCCCAGACGGTGACGGCCGCGACCTTCTGTGCCGAGGACAGCTTCGCCAGTCCCCTGATGACCGGCCAGGCGCTGATCCGAACGCTTCGCGCGGCCGGCGGAGGGATTGCCGTCGCCGGCCTCACCGGGCAGCGCCCGAAGGGGAACGGATACCGGCTCTCGACCACCGCCGGGGAGATCGACTGCCGTAACGTGGTCCTCGCAACCGGCGCCTGGACGGATCGAGCGGCGGCGATGTTCGGCATCGGGATGTCGGTGCGGCTCAATGTCAACACGCTCAGCGTCACCGAGCGGATCGGCCAGTTCATGGACAATCTCGTCGTCACCCACATCGCCGGAAAGTTCACGCTGAAGCAGTTCCCCAACGGCTCCTGCATCCTCGGCGGCGGCTTCCAGGGGCGCGGCGACAAGGACAGCGGCCGGAAGGAGCTGGACCTCGACCAGCTGCAGGAAAACATCCGCTTCCAGTGCTCGGTCGTGCCGCAGCTTCGGGACGCCGCTCTTCTGCGCTCTTGGGTCGGCTTCACCGCGATCGCCCATGATCAGAAGCCGACTCTCGGGCCGATGCCGGGGCGTCTGGGTCTCTTCTTCGCCTTCACGACCAACGCCGGGTTCTCGATGGGTCCCTATGCCGGCAGGATGGTGGCCGACGCGGTGCTGGGACGGGCGATGCCGGATCTCGCCCGCGACTGGACGCCCGGACGGTTCGCCGCATGAGCGACGATCTGCGCCTCGGCGCGGCGGGAACGCGCGGCCGCCGCATCTCGCTCACCGTCGACGGCAGGCCGGTTGTCGCCTTCGCGGGCGAGACCGTCGCCGGCGTCCTGGTCGCGATCGGCCACATCGCCTCCCGGACCAGCCCCGTGCGCGGCGAGGCGCGGGGATACTATTGCGGCATGGGCCAGTGCTGGGATTGCGCGCTGGTGATCGACGGAAGACCGAACCGCCGTGCGTGCATGACCGAGGTTGCCGAAGGCATGCGCGTCGAGACTCAGGCCGGCTTCGGCGCGACGAGGCTCGGGTGACCGGCGAGATCCTGGTGATCGGTGCCGGCCCCGCCGGCCTGGCCGCGGCACGGACGGCGGCGGATTATGGCGCGAAGGTCACGCTGCTCGACGACAACCGGCAGGCGGGCGGCCAGTACTACCGCCATCCGGCAAGCAAATCGCTGCGTGACGTCCGCGCCGATCTGTTCGACGAGGCGACGCGCGGAGCCGATCTGCTCGCCGCGGCGCGCGGTCCGAACGTGGCGCACTACTCCGGTGCGGTATTCTACGGCTTCTTCGACGATGGCGTCGCCGCTTTCGTCCACGACGACCGCCTGCGGCGGATCACGCCCGGCGCCACCGTCGTCGCCACCGGAGCGACCGAGCGGCCGGTGCCGTTCCCGGGCTGGACGCTGCCCGGTGTCATGGGGGCGGGCGCCGTGCAGAACCTGCTCAAGGGACAACGCACGCTTCCCGGCCGCCGTATCCTGGTGACCGGGAACGGTCCTCTGACGCTGCTGGCTGCGGCCAACCTCGTGCGCTGCGGCGCCGAGGTGGTCGAAGTGCTGGAGGCGGCGGCGAACCGGCCAACGCTGGCGATGCTCCCGCGTCTGCTTCTGGAGCCCGAAATGCTGGTCCGAGGGATCGCCTATCGCGCGATCCTGATGAAGCATCGCGTGCCGTTCCGAAGCCGTCACGTGATCGTCGAGGCGACGGGGGCGGGGCGCGTCGAGGCAGCGACGGTCGCGCCGCTCGCCGACGATGGCACGCCCGACTTGTCGCGCGCGCGCACATTGGCCGTCGACACGGTCGTTGCCGGCTTCGGCCTGGTCCCGGCAAGCGAGGTCACTCGTTCGATCGGCTGCGAGCACGTGCACGATCCGGGAAAGGGTGGCTGGATCCCGGTGCGCACGCAAGATCTGGAGACCAGTCGTCCAGGTATCTTTGCCGCCGGGGAATGCGCCGGGGCCGCCGGCGTCGAGAAGGCACTGCTGGAAGGCGAGCTGGCCGGCCTCGCCGCCGCGATGCGCGTGGGGGCGGCCAGCGGCCCATTGGCCGAGATCCATCGCGATCGCCTGCGCCGCCGCTTGAGGCGGCTGATGGCCTTCCGCGTCGCGATCGAGGCGATCTATCGCCCGCCCGGATCGCTGCTGTCACTCGCGCGCGACGACACCATCGTCTGCCGCTGCGAGGAGGTGACCTTGGGAGAGGCGCGGCGCTGGACGCGGTCCGGCGTCACCGAGGCCAACAGCCTGAAGGCGATCACGCGGATGTCGATGGGGCGCTGCCAGGGTCGTAACTGCCTGCCGACCGTGGCGAGCCTGATCGCGGCGGAGACCGGGATCGACGTGGCCGAGGTCCCGTTGCCCCGACCACGTCCGCCGCTGAAGCCGGTTGGAGTCGGCGCACTGATCGGAAGGGACTAGGCCCGGACCGGGTCGATGCCCCATCGCTCGACGAGGTTGCCGAGCGCGCCTTCGAGCGCATGGCCGACCGCGACTAGGCGTGCCTCCGCGAATGGCGGTGCCAGCAGCTGTATCCCGATCGGCATCCGGCCGGCGGTCGCGCCGACGGGAAGCGCGAGCGCCGGGCAACCGACGATGTTGGCGATGCGGTTGCTGGGCGCATACAGCACGCGCGACGGATAAGGTTTGCCGTCGACCTCCAGAGTCTCCACGCCGTAAGGCGCGGCGCCGGCCCAGTTTCCGGGAAGGACCAGCAGGTCGACCTGGTGGAGAAGGGCAAGCCAGTCGCGCTTGAGCGCGGTGCCTACCTCCACCGCCTTCGCGTGATCGGCAGCGCTCACGCTGCGCCCTGACCTGAGACGATTGAGGAAATCCCTGCCGTAGCGCGTCTCGTCGAGGCTGAGCCGGTCGTGGATCGCCGCCATGTCGACGCTCATGATCCGATCCCAGGTGTCGTAGACCTGCTCGGGGCGCGGCACGTCGAGCGGAACCAGGACGAGACCGAGATCGCGCAGCCGCTCATGCGCGGCCGCGTGCAGGGCCAGCGCTTCCCGCTGGCCCTGCCGGTAGAAGGCATTTGTCGGAATGCCGACGCGGAGGCCGCGGACATCGCCGCCGAGCGCTTGCGGGTGGTTGCCTTGGCCTCCGGAGTGCGACCACGGATCGGCCGGGTCATGGCCAGCGATGACCTCGAGCGCCGCCGCCGCATCGGCGACCGAGCGCGCCATCGGACCGACGACGTCGAACTGCTCGCAGAGCGGAATGACGCCTCGGATCGAGACCAGGCCGTTCGTCGGCTTGAGCGCGACGATGCCGCAGAGGCTCGCCGGGTAACGGACCGAGCCGCCGGTGTCGGTGCCGAGCGAGATCGGACCGAGGCCCGCCGCCACGGCCGCGCCCGATCCGCTGGAGGAGCCGCCTGTCTGGCAGCCGATGCGCCTCGGGTTCTGTACTTCGCCGAACGGGCTGTCCGGATCGGGCGTGCCGAGCGCGAACTCCCGGAGGTTGACCTTGCCGAGGATGACGGCGCCGCCGCGTTTCAGCCGCTCGATCACGGCGGCATCCTCGCGGTCGGGCGGCGCATCGGCGAGCGTTCGCGAGGCGCCGGTGGTGCGCGATCCCTCGATGCGGATCAGGTCCTTGATCGAGACCGGGATGCCATGCAGCGGGCCGAGGTCGATGCTGGAGCGAAGCTGGCTCTCCGCGCTTCGCGCCGTCGCCATGGCGCCGTCCGCATGCACTTCGATGAAGGCGTTGAGATCCGGATCGATGCGCTCGATCCGGGTAAGCACTGCCTTCGTCACCTCGACGGGCGAAAGGTCGCCGCTTCGATAATGTCGGGCGAGCTCGACCGCGCTCATCGCGCAGATCGCGTCTTCCTGGCCGGTCGTCATGGGCGGGAGTTTAGGCCGACCGCCCAATCGGCTGCTAGGGTCTGGACTCAATTGCTCCAAGGGATGAGAGCGGCGGCGAGGTAGGCGC
>CAZDGR010000299.1:0-5966 GCA_964504845.1 uncultured Rhizobium sp. | reverse complement strand
CCAAGCAGAGCCTGTCGCGCGTGCTGAGCCAGCTCGTCCGCGAAGGCTACATCCAGCAGCGCCCCGGCAAGCGCGACCGCCGCCAGCGCCTGCTCGAGCTCACCGACAAGGGCAAGGAGCTTGAGCGCCAGCTCACCCGCACGCAGCGCGAGCGCATCGCCCGCGCCTACCGCGACGCCGGCGCCGAAGCCGTCGCCGGGTATCGCAAGGTTCTGCTGGGCCTCGTCGACGAGACCGAGCGCCGCAAGATCCTCGCCCGTCTCGACGGAGCGAAGGCTGCGAGCTGACGCGCGGCTCTGCTAACCTCGGCGGAGAATGACGCCGTACCGAAGGCTAAGCCAGGTCATCACCGCGACCGGCGCTACTCTCGCGCTTATCGTCATGCTCGTCGCCGCCGGCGACCTCTATCGGCGCTATCGCGAGACGATCGCGGATGCCGAGCGGCGCACCGCGATCCTGACCCAGGTCGCGGGCGAGCACGTCGCGCGCACCTTCGAGACGATCGACCGTGTGCTCAAGCTCTCCGCAGACGCGTTCGAGGAGTTCGCCCGCGGCCCCGCGCTCTCGGGCGACGTTGCCCAGGAGAGGATCGGCGCGATCCACAGCGGCAGCGCGATGCTGCTCGGCCTCAGCTGGATCGCGCGCGACGGCCGCCGGATCGCCGGAACCGCGACCGTCCAGTCGACCCGGACGGCCGGTGCCGCCGATCCGCTGACCGCGCATCAGGAGAATCCCAGGCTCGGGCTGCACGTCAGCCAGACGATGCGTGCCGGTCCGATGTCGCCCTCGCAGATCAACGTATCGCGCCGCGTCGAGTCTCGCGACGGAAACTTCCTCGGCATCGTCGACGGCGTCCTCAACATCGACTACTTCCTGGCCACCTACTCCAAGCTCGACCCGAGCGTCGGCAGCGTCGTCGGCGTCTTTCACCTCAACGGCACCGCGCTGATCCGTTCGGAGGGCCAGGCGGCCTACGGCGGCCGCAGCGCAGCCGGAAGCCCGCTCTTCGCCGCGCTGGAGAAGGCCCCGGCCGGCACGATCGAGGCTGAAAGCCCGTTCGATCGCCAGGTCCGCATCCTCTCCTACTGCGCCGTTCCCGACCTGCCGCTCGTCGTCACCGTCAGCTTCATCAAGAGCGAGGTCCTCGGTCCCTGGTTCGCCAGCCTGGCGGTCACCGGCGGGCTTTCGCTGCTCACCGTGGTGGCATTGCTGACCGGCACCGCGTGGCTGAGGGCGCTCGCCGCCGCGAACGAGCGTACCCAGCGCGACCTCGCGGCGGCGAACAAGCGTGTCGACGCGGCGAGCCGCACCAAGTCTGACTTCCTCGCCACCATGAGCCACGAGCTTCGCACACCGATGACGGGCATCATCGGCTACTCGGAACTTCTGTACGCCGCCGCCGGCGATCCAAAGCTCAAGGACTACGCCCGCATCGTCAGCGCGTCGTCCCGCGCGCTGCTGTCGATCCTCGACGGCATCCTCGACCTCTCCGCGATCGAGTCCGGCCGGCTCACGCTCCGGGTCGGCCCGCTCGATCCGGTCGAGATCGTCAACGACGCGCTTGCCGTGATCGCCCAGCTCGCGCTCGACAAGGACGTCACGACCGAGCTTCACGTCGGCAAGAGCGTGCCCCGCGCCCTTCTCGGCGACCGCGACCGGCTCCGCCAGGTCGTCGCCAACCTTCTCGGCAACGCGGTCAAGTTCACCGACCGCGGACGCATCGACGTGGCGATCGAGCGCGTCGGCACCACCGAAGCCGGCGAGACGATCCAGATTTCGGTCACCGATACCGGCATCGGCATCCCCAAGGAAGCGCAGAGCCTTCTCTTCCAGCGCTTCAGCCAGGTCGACAACTCGGTCAGCCGCCGCTTCGGCGGCACCGGGCTCGGCCTTGCGATCTCCAAGCACCTGGTCGAGCTGATGGGCGGGCGGATCGGCGTCGAGTCCGCGCCCGGCCGCGGCAGCACCTTCTGGTTCACGGTCGTCCTGCCGGCGGCGCCCGAGGCGGCGGCGGCGCCCGAGCCCGAGGGCGACGGCGAGCGTACCGGGCGTGTCCTGGTGGTCGACGACAACATCTCCAACCTGGCGCTGGTCGCGGCCATGCTGGATGCGGTCGGCCACAAGGTCGACACCGCCGCCAACGGCAAGGTCGCCGTCGCGCGGGTCGCGGAAACCGACTACGACGTCGTCCTGATGGACGTGAACATGCCGATCATGGACGGGCTCGAGGCGACGGCCCGGATCCGGGCGATGGAGAATCCGAAGAGTCGTGTGCCGATCGTGGCCCTGACCGCCGCCTCCACGCCGGAAGAGGCGGACCGCTGCATCAAGGCCGGGATGGACGGACATATCGGCAAGCCGGTCGATGTCGAGCTGCTGCTCTCGACCGTCGCGGATCTGATCCGGCCGGCTCCGGCGGCTGCCGGATAGTAGCCGCGCCCTGCTATAATGCGGGGCGATGACCGATACGACCCCCGATATCCTGGTCGTCGACGACGACAAGCGGCTGGCTCAGCTGATCCGCCGCTATCTCGGCGACAACGGATTTCGCGTCACCGTCGCCGCCAGCGCCGAGGAGGCGAAGGGGCTGCTCTCGACGCTCGCCTTCGATCTTCTGGTGCTGGACGTGATGATGCCCGGGCTTTCCGGCGTCGAGATGACGCGCGAGCTCAGGCGCACCAGCGACGTGCCTATCCTCTTGCTGACCGCGATGAGCGAGACGGAGAACCGCATCTCCGGGCTCGAGAGCGGCGCCGACGACTACCTGACCAAGCCGTTCGAGCCGCGCGAGCTGGTGCTCCGGCTCAACTCGATCCTGCGCCGACGGCCGAAGGCGCCGGAAGCGGCGGCGACCGAGATGCGCTTCGGCCCGTTCCGTTTCGATCCCGGCCGCGGCGAGCTCTGGCGGGGCGAGGAGCCGGTCAGGCTCGCCTCGGCCGAGGTCAGCCTGCTCCGGGCCTTCGCCAGGCGCCCGAACGAGGCGATCGAGCGCCTCGGGCTGATCGACGGCGCCGCCGGGCTCGAGCCCCGCACGGTCGACGTGCAGATCACCCGGCTCAGGCGCAAGATCGAGACCGATCCGAAGTTCCCGCGCCATCTACAAACCGTGCGCGGCAAGGGCTATCTGTTCAGGACCGATTGACGCCATGAAGCTCAAACGACTCCTGCCCCTCAGCCTGTTCGGCCGGTCGCTGCTGATCATGGTGACGCCCTTGGTCATCGTGCAGGTGGTCGCCGCCTGGGTGTTCTACGATCGCCACTGGGAGACCGTGTCGCGAAGGCTCGCGACCGCGCTTGCCGGCGAGGTCGCCTTCCTGGTCGAGATGCGCGAGCGGCCGGGCGACGAGCCGACCGACCGCGACCTGGTGATCGCCGCGATCCGGCATTTCGACCTGCAGGTCACCTTCGAGAGCGGCGCGAGCTTCGATGCGCAGGCGGCCGAGGCGAGCAACGCCGTGCAGACGCTGCTGACGGGAGCGCTCGCCGAGCGCGTCCGCCGGCCCTTCATCGTCGACACCGAGTCCCGGCCGCGCGACGTCGAGATCCAGGTCCATCTCGACGACGGCGTGATGACGGTGATCGCACCGAGGAAACGCCTCTACTCCTCGACCGCGATCCTGTTCCTGATGTGGATGGTCGGCACCGCGCTGGTCACCGCCGGCATCGCGATCCACTTCTTGAGGCGCCAGATCCGCCCGATCCTGAAGCTGGCGCACGCCGCCGACAGCTTCGGCCGCGGCATCGACGTGCCGGAGTACCGCCCCGAAGGCGCGGCGGAGGTACGCCAGGCCGCGCGTGCCTTCCTCCTGATGCGCGAGCGCCTGAGCCGCCAGATCAGCCAGCGCACGGAAATGCTGGCCGGCGTCTCGCACGACCTCCGCACGCCGCTGACCCGCATGCGTCTCGAGCTCGCGATGCTCGGCGACCGGGAGGAGGCCAAAGGCCTCGCCGACGACATCTCCGAGATGGAGCGGATGATCGAAGGCTACCTCGCCTTCGCGCGCGGCGAGGGCTCAGAAGCGCCGACGCCCACCGGCCTCGGCAGCCTCGTCGCCGAGGTCGTCGACGGCGCCAGGCGCTCGACCCAGGACGTGGTGCTGACCTTGGAGACCGAGCCCGACGAAAAGCTGACGGTCGCGGTCCGCCCCAACGCCTTCAAGCGCTGCCTCGCGAACCTCGTCGGCAACGCCTGCCGCCACGGCAAGCGCGTCGCGGTCACCGCGCACCGCCTCGCCGACTCGATCGAGATCCTGGTCGACGACGACGGCCCCGGTATTCCGGCATCCAGCCGCGAGGAAGTGTTCCGGCCGTTCTTCCGTCTCGACCGCTCGCGCAACCCGAAGACCGGCGGCACCGGCCTCGGCCTCACCATCGCCCGCGACGTGGCCCGCGGGCACGGCGGCGACGTGACGCTGGAGGCCGCGCCGACCGGCGGACTGAGAGCGCGGGTGACGGTGCCGGTCTAGGCCTGCCTCACCACTTCCTGTTCTCTCCCAGCAGCTGCTCGGCCGCCTCGGCATCGAGCGGCGGCGCGAACAGGTAGCCTTGCGCGTATTCGCAGTCGAGCGCGCGGAGCTGCGCCAGCTGCTCGATCGTCTCGACCCCTTCGGCGACCACGTCCATCTTGAGATTGTGGGCGAGCAGCAGGATCGCGCGGACGATCTCGAGCTTGGAACGCTCGCCGACCATGCCCGCGACGAACGACTTGTCGATCTTCAGCGTGTCGAAAGGCAGCGCATGCAGGTAGCTCAGCGACGAATAGCCGGTGCCGAAGTCGTCGAGCGAGACGTCGATGTCGGCCGCCTTGAGCTGGGAGAGGATGTGCGCGGCCCGCGCCGCATTCTGCATTAGCGCGGTCTCGGTCAGCTCGAGCTTGAGCCGGCCGGCGCGCCATCCCGAGCGTGCCAGGATCTCGACGATCTCGGTCACGAGGTCGATCTGGTTGAACTGGCGGATCGAGAGATTGACGCTGACGGTGAGCGGCGGATCGGAAGGGAACCGCGCCTGCCAGTCGCGCATGCGGCGGCACGCCTCTTCCAGCACCCAGGCGCCGATCTGGCCGATCAGCCCGGTCTCCTCGGCAAGCGTGATGAACTCGAGAGGGCCCAGGAGCCCGCGCCGCGGATGGCGCCAGCGCACCAGGGACTCGAATCCCGCGACCCGTCCGGTCTTCAGCGAGATGATCGGCTGGAAGAAAAGCTGCAGCTCCTTCCTTCCGATCGCCTGGCGGAGGTCGTTCTCGAGCGTCAGCAGGTGGACCGCGTGGGTATGCAGGCTCGGGTGGAACAGCTCCGCCCGCGCCTTGCCCAGCGACTTCGCGCGGTACATCGCGAGCTCGGCGTCCCGCATCATGTCGTCGGCGCGCTCGTAGATCGGCTCGTAGAGGGCGACGCCCACCGAGCCGGTGACCACGAGCTGACGGTCGCCGACCGCGATCGGCTTGGCCAGGTCGACAAGCAGCCGCTCGGCCAGCGCGCGGGCCTCGACCGGCCCCGCGACGTCGTCCACCAGCACCGCGAACTCGTCGCCGCCGGGACGCGCGACGGTCTGGCCCTGGCCTGCGATCGCGGTCAGCCGGCGGCCGACCTGGGCCAGAAGCTCGTCGCCCTGGTGATGGCCCAGGGAGTCGTTCACCAGCTTGAAGCGATCGAGATCGAGGCAGAGCACGGCGAAGCGCCCGCTGCCCGACCGCTTCGCCCGCGCCAGCACCTGGGTCACGCGGTCGAGGAACAGCGCGCGGTTCGGGAGCTGCGTCAGAGGATCGTGCAGGGCGTCGTGGAGGGCTTGCGCCTCCTGGTACTTCCGCTCGGTGACGTCGGTCAGCGAGCCGGCGATCCGGGTGGCGCGGCCAAGCCCGTCGCGGACCGCGAGCCCGCGCGCCACGACCCAGAGATAGGCATCGTCGGTGCGGCGGATGCGATGCTCGCATTCGAAATGCGGCGAGTGGCCGGCGAGGTGCGCTTCGA
>CAZDGR010000298.1:0-5996 GCA_964504845.1 uncultured Rhizobium sp. | reverse complement strand
GGATCGCGCGATCAGCGAGCCGGCGTCGTTTGCGAGCTTGGTCAAGCAAGCCCAGGCCGCTCTCGCCGCCTAACCAGGTGGTTCGATCCGAAAGGTAAGACGACGAGAGGGGCCGGAAACGGCCCCTTTTCGCATTCGTGGAGGTGCGTGATGTCGACCCAGCTAGACGCGACCCGCCATGAGCTGATGAAGCTCATCGACGAGGCCGCCGACCTTTCCGCGCTCGATGCCGTGCGCGTCTCGGCCCTCGGCAAGAAGGGCCGCGTGACGGCGCTGATGCAGGGCCTCAAGGACGTTGCTCCCGAGGCACGCAAGGAAGCCGGCCAGGCGCTCAACCGTCTCAAGGACGAGATCGAGACGGCGCTGGCGAAGCGGAAGGACACGCTCGGCGCCTCGGCGCTCGACGCCAGGCTCAAGTCCGAGACCCTCGACCTCACGCTGCCGGCGCGCCCGGCCCAGCTCGGCCGCCTGCATCCGATCAGCCAGACGATCGAGGAGCTGGTGCAGATCTTCGGCGCGATGGGCTTCTCGGTCGCCGAGGGTCCGGACGTCGACGACGACTTCCATAACTTCACCGCGCTCAACTTCGGGCCCGACCACCCGGCCCGCCAGATGCACGACACCTTCTACCTGCCGCCGCGACCCGACGGCATGCCGATGGTGCTGCGCACGCACACCTCGACCGTGCAGATCCGCACGATGATGAAGGTGAAGCCGCCGATCCGGATCATCGTGCCGGGCCGCACCTTCCGCAGCGACTCGGACGCGACCCACTCGCCGATGTTCCATCAGGTCGAGGGGCTGGTGATCGACGAGGCGACGCACATGGGTCACCTGAAGGGCTGCCTGATCGACTTCTGCCGCGCCTTCTTCCAGCTCGACGACCTGCCGGTGCGTTTCCGCCCCTCCTACTTTCCCTTCACCGAGCCGTCGGTCGAGGTCGACATCGGCTGCTCGCGCAAGGGCGGCGAGCTCAAGCTCGGTGCCGGCGGCGACTGGCTCGAGATCCTGGGATGCGGGATGGTGCACCCGAACGTGCTGAAGAACTGCGGCGTCGATCCCGACCGCTACCAGGGCTTTGCCTTCGGCATGGGCATCGACCGGATCGCGATGCTGAAATACGGCATCCCGGATCTCCGCCCGTTCTTCGATGCGGATCTCCGCTGGCTCAAGAACTACGGCTTCGTGCCGCTCGATCCGCCCAGCCTCGCCGGAGGGCTCAGCCGATGAAGTTCACCCTTTCCTGGCTGAAGCGGCACCTCGCGACCGAAGCCACGGTCGACCAGATCGGCGAGCAGCTGACCCGCCTCGGCCTCGAGGTCGAGAGCATCGAGAACCGCGCCAGGGGCCTCGAGCCCTTCGTCGTGGGCTACGTGGTGAAGGCCGAGCAGCACCCGAACGCCGACCGGCTCCGCGTCTGCCTCGTCGACACGGGCAACGGACAAGTGCAGGTCGTCTGCGGCGCGCCCAACGCGCGCACCGGCATGAAGGGCGTCTTCGCCGCCGCCGGCACCGTGATCCCCCGCACCGGCGCGCTCTTGAAGGCCGGCAACATCCGCGGCCAGGACTCGAACGGTATGCTGTGCTCGGCCTACGAGATGGGCCTGTCGGACGATCACGAGGGCATCATCGACCTGCCGGCCGACGCGCCCGTCGGCATGCCCTTCGCCAAGGTGATGGGACTCGACGATCCGGTCATCGATGTCGGCATCACGCCGAACCGCGCCGACTGCCTCGGCATCCGCGGCATCGCGCGCGACCTCGCCGCCGCCGGCATCGGCACGATGAAGCCGTTCGACGTGACGCCGGTCAAAGGCTCCTTCGAGAGCCCGATCCGGTGGAAGATCGCGGCGGGTGCGGAGAAGGGCTGCCCGCAGGTCGCCGGCCGCACGATCCGGGGCCTCCGCAACGGCCCGAGCCCGCGCTGGATGCAGGACTGGCTGACCGCCGTCGGCCTCCGCCCGATCTCGGCGCTGGTCGACGTCACCAACTTCACCACGCACGATTACGCGCGGCCGCTGCACGTGTTCGACGCAGACAAGCTCGCGGGCGACCTCACCATGCGCTGGGCCGGGGACGGCGAGAGCATGGAGGCGCTGAACGGCAAGAGCTACGCGCTCGATCCGTCGATGATGGTCATCGCCGACGACAAGGGCGCCCACGGCATCGGCGGCGTCATGGGCGGCGAGCACTCGAGCGTGACCGAGGGCACCACCTCGGTCTTCATCGAGTCGGCGCTGTTCTCGGCCGGCATGGTCGCGGCGACCGGCCGCAAGCTGAACCTGCAGTCGGACGCCCGCTACCGCTTCGAGCGCGGCCTCGATCCGACCTCGCCCGTCTGGGGTCTCGAGGTCGCGACCCGCCTCATCCTCGACATCTGCGGCGGTGAAGCCTCCGAGCTGACCGTTGCGGGTGCCGAGCCCGATTGGCGGCGCAGCGTCTCCTATCGTTTCCAGCGCTCGCGCACGCTGGGCGGCATCGAGATTCCCAACGCCGAGCAGGAGAGCATCCTCAGGAAGCTCGGCTTCGAGACCAAGGGCTCGGGCGAGAAGATCGAGGTGTCGCCCCCTGGCTGGCGCGGCGACATCGAGGGCGAGGCCGACATCGTCGAGGAGGTCGTCCGCGTCCACGGGCTCGACAAGGTGCAGCCGATCTCGATGCAGGGCGCGGGCGCGATGGCCCATCCCTCGGTCACGCCGGCCCAGCGCCGGCCGATGCTGGCCAAGCGCGTGCTCGCGGCGCGGGGCCTGATGGAAGCCGTCACCTTCTCGTTCATGCCGACCACGCTGACCGAGCTGTTCGGCGGCGTGCCGGCCGAGCTCAAGCTGGTCAATCCGATCGCCTCCGACCTGGACGCGATGCGACCGTCGATCGTGCCGAACCTGCTGATGGCGGCAAAGCGCAACCTCGACCGCGGACTTGCCGATCCGGCGCTGTTCGAGGTGGGACCTCAGTACAAGGACGCCTCGCCGACCGGCCAGACGATCGCGGCCACCGCGATCCGCGTCGGCAAGGCGATACCCCGCAACTGGCAGGGCACGGCCCGCGACGCGGACGCCTTCGACATGAAGGCCGATGCGCTGGCGTTGCTGGAGGCGCTGGGCGCGCCGGTGGAGAACCTGCAGGTCTCGGCCGACGCGCCCACCTGGTATCACCCGGGGCAGTCGGCTTCGCTCAGGCTCGGGCCCAACGTGATCGCGTGGTTCGGCACCGTGCATCCGAAGGTGCTGGCGGCGCTCGACCTCAAGGGTCCGGCGGTCGCGATGGAGGTGTTCATCGAGCGGGCGCCGCTGCCCCGTTCGAAGGGCACGGCACGGCCGAAGCTGGAGCTTTCGCCGTTCCAGCCGATCGAGCGCGACTTTGCCTTCGTCGTCGACGCCAAGGTCACCGCCGATGCCCTGGTCCGCGCCGCGCGCGGCGCCGACAAGGCGCTGATCGCGGATGCGCGGATCTTCGACCGCTACGTCGGCGACAAGGTCGAGGCCGGCAAGGCATCGCTGGCGCTTTCGGTCACGCTGCAGCCGAAGGAAGCGACGCTGACCGACGAGGCGATCGAGCAGGTCTCGGCCAAGATCGTCGCCGCCGTGCAGAAGTCGACCGGGGCGACGCTCCGGACCTAGGACCTATTGACCGGATTGTGGCTGAGAGGCGCCGAGCTGTTGCTCGGCGCCTCGCCTCGGAACTGCGCTATCACGCGGCTCGCCAACACCGGGATCGTCAGGATGACGAAGAGGACGAGCAGCCGGACGAGCGTCTGCATCATCGCGGCTGCTCCGGCCGGCTCATCAGCGCGGCGAGGCTTCGGCTCGCGTTCGAGGTGGTCGATCGCTGAGCCTCCTCGGTGACATAGACCGCCGCGCTCGCCAATCCCGACGGTCTCGTCGCGCCGGCGACGCCGTAGTCGATGCGCATGCGGCTGCACATGATGTCGAAGACGCCGCGCCGGGCATGAGTGCTTCCGGTCGGCGTCAGGTCCATCGTCGGAACGGCGGCCGTGGTCGTCATCTGCACCGTCCCGGTTTCGATCGCGACACCGGCGGCGTCGCGGAAGGCATACGCGTAGGTGCCGGCGGTCGGTGTGCAGGTGAAGACGATGCGGGCGGCGAGGCCGCCGGAGACCAGGCGCCAGCTCCGGCTGATCGTCGTGCCGTCGAAGTCGCGGGTGTTGTCCGGGAACGGCTCGCAGATCTCCTGATTGTAGGTGGCGCTCTCCCACAGGCGATCAAAGACCGAGCGCGCGGTCGGCGACAGTCGGACGCCGGGCGACAACGAGTTCTGGTTGGTGAGGCCGTGACTGTAGGTGAAGTCGTTGAACTGGAAGTGCGTCATCGCATAGACGATCGTCGTCCATTGCGAAGAGACGATGCCGGCCGTCCCCAGCGCCTGGCCGGTCGCGACGCTGGCGCCGACGGCGATGCCGGCGGCCGGCGTTCCGATGTTGGTATAGTCGGTCGCGAAGTTCCGGCCGTCATAGACGTGATTGAGGCGGATCGTGTAGTTGCCCGAACCGTTGGCGTCGCGGAAAAGGTTCTGGACCGTCCCGGCATACGCTGCGTGCACGCTGGCACCGATCTGGAACTCGATGTCCCAGCCCGGGTGACCGTCCAGCGCATGGCTGGATCCGTGGACGCCGAACGGCCAGAGTCCGAGGAAATTCCGAGCACCCTCTCCGGCGGAGACCGGCATCTCCAGGAACAGCCCTTCCTCGGAGGCGAAGTCGAAGCGGGTGAGCGCGATCTGACGACCGTTCGGCAATGTCATCATCGCGTTGGACTCGTCGCTGAATTGCAAGCTGAGCGCGCCGGCATTGGCATCGACCACGCCCGCCGCCCGCCAGTCGCCGTCCAGCGTCTGTCCGCCACCGAACCGAACCCAGGAGCCTTGATAGAGGTGCTCTGCCGTCATGCCCCCCGACGACATGTACCAGGTGGCATTGCCGTCGGCATCGTACATCGCGCCGGTGACCATCAGCGTGCCGTTCTGCAGCTCGATGCCGAAGCCGCGCCCGGGCTCGCCCGGGTTCCACCACCAGCCGGCCTGCGGCGAGAAAGCGCCTTGGCTAGCGGAAGACGGCAGCGCATGGCGCTCGATCGCCACCGTCTCGCCGTTCGGCAGCGTCATCTCGGCTGCTCCATTCGCGGTGAAGCGGATCTCGATGGGCCCGACCGATCCGAGCGAGGTCGGCGCCCGGTAGTCGCCCTGCAGGCTTTGCCCGCCGGCATATGCCTGCAGCGTTCCACTGTAGTCGGTGTGGCATCGCATCTCGCCCGACGATACCTGCCAGTCAGCGCGGCCATCGGCGGCATAACCGACGAATGCCACGAACATCTGGCCGCCGCTGCGCTCGATGATCAGGCCGCGGCCTGGTTCGCTCGGCGACCACCACCAGCCGCTTTCAGGCGAGATGGGATCCGGGAGAAGGCTCGTGTCCGTCGTAGCAATCGGAGCCGGCCCTTGATGGGCGTGGCTATGCGGATGGGAAAGCCAATGGACGTGAAGCGCGCTCGCCTCGCGGGAGAGGTCCGGGGCCGGCGATCCGAGCAAGCGCCCGGCGGCGATGCAGACGGCGACGACGAAAACGGCTTGGATACGCCCCACGGCAGGCCTCCGATGCGACTTCTTCGCTTCAGACATCTCAGCAAGAACGGCGCCGGTGAGGCACCAGCTTCACCAGGACCCGCAACTAGATGCAGGCATGGGAAATTTCCAAATCCGGCGCTCGGAATCGCCCGGGCGGACGATCCTCTCCCCCCGGCAGGAATTGCCGCTAAAGCGCCTTCAGCCGGAAACCGAGGCCAGCTTGACCGGGTCGTCGCAGGTTCGGATCGGCGCCGGCGAGGCCGCCGGCAATGCCAGGGCCGGGGCCGCGGCGAGATCCAGCCGGCTGATCGGCAGCGCCTTTCCTTCCGGCAGGATCAGCGTCGCCACACGCTCGTTGACGAAATCGACGGAAACGGCCCCGACGTCGGTCGAGCCGGCGGCGACGCGGTAGCCGC
>CAZDGR010000297.1:0-6001 GCA_964504845.1 uncultured Rhizobium sp. | reverse complement strand
GGCGGCGGCCGCCGCCTTCGCCGCCTCGCCATCGCAGAGCGAGAGATAGATCGGACGCTCGGACTTCTTGTCCGCGCCGTATTCCAGCAGTCCCCTCAGCACCGAAGCCGAATCCGCGGCCGAGCCGCCGGTCGGCGCGTCGCCGGCATCGCCGACCACGGTCAGGCCCGGCGAACGAATGCCGAGATCGATCGCCTCCTTCAGCGGCAGCAGGTCGGAGTCGAACTGGTCGCGCCGGTCCCAGACCATCTGCGCCAGCTCGTTGGCGGCGGCATCGCAGGCCTTCTGGTCGCCGTCACCGCAGACGAGGACCGAAAACCCCAGATCGGGGAGATCGAGCCAAGGCTGCACCGGAAACAGGGACGCGTGCAGCACCCGGCCCTCGGCCTCCATCTGGCGGGCGCGGTCGACCACCGGCTTCAGCGGCCCGTCGGTCGTCCGCGTCACCATCGGGCTCGCGATCAGCGGCAGCTTGACCAGCGACATGACCGGCTTCCGCTTGCCGGCCAGCTTGTCGAGCATCAGTCTGGCCAGCCGCTCGCCGGTCTCGAACATGTCGATATGCGGGTATTCCTTGTAGCCGATGATGAAGGTGTTGGGCTGCAGGTTCCGCTTGGTGACGAGCGCGTGCAGGTCGAAGCTGACGCCGATCGGAACGTCCGGCCCGGCCAGCTTCCGCACCCGTTCGATGATGGCGCCGTCGGCGTCGTCCTCGTGCTCGGCGGCCATGGCGCCGTGGAGCGCCAGCAGCACCGCGTCGACCTTGCCCGCGGCCTTCAGCCGGTCCAGCAGTTCCCCGACCAGCGTCTCGAACGCCTCCCTGGTCACGGTCCCGGATGCCAGCGCGCTCGCGGCGATCAGCGGCACCACCTGGACGTTGGAGCTGCGCAGCACCGAGAGGATGCCGGGGATCTCCATGCGCTCGTTGCCGAACCCGGTCAGCACCTCCTCGCCCTTATGCACGTAGTAGCGCTTGAAGGTCTCGAGCGTGGTCGGGATCGGCGAGAAGGTGTTGGTTTCCTGCAGGATCTGGCCGACGGCGATGCGCATGGGACGGACTTTCGTGAGTGAGGATCTGATGGTGGCCAGGACGGCGCTCTTGCGGCAAGCTCCTTCGCCTTCTGGAGGAAGACTTAGGAAATGAACGCGATCGAGTCGATTGACGACCTGGCCCTGGACGGAACCACGAAGGGCATACCCTTCGCCGAAGGCACGATCCGGCTCGGCGACATCGGATCCCGCGGCTGGAACGTGGTGAAGGGCGACATCGCGCTGCCGGCGATGACGCTGCGCGACTCGGCGGTCGCCAACAACCTGGCTCTCATGCGCGACATCGCCGCCAGCCATGGCGTCTCGCTGGCCCCGCATGCCAAGACCACCGGCGCGCCGCAGCTCTACGGAAAGATGCTGAAGGACGGCGGCGTCTGGGGCTTCACCGCCGCCACCGTGCAGCAGGCGCTGCTGGCGGCCCGCACCGGCGCGAAGAACGTGCTGCTGGCGAACCAGCTCGCCGCCCCCGCCAACGTCGCCCACTTCGCAGGCCTGATGAAGGCGTTTCCCCAGACGAAATTCATGTGCCTGATCGATTCGGCTGAGGGCGCGGCACTCCTCGCCAAATGGGCGAAGCCGCACCTGAACGGGCAGAAGCTCTCGGTCCTGATCGAGATGGGGCCGGTCGGCGGTCGCGCCGGCGCGCGCACGCTCGACCAGGCGAAGGCCGTGATCGCCGCCATCGGTTCGGCACCCGAGCTGCAGCTCGTCGGCGTCGAGGCCTACGAGGGCGGCGTCAAGGCACCGACCCCGGAGGAAGTCTGGGCCGGCATCGACAGGCTGCTCGACCTGATGCTCGCGGTCTTCGACCATGGACGGCAGTCGGGATCCTTCGCCAAGGGCGAGGAGGTCATCCTCTCGGCCGGAAGCTCCACCTCCTTCGACCAGGTGATCCGCCGCTTCGGGCATCTCGCCAAAGACAAGGGCGTGCGCATCGTCACGCGCGGCGGCGCCTTCCTGGCACTCGACCACGGCTTCTACAAGCGCCGCGCCCTCGACATGGACAAGCGCGGCGCGCTCGACCTGCCCGGCGGCAAGAAGGGCTCGGCCAGCGGCTTCAAGCCGGGACTCGAGCTCTGGGCGGCCGTGCAGTCGATGCCCGACCCCGAGATGGCGATCATGGGCATGGGCATGCGCGACCTGCCGTACGACATCGAGCTTCCGATCCCGCTCCAGCGCTTCCGCGACGGCAAGCTGATCGAGGATCTCGGTCCGGATTGGAAGATGACCAAGTCCAACGACCAGCACTGCTATGTCGAGTATCCGAAGGGCGCCGACATCAGGATCGGCGACATCATCTCCTTCGGCATCTCCCACACCTCGACCGCCTTCGACAAATGGGACGTGGTCTGGCGCATCGCCGACGACTTCACGGTCACCGGCGCAGTGAAGACGTTCTTCTAGGGACGCGGATAGGAGGCGGGCGATGGGGGAGCATGCCTTCGGACAGCCGCTGACGCGGCTCGAGGACGATGCGCTTCTCCGCGGCGCCGGTCGCTTTTCGGACGACCATCGCCTGCCGAACGAGGCTCGCGCCGTCGTGCTGCGCTCGCCTCATGCCCATGCGCGCATCGCATCTCTCGACGCGACCGCAGCCCGGAAGCTGCCGGGCGTGCTCGCGGTGCTGACCGGCGAGGATATCGCCGTCGACGGCCCCGGCCCGGTGGTCTCCGAGATCAGCTTGCCGAGCTTCCCGAAGACAAGACCGCCGCCCGGCCCGGTACGCAAGCCCGAGCAACCGGTGCTGGCGCAAGGGCGCGTCCGCTTCGTCGGCGAGCCGGTGGCGCTGATCGTCGCCGAGACCGAGGATGCCGCCCGCGACGCCGCCGAGGCGATCGAGATCGACTACGACGTCCTGCCGGCGGTCGTCGACATGTCGAAGGCGGTTTCCGGCGACGCCGCGATCTGGCCAGACGCGCCCGACAACGTCGCCTTCGAATGGCATGGCGGCGATCCCGAGGCGACGAAGGCGGCCTTCGCCAAGGCGGCGCATGTCTCGCGGCTCACCGTCGTGAACAACCGGATATCCGGCGCGGCGGTCGAGACCCGGATCGCGCTCGGCGTCTATGACGGCCGCTACACGCTGACCACCGGCACGCAGATGCCGCACGGCATCAAGGCGACGCTGGCGCGCATGCTGAAGGTGGAGCCGGGCCAGGTCCGCGTGGTTTCCGAGGATGTCGGCGGCAGTTTCGGCCTCAAGAACTCGCTCTATGCCGAGCACGCGCTGGTGCTGTGGGCGGCGAAGCGGCTCGGCCGCCCGGTACGCTGGGTCTCCGACCGCTCCGAGGCCTTCTCGTCCGACTATTCGGCCCGCGACAACTTGACCACGGTCGAGCTGGCGATGGACGCGGACGGCCGCTTCCTCGGGTTGCGCGTCGACACGCTGGCGGCGCTCGGCGCCTATATCTCGCCGAAGGGACTCACCTCGCCGGTCAACAACTCGCCCGCCTATGCCGGCGTCTATCGTACGCCGGCGATCCATGTGCGGGTGCGCGGCGTCTTCACCAATACGGTCTCGACCGACGTCTATCGCGGCGCCGGCCGTCCGGAGGCGCTTTATGCCCTGGAGCGCACGGTCGACGCGGCGGCGCGCGAGACCGGCCGCGATGCGATCGCGCTTCGGAAGCTGAACCTGGTGCAACCTTCCGACCTGCCGCTGGCGACGCCCTTGGGGCTCAACTACGACTCCGGCCACTTCGAGCAGGTTCTCGACCGCGCGCTGGCCGAGGCGCGGCACAAGACCTATCCCGCCCGCCGCGACGACAGCGCGGTTCGCGGCAAGCTGCGCGGCTTCGGCTTCGCCCATCTCTGCGAGCGCGTCGCCGGCGGCTGGAGCGAAGGTGCGGAGCTGCGGATCGAGAACGGCAAGGCGACGGTCTATGCCGGCACGATGGCCAACGGCCAGGGCCACCACACCTTCTATGCGCATCTTGTCGCGATCAAGCTGGGGCTCAAGCTCGAGGAGATCGGCTTCGTCCAGGGCGACACCGACAGGATCGCCGACGGCCACGGCACCGGCGGCTCCGCCTCGCTGGTGCTCGGCGGCTCGGCGCTGCACGGCGCGATCGAGGAAGTGATCAGGAAGGCGAAGCCCCAGGCTGCCGAGCGCCTGGAGGCCGCCGAGGTCGATGTCGAGTTCGACGACGGCGCCTACGTCGTCGCCGGCACTGACAAGAAGCTGCCCTTCGCCGAGCTGGTCAAGGATCTCAAGGTCAGCGGCTATCACCATTTCAAGCCGACCAACCACACCTATCCGAACGGCTGCCACGTCGCCGAGGTCGAGGTCGACCCGGAGACCGGAGAGATCGAGATCCAGCGCTATCTCGTCGTCCACGATTTCGGCGTGATCCTGAACCCGTTGCTGCTCAAGGGCCAGATCGACGGCGGCATCGCCCAGGGACTGGGCCAGGCGCTGATGGAGCAGATCGTCTACGGCAAGGACGGGCAGCTGCTGACCGGCAGCCTGATGGACTACCAGCTTCCGCGAGCCGCCGACTTCCCGCCGATCGACTTCGTCTCCTGCCCGACTCCGGCGCCGAGCAATCCCTGGGGCGTGAAGGGTTGCGGCGAGGCCGGCTGCGCCGCCGCGCCGCCGGCCGTCGTCAACGCGGTGATCGACGCGCTCCAGCCCTACGACGTCCGCCACCTCGACATGCCGCTGACGCCTGAGAAGGTCTGGCGCGCGATGCAGGGTGCTCGCTAGCCGACGATATTCCTGGGCTTGCCGGCGACGAAGGCTTCGACGTTGTCGATCAGCTGATTGCAGAGCGAGGTGATCGCCTCGTGGCTGGCCCAGGCGGTGTGCGGGGTCAGGATGAAGTTCGGCAGGTCCAGGAGCTTCATCAGCACCGAATCTTTCGGCGGCGGCTCGGGCGAGGTCACGTCGACGCCGGCGCCGGCGATCAGCTTCTCGCGGAGTGCGGTCGCCAGGTCCTCCTCGTTGATCAGGCCTCCGCGGGCGGTATTCACGATCACCATGTTGCGCTTCATCCGCCTGAACTCGGGCAGCGCGATCATGTTGCGGGTCTGCGGCGTCAGCGGCGAATGCAGCGTGATCACGTCCGAGGTCTCGATCACCTCGTCCCACGGCGTGTAGAGCGGACCCAGACCTTGCACGCCCTTGTGGGCGGCGAACATCACCTGCATTCCGAAGGCGCGCGCGATATTGGCCACACCCTGGCCGATCACGCCTTCGCCGATGATGCCGAGGCGCTGGCCGTGCAGGTCGTTGATCGGGTGGCTGAAGAAGCAGAACTGCGCCGCCTTCTGCCACTCGCCGTTGACCACGTCCTGACGATAGCCGATCAGGCCGCGGCGGAGCGCCAGGATCAGCGTGAAGGCGTGCTCCGGCACCGTGTGCAGCGCGTATCCGCGGATGTTGGAGACGACGATGCCGCGCTCCTTGCAGGCGGCGATGTCGATGTTGTCGGTGCCGGTGGCGGCGACCGCGATCAGCTTCAGCTTCGGCAACGCCTCGATCGCCGGGCGCTGGAACTTGACCTTGTTGACCAGCGCGATGTCGGCGTCCTTCAGCCGCTCGACCAGCTGCTCGGGCGTGGTGCGGTCGTAGTCCTTCCAGGTGTGTTGGAACGAGGGCTTGCGGATGACCACGTCGGGCGCGACCGTGTCGCGCTCGAGAAAGACGATGTTCTTCGACACGTTTCCCCCGAATGTCCGATTTATCAGGCGAAGCCGGCGATGCGGTTGAAGCGCGACCAGGCCCGCCGATAGGGCGCCGCGGTCGGCTTGCCCAGGCACTCCATCGCCGGGACGCTCTCGGCCCAGCGGGCCTCGGCGGCATCCGCCTCTTTCCAGCACGCCTCGACCGCCTCGCGGCGGGTTTCCGCGTCGGCATTGGTCACCTTGGCGATGCGCCTGGCGAAATCCTTCTCCAGCGCGTCTCGCTCACCGGCGATCGCGGCGGACCGCGCCTCGAAGTCGTCGACTA
>CAZDGR010000296.1:0-6012 GCA_964504845.1 uncultured Rhizobium sp. | reverse complement strand
CGAGCGGCGCCTCAAGACGGCCCAGGTCGCCTTTGGCGGGCTCAACACCGTCGCCGACTTCGCGCGCCATCCCCAGCTTCGAAAGCTTCCGGTCGAGACGCCGTCCGGCCCTATCGACCTGATCGCTCCCCCGGCCGCCGTCGCCGGCGAGGATCTCGCGCTGCGGCCGGTGCCGAAGGTCGGCGAGCATTCGGACGCGATCCGGCGGGAGTTCGCTGCGTGAGCATGCCATGACGAGCCGGCCGGAGTTCAGCCGGGTCGTGCCGATGATCGTCGCCACAGCCTTCTTCATGCAGAACCTGGATTCGACGGTGATCGCGACCGCGCTGCCGGCGATCGGCCGCTCGCTCGGCGAGGATCCGCTCCGCCTCAACCTCGCGATCAGCTCCTACCTGCTGGCCCTTGCCGTCCTCGTGCCCTTGAGCGGCTGGGCAGCCGACCGCTTCGGCGCCCGCACCGTGTTCCGCCTCGCGATATTCGGCTTCATGGTCGGATCGGTCGCCTGCGCCTTCGCGGAATCGCTGACGCATCTGGTCGTCGGCCGCATCCTCCAGGGCGTCGGCGGCTCGATGATGATCCCGGTCGGGCGCCTCGTGCTGCTTCGGAACGTGCCGAAGGCGGCGCTCGTCAGCGCCATGGCCTACCTGACCATCCCCTCGCTGATGGGGCCGGTGATCGGGCCGCCGCTTGGCGGCTTCATCGCGACGTACTTCACCTGGCACTGGATCTTCCTGATCAACGTTCCCATCGGGATCGTCGGCATCGTGCTGGTGACGCTGCTGATCCCGGAGGTGCACGAGGCCCATCCCGGTCGCCTGGACCTGGTCGGCTTCCTGCTGACTTCCCTCGCGCTCGCCGGGCTCGTCTTCGGTCTGGAGACCGTGGGCCGCGGCGCGGTGGACGACTGGGTGACCGTCTCGCTGATCGCCGCCGGCGCCGTCGCGGCCTACGCCTACATGCAGCATGCCAGGCGGACAAAGGCGCCGATCATCGACCTCGGCCTGCTCGCGATCCCCACATACCGGGCGGCGGTCGTCGGCGGCTTCCTCTTCCGCGCCGGGATCGGCGCACTGCCCTTCCTGCTGCCGATGATGCTGCAGGTCGGGTTCGGCCTCTCGGCCCTGTCCTCCGGCCTCATCACCTTCGCCGCTGCCGCCGGCGCCCTGACGATGAAGTTCGCCGCCGGCCCCTTCCTCCGCGCACTTGGGTTCCGCCGCGTCCTCGTCTGGAACGTCGTCGTCTCCAGCGCCTTCCTGCTGGTCAACGGCTTCTTCGAGCCCTCGACCCCGCACTGGCTCATCTTCGCGGTGCTGCTGGTCGGCGGCTTCTTCCGCTCCCTGCAGTTCACGGCCATGCAGGCTCTCAGCTTCGCCGACGTGCCGCCCGAGCGCATGAGCCGGGCCACGAGCCTGGGAAGCATGGTGCAGCAGCTGGCGCAGAGCGTCGGCGTCGCCTTCGGCGCGATGGTCCTCCACCTCACCGTCGCCTTCCACGGCAACGGTACCGTCGGGGCTTCGGACTTCTTTCCCGCCTTCGCCGGGATCGCGCTGGTGTCGCTGACGGCGATCCTGTTCTTCCTGCCGCTGGCCCATGACGCCGGCGCCGAAGTCAGCGGCCACCGGCTCTCCGCACCCGCAGAACGGGAAAAGGCCGCGGACTGAGTGCATTCCGCTGCATTCCGCGCCCTATTGCCAGCCGCGAAACGCGGGCGCAGACTTTCCTATGGGAAACGTCTTAACGGGGAGTCTTGCATGACAAGGTTCGGAGGACGCGTCGCCTGCGTGATGGGCGCGGTCGCGGCGGCGGCGCTGATGGCGCCGACGCCGGCGGATGCGCAGAAGGTGCTGAAGGTGGTTCCGCAGGCGGATGTCCGCGTGCTCGATCCCTTCGTCAACAACTCGGGCATCACGACCGAGTTCGCCTACATGGTCTATGACGTGCTGCTCGCCGTCGACAAGGACGAGCGTCCGCAGCCGCAGATGGCCGAGAGCTTCCAGCTCTCTGCCGACGGTCTCACCTACACCTTCAAGCTCCGGCCCGGGCAGAAGTTCTCCGACGGCTCGCCGGTGCGCGCCGCCGATGTCGCCGCCTCGCTCCGGCGCTGGGCCGGCCGAGACATCGCCGGCAAGCGGATGGTCGAGCTCGGCGCGACCTTCGAGGCCGCCGACGATGCGACCATGATCATGCGGCTGAAAGAGCCCTTCGGCCTCGCGCTCGACACGCTCTCCAAGACCGTGTCGATGCCGACTTTCGTCATGCGCGAGAAGGATGCAAACGTCGACGTCAATACGGCGGTGACCGAGATCGTCGGCTCCGGCCCCTACCTCTTCAAGAAGGACGAGTGGGTCCCAGGCAGCAAGGTCGTGTTCACCAAGAGTCCGACCGCAGTGCCTCGCAGCGATGCGCCCAACTTCTACGCCGGCGCCAAGCTCGCCAAGATCGACCGCGTCGAATGGATCATCATCCCCGACACGGCGACCGCCAGCGCCGCGCTGACCCAGGGTGAGGTCGACTTCTGGGAGTCGCCCCCGGGCGACCTGATCCCGATCCTGAAGCGCAACAAGGACATCACCATCGCGGTCCACAATCCGTCGGGCTTCATGGCCTATCTCCGGCCGAACTTCCTGCATCCGCCCTTCGACAATCCGAAGGCGCGGCAGGCGCTGCTCTACGCGGTCAACCAGCCCGATTACATGGCTTCCGCCATCGGCGGCGATCCGACGCTCTACAAGCAGTGCAACGCCTGGCTCGTGTGCGGCACGAAGTACGCGAGCGAGGCCGGAACCGACGACTTCAAGAAGCCGAACCTCGACAAGGCGAAGGCGCTGCTCAAGGAGGCCGGTTACACCAACCAGAAGGTGGTGATCCTGCAGCCGTCGGACTTCAAGGTCATCCGCGACCTGACCGAGGTCACGATCCAGCGCCTCCGCGAGATCGGCATGAACATCGAGGTCGAGTCGATCGACTGGGGCCAGCTGATCCTGCGCCGCGGCAAGAAGGAACCCATCGGCCAGGGCGGCTGGAGCATGTACCACACCTACTCGACCGGCTATGAGCTCGGACCGCCCAACGCCAACTTCAACATCTCGGGCGCCTGCGAGCAGAAGAGCTGGTTCGGCTGGCCCTGTGATCCGGAAACCGAGAAGCTCCGCGATTCCTTCGCCAAGGAAGGCGATCTCGCCAAGCGCAAGGCGATCGCCGAGGCCCTGCAGAAGCGCGCCGCCGAGTTCGTGCACTACGTGCCGCTCGGCCAGTTCTTCTCGCCGGTCGCCTACCGCTCGAACCTCAAGGGCGTGATGGAGGTGCCGTGGGCGGTCTACTGGAACATCGAGAAGAACTGATCTTCTCGAACCAGCGCTGAACGTCGGATCGAGCGGGCCCCAAGCCTGCTCGATCTCTTTAGGGGTACTGGGTATCGGGATCGAGCGGATAGAACGACCGCTCGAGGCGCGTGTAAGGCATGCGCTCGACGTTGGACGAGCAGACGCCGGGCGTGTCCACGTAGACGTGCCCCTCGGCCATCTTGCCGAAGATGCCGCTCCAGGCGCTGGCGCACTTGGCCGTCACCATCTTCGCCTTCTCCGGCTCGACGCCGGGGATCCGCAAGTGCAGCGTGTCGAAGGGGATCGCACGCTCGCTGGTCAGGATCACCTTCACGCCACCGGTATCGACGGTCGCGACCAGTCCCAGATCGGCCGGCTGCCCGGTCATCCAGGTGGAGTCGCGCCGATAGCTGACGGCTTGAGCGAAGGTCACGGTGCCCTCGATCTCGACCGGGGCGCCGTGGAGAGCCAGCGTATTGCCGCCGACCTTGCCCTTGAAGCGCTTGCCGACGCCGACTGCCGCCGCAGCCTTGGCTGCGGCGGGATCCCAGATCACCGTCGCCGCCTCGCGCGCACGACCTTCCAGAAGCGCCCTCAGCAGATGTGTGCCGTCGCCCGGCGCGCCGCCGCCGATGTTGTCGGCGGGCTCGACCAGGAAGATCGGCCCGGCGTTCGCAGCGATCGCCCGCCTGACCGCCTCTTCGGGCAGCACCAGGTCCGGCTTGAACTGCGCCCGGCGCGACCAGACCGCTCTCGCCAGCCGGTCGGCAGCGGCTTCGGCGTCATCCTTCTCGCCGTATGTCAGGATCGCCATGCCTAGCTGCGGCACGTCGCAATAGGCGAAGGCGCCGATGACCGACGCCGTGGTGATCGCCGAGCCACGCTCGACCTCGGCGAGATCGGCCATGATCTCGCGCATCGGGCTCTCATGGGTCGGCTGGCGCTGCGGCACCGTGATGATCGGGAGCTTGCGGAAGACCTTGTGCGGCTTCTTCCCGCTCTCGATCAGCTTCGAGATGATCCGAGCGGCGTCCTCGCCGCGGGCCCCCATATCGACATGGGGCAGCGTCTTGTAGGCGATCAGCACGTCGGCCGGCTCGACCAGCGCGCTTTCAACGTTCGCGTGGAAGTCGATCGTGCAGACCAGCGGCATGTCCGGCCCAATGAAGTCGCGCACCGCCTGCACGACATAAGCGTCCGCCTGGTCGATCCCCTCGGCCACCATCGCGCCGTGGAGCGCCAGCAGCACGCCGTCGAGCTTTCCCGCCGACTCGATGTCCTCCCTGAGCCGTGCCAGCAGCAGGTCGATCACCTCCCGGCTGACCATGCCGGAGGGCGCCGCGCCGATGTAGATCGATGGGATCAGCTCGAGACCGGCCTCCGGTGCCGCGGCGATCATGCCGCCGATCTCGGTATTGGTGCCGCGCGAGCCGGTGATGACCTGCTCGCCTTCGAGGTAGAGATAGCGCCGGAAGGCGTCGAGGTCGGTCTTGACCGGCGAGAAGCTGTTGGTCTCGTGCCAGATGCCGCCGACCAGGACGCGCTTAGGCATGTCGCTACTTCCCTTTGCCTTTGATCGCTTCCAGCCCCGCCCGATAGGCGCCGGCGAT
Source organism: uncultured Rhizobium sp. (assembly GCA_964504845.1). Lineage (GTDB taxonomy): Bacteria > Pseudomonadota > Alphaproteobacteria > SHVZ01 > SHVZ01 > SHVZ01. Next base: position 1,079 of record CAZDGR010000296.1, on the reverse strand, counting down.
CAGCATCGTGTCGGTCGAGTACATCACCATGCGGAAGCCTTTCTTCATCCAGGCTTTCGCCGCCTCCGGCGTCGCGACCAGGCAGGCGCCTGGCTTCTTGTGGCGCTTGCAGGCGGCGATCACCTTGTCGACCGCGGCCTGGAACTTCGGATGCGTGTAGTTGCCGGGCACGCCCAGCGACACCGAGAGATCCATGTGGCCGACGAAGGCCGCATCGATGCCGGGTACCGAGACGATCTCCTCGATGTTCTCGACGCCTTTCGCCGTCTCGATCTTCGGGATGATCATGTTGCGCCTGTCGGCGGCCTTGATGCGCTTGTCGAGACCGCCCAGCGAGTAGTCGTCCTGGGCGATGCCGAAGGCGACGCCACGCCTGCCCTTGGGCGGATAGTGCGTGATCGCCGCGATCTTCTCCGCCTGTTCGCGGGTCTCTACCACCGGGATCATCAGGCCCATGGCACCGCAGTCGAGCGGCAGTTGCATCATCACCGGGTCTTGGCTGGCGACGTTGACCATCGGCACGATCTTCAGGCCGCGGCACATGGCCATCTGGTCCTTGATCTTGCCGATGTCGAAGCAGGCGGCCTCCATGTCGTACATGATGAAGTCGGCGCCGGCGTTCTCGAAGATCTTGGCCAGGCCCGGACCGGCGAGGTCCAGGATCATCGTTCCGAACTGCGCCTCGCCGCGCGCCAGCTTCGCCTTAACCGGATTGGGCCGCATGTTTCCTCGCTGAAATGACAGGCGCGCATCCTAGCGCCCGGTCGAGCCGAGGAGCTAGGATGCGTTCACGATACGAAACCGGAGGAAGGATGCTCGAGCAGTTCTCGCTCAAGGGGAAGGTCGCGCTGGTGACGGGCTCGTCGCGCGGCCTCGGATGGGCGATCGCCCAGGCGCTTGCCGGCGCCGGCGCGCATATCGTGCTCAACGGCCGCGATGCCGGCCGCATAGGTCCCCGGATCGACGAAGCGAAGAAGAACGGCTGGAGCGCCTCCACCTCGATCTTCGACGTGACCGACGGGCCGGCGGTCGCCGACGGCGTCGCCAGGATCGAGAAGGACCAGGGACACCTCGACGTC
>CAZDGR010000295.1:0-6019 GCA_964504845.1 uncultured Rhizobium sp. | reverse complement strand
TTGGCGACGCGGTCGGATCGGGACAGCGAGCCGGTCTTGATCTGGCCGCAGTTGGTCGCGACCGCGAGGTCGGCGATCGTGTTGTCCTCGGTCTCGCCCGAGCGATGCGACATCACCGCGCCCCAGCCGTTGCGAAGGCTCATCTCGACCGCCTCCAGGGTCTCGGTCAGCGTGCCGATCTGGTTGACCTTGATCAGCACCGCGTTGGTGACGCCCTTCTTGATGCCTTCGGCGATCCGCTTGGGATTGGTGACGAAGAGATCGTCGCCGACCAGCTGCACCTTCGATCCCAGCGCTTCCGTCAGCGCCTTCCAGCCCTGCCAGTCGTCCTCGGCCATCCCATCTTCGATCGAGACGATCGGATAGCGCGAGCAGAGGTCCTGGTAGAACCTCACCATGCCGGATGCGTCGAGCGACTTCTTCTCGCCCGCCATCTCGTACTTGCCACCCTTGTAGAACTCGGTCGAGGCCGCATCGCAGCCGAGCACGATGTTGTCGCCGAGCTTGTAGCCCGCCTTCTCGACCGCCTTGGCGATGAAGCCAAGCGCCACGTCGGCGGAGGCCAGCGACGGCGCGAAGCCGCCCTCGTCGCCGACATTGGTCGCCTCCCCCGCGTCCTTCAGCAAGCCCTTCAGCGACTGGAACACTTCCGCGCCGGCACGGAGAGCATCGGCAAAGGTCGAGAATCCGATCGGCAGGATCATGAACTCCTGGAAGTCGAGCGGATTATCGGCATGCGCGCCTCCGTTGATCACGTTCATCATCGGCACCGGCAGCACGCGCGCCTGCGTGCCACCGACATGGCGATAGAGCGGGACCCCGAGATCAGCCGCCGCCGCCTTGGCCGTGGCCAGGCTGACGCCGAGCAGCGCGTTGGCGCCGAGCCGCGCCTTGTTCGGCGTGCCGTCGAGGGCGATCATCGTGCGGTCGATCTTGATCTGCTCGGCCGCATCGAAGCCCGAGAGCGCGTCGAAGATCTCGCCCATCGCGGCGTCAACCGCCTTCGACACGCCCTTGCCGCCGTAGCGCTTCCCGTCGCCGTCGCGGAGCTCGAGCGCCTCGTGCGTGCCGGTTGAGGCGCCGGAGGGGACCGCGGCGCGGCCGATGGCGCCGGACTCCAGCACGACGTCGACCTCGACGGTCGGATTGCCGCGGCTGTCCAGGATCTCGCGGGCCTTGATGTCGACGATGGCGCTCATGGCAGGGGCTCGGGGATGATCGAAAGGGCCCGAGAGATAACGGTCTTTCCAGCGCCTTGGCAAGGCCGCGCCGCCTGTGCATCTTGCCCCGTGAAATGAAGCCCATCCTCTGCCTCGGCATCGTCACCTGGGACATGCTGTTCAAGCTGGACGAGATTCCGACCAAGGGGATCAAGGTCCCGGCCAAGGATTGCGTCGAGGTCGGCGGCGGCATGTCGGCCTCGGCCGCGGTCGCCATCTCGCGTCTCGGCGGCGAGGTGCATTTCTGGGGCCGCTGCGGCGACGATCCGACCGGCGACCGTATCGCAGACGATCTCGCGTCCGAGGGCGTCGACATTTCGAACTTGCGGCGGGTCGCCGGCAGGCGCTCCCCGGTCTCGGCCATCCTGATCGACCGTTTAGGAGAGAGGCTGGTCGTTCCCTATTACGACCCGACCCTCGATCCCTCTCCGGCCTGGCTGCCCGTCGACCGCATCGGCCGGTACGCCGCCGTGCTCTCGGACGTGCGCTGGCCCGAAGGCGTCGAGCACGGCTTCAAGGCGGCGCACGAAGCCGGCGTCCTGACCATCCTCGACGGCGAGGTGGCGCCGCCGGGCGTCGTCCATCGCCTCGCCCGCTTCGCCCGCCACATCGTCTTCTCGCAACCGGGGTTGCTCCACTACGGCGAGGACGAGGTCCGGAAGACCGCGCTGCTGAATGCGCGAAAGCGCAGCGGCGCCGAGCTCGTCGGGGTCACCGCCGGTCCGGATGGCTTCCACTGGCTCGACGGCGACGATCTCCGCCACGTGCCGTCGCTGAAAGTGGATGCGGTCGACACGCTGGCTGCCGGCGACGTCTTTCACGGCGCCTATGGCCTGGCGCTGACGGAAGGCAAGAGCGTCGCCGAGGCCGGCCGCTTCGCCTGCGTCGCCGCCGCGCTCAAATGCCGGCATTTCGGCAGCCGCTCGGTCGCCCCCCGCCGCCCCGAGGTCGAGGCCGCACTTAGGTGATAGACTGGATGCGATGAAGCCCGTTCACGTCATCGGCGGCGGCCTCGCGGGATCGGAAGCGGCCTGGCAGCTCGCACGTGCCGGCGTGCCGGTTGTGCTGCACGAGATGCGCCCGGTGCGCGGCACCGATGCCCACAAGACCGATCGCCTGGCCGAGCTGGTCTGCTCGAACTCGTTCCGCTCGGATGACGCCGACTACAACGCGGTCGGCCTGCTCCATGCCGAGATGCGGCGCATGGGGTCCGTGATCCTTTCATCCGCCGACGCTCACACGGTGCCGGCCGGCGGCGCGCTCGCGGTCGACCGCGACGGCTTCTCGGAGGCCGTGCATGCGGCGATCGAGTCCGAGCCGTTGATCCAGATCGAGCGCGGCGAGGTCGCCGGCCTTCCGCCGGCCGACTGGGACTCGGTGATCGTCGCTACCGGCCCCCTCACCTCGCCGGCGCTGGCCGAGGCGATCCGGTCGCTCTCCGGAGAAGAAGCGCTCGCCTTCTTCGATGCGATCGCGCCGATCGTGCACAAGGAGTCGGTCGATCTCTCGAAGGCCTGGTTCCAGTCTCGCTACGACCGCGTCGGCCCGTCCGGCGACGGCTCCGACTACATCAACTGCCCGTTCTCGAAAGACGAGTACCTCGCCTTCCTCGATGCGCTGCTCAAGGCCGAGAAGACCGAGTTCAAGGAGTGGGAAGCGACCACACCCTACTTCGAGGGCTGCCTGCCGATCGAGGTGATGGCGTCCCGCGGACCGGACACGCTCCGCTACGGGCCGATGAAGCCGGTGGGCTTGCGCGATCCGCGCACCGAGCGGCGTCCGTATGCGGTGATGCAGCTCCGCCAGGACAATGCCCTGGGCACGCTCTACAACATGGTCGGGTTCCAGACGAAGCTAAAATACGCCGAGCAGGTGCGCGTGTTCCGGATGATCCCGGGACTCGAGAACGCCGAGTTCGCGCGTCTCGGCGGGCTGCATCGCAACACCTTCCTGAACTCGCCGCGCCTGCTCGACGAGGGCCTGCGGCTGAAGGTCATGCCGCGCCTGCGCTTCGCCGGCCAGATCACCGGCTGCGAAGGCTATGTCGAGAGCGCCGCGGTCGGGCTCATCGTCGGCCGCTATGCCGCGGCTGAACGTCTCGGACAGACGCTGGCGCCGCCGCCGAACACGACCGCGATCGGCGCGCTGCTCGCCCACATCACCGGCGGCGCCTCGGCCGAGACCTTCCAGCCGATGAACGTGAACTTCGGCCTGTTCCCGCCGATCGCGACGAGCATCCGCGGCCGCGAGCGCAAGAAGCTGCTCTCCCAGCGCGCGCTGGCCGATCTCGACGCCTGGCTCGGCACTGCCGCGGCGGCAGCGGCCTAGAAAAAGCTGGCGATCCCCTCGAGCGGCTTCTTGATGCCGCCGGCGCGCGGTACCGTGCATCCTGGCGCCGGATATCCGGCGACCAGCAGTACATAAGCCTTCTCGTGGCTCGGACGGCCGCAGATGCGATTGAGGAAACCCATCGGCGACGGCGTGTGCGTCAAGGTCGCGAGACCGGCTTGATGGAGCGCCGCAATCAAGAAGCCGGTCGCGATGCCTACAGACTCGGGCACGTAGTAGTTCTTCTCGCGCCGACCGTCGGCACCGACCGCGTAGCGCTGAGCGAAGATCGCGATCAACACGGGCGCGACCTCGAGGAACGGCTTTTGCGCGTCGGTGCCCAGCGGCTTCAATGCGGACAGCCACTCCTCGCCCGCGCCGCCGGCGTAGAACTTGCGTTCCTCGGCCTCGGCTGCGTCACGGATCTGGCGCTTGATCGACGGGTCGACGACGACTGCGAAGTGCCAGGGCTGCTGGTTGGCCCCCGACGGCGCGGTGCCCGCGGCGAGCAGCGCCGACTCGATCAGCGCACGCGGCACCGGCCGGCTGGAGAAGTCGCGCACCGTGCGCCGACGCTTCATCGTCTCGTAGAACGTTCGCGCCTTGTCCAGCATCTCGGCCTGCGGCAGCTCCCGCCAACCACGTAACGGCTCCTGGAGATCGTCGGTCATCATTCCTCCGTCTTTCCGCGAGCTTTAGCCGATCCGGGCGCCGATGTCAGGCGAGGAGGTCGTGGTACTCCGGGTGACGCCTTATGTAGATCGCGACGAAGCCGCAGCGCGGGTTCACCCTGCGGCCGCTCGCGCGAATGAGATCGAGCGTGCCCTTCACCAAGTGGTCACCGAGGCCGCGGCCGCGGAGCGACGCCGGCACCTCGGTATGAAATATCGTCACCACCTTGTCGTCGGCGCGATAGTTGGCGACAGCGGTGCCGCCGTCGACGTCCATCTCGTACCGATCATGCGCGGGATTGTCGCGGACCGCGAAACTCATCTCAGGCTCTCTTCAGAAGCGAGGCGCCGATCAGCGCCAGGATCGCCCCGGCGCCCGGCTCGGCCGACAGCAACGGGTCGAAGACATCGTACTTAACGCGCCGGAGCGCCGCGAGATGCCTCCGCGCCAGCACCGCCGGCGCCAAGGCCGGCCATGCGGAGGCGGCGACGAGCGCCGGCGTCAGCGCTGCCTCGGCCGCAGCGGCGATCTCCGCCGCCGCGGCCGCGACGGCTTGCGACGGCTTCATCGCCAGCACCGCGTCGCGATCGACGCCATGCCTTGCGAGAATGTCCTCCGGCAGCAGGCATCGATGCTGGCGGGCATGGAAGGGAACCGAGCGCAGGATCCCCGCAAGCGCGTAGCCGCGGCCGACCCGACGGCTTCGGGCCAGAACCCCGGCGTCCTTCACGTCGAGGATCAGGAGGGCGAGCGCGATCAGCGCCGCCGAGGTGCCGTCGGCATAGGCCTCGAGGTCGGCAAACGTCCGAAACGGCGTGTCGTCCATATCTCGCTCGCGCGCCAGCAGCAGCCGCTCGAAAGCATCGCGCGGCAGGTTGTGCCGCCGGATCGCCTCTGCCAGCGGCTCGACCACCACGTGCCGGCGGGGCGGCTTGCCGGCCTGGATCTCGTCGAGCGCGTCTCGCCACCATTGCAGGCGGATCTGGCCCAGCATCGCCTCGCGCACGCTCTCGCGCGTCCGCGCCACCCCGAGATTGAAGGCGTAGAGCGCGAGCAGGTCCTCGCGGCGGTCTGATGGCGCAAAGAGGGCGGTGAGGTAGCGCTCGCGGTCGTGGCGGCGGACCGCCTCGCCTGGTGCGCTCAAGGGCTCGGGCATACGCCTGAGATTAGTCGGATTCGACCCGGTTGCGACCGCTTTGCTTTGCGCGATAGAGCGCCTCGTCGGCACGAGCCAGCGCCGGGTCGATACGGTCCTCGCTCGGATAGAAGCTCGAGATGCCGAGGCTGGCGGTGATCGAGAGCCGCCCGGCGGTGGTCTCGATCCCGAGCGCGGCGATGCTGCGGCGGAGCCGGTCGGCGGCGCGCTTCGCCTCCTCCGCCGGCGTCTCCGGCAGCAGCGCGCCGAACTCCTCGCCGCCGGTGCGCGCGATGATGTCGGTGATGCGGAGCTGCGAGGAGGCGTGGCGGGCGACGCTCTGGAGCACGACGTCGCCGACCGCGTGGCCGTAGGTGTCGTTGATCCGCTTGAAGTAGTCGAGGTCGAGCACGAGGACGGCGAGCGGCGGGCCGTAGCGGCGCGCGCGCTCGACCTCGCGCTGGGCATGGGTGAAGAAGCTGCGGCGGTTGGCGATGCCGGTCAGCGGATCGGTGGTGGCGAGCCTTGTCAACTCGGCCTGCTGGCGCTCGCTTTCGGTGATGTCGGTGATCAGCGTGGCCGAGCCGCCGTCGGGCAGCGGGAAGTAGCGGTAGAGCGCCCAGTCGCCGCCCGGCCGAAGCCGCTTGAAGGTGCCCTCGCCGCG
>CAZDGR010000294.1:0-6022 GCA_964504845.1 uncultured Rhizobium sp. | reverse complement strand
GCGTCGTCATGGAAGGCTCGGCCCAGACGCTGCGCGAGAACGAGGACGTGAAGGAGTTCTACCTCGGGCTCTCGGCCACCGGCCGCAAGAGCTACCGCGAGGTCAAGCACTACAAGCGCCGCAAGCGCTGGCTGGCCTAGGAATGACCGAGCACTACGACGACCTCGAAACCCGCGCGCCTGAGGCGCGCGAGCGCGCGCATTTCGCGGTGCTGCCGTCGCTGATCCGCCATGCGAAGGAACGGGCGCCGGGGTTCGCGGCGCTGCTGAAAGCCGTCGATCCGGACTCGGTGACGGATCGCGCGACGCTCGCAATGCTGCCGGTGCTGCGCAAGGGCGAGCTGATCGAGCGCCAGAAGGCGGCGATGCCGTTCGGCGGCTTCACCGCGACGCAGACCGGCGACCTGCTGCGTGTCTTCGCCTCGCCCGGCCCGATCTACGATCCGGAAGGCAGGCGCTCGGACTACTGGCGGCTCGCCCGCGCGCTTTGGGCGGCGGGGCTCCGCAAGGGCGAGCTGGTGCACAACTGCTTCGCCTACCACATGACCCCGGCCGGGGCGATGCTGGAGACCGCGGCGCACGCGATCGGCTGTCCGGTGTTCCCTGGCGGCGTCGGCAACACCGAGCTGCAGGTCAAGGCGATGCAGGACCTGAAGCCGGTCTGCTACACCGGCACGCCGTCGTTCCTGAAGATCATCCTCGACAAGGCGGAGGAGCTGGGCGTCGAGATCGCCTCGCTCAAGCATTGCGTCGTCTCCGGCGAGTACCTGCCGCCCTCGCTCCGCGCCGAGCTCGAGGGCCGCGGCATGCGTGTCGTCAACGTCTACGCCTCGGCCGATCTCGGGCTGATCGCCTATGAGTCGAAGGCGAAGGAAGGCCTGATCGTCGAGGAGAGGATCCTGGTCGAGATCGTCCGCCCCGGCACCGGCGACCCGGTCAAGGAGGGCGAGGTCGGCGAGGTCGTGGTGACGAGCTTCAACGACGACTATCCGCTGATCCGCTTCGGCACCGGCGACCTCTCCGCGGTCCTCCCCGGCGTCAGCCCCTGCGGGCGCACCAACATGCGGATCAAGGGCTGGATGGGCCGCGCCGACCAGACCACCAAGGTCAAGGGCATGTTCGTCCACCCCGCGCAGGTCGCCGAAGTGGTGAAGCGGCACAAGGAAGTCACCAAGGCGCGCCTGGTCGTCGACCGCAAGGACCAGAACGACGTCATGACGCTGAGGTGCGAGGCGGCTGGCGACACCGCGCTCGCTCAGAGGATCGGCGAGTCGATCCAGGCCGTCTGCAAGCTCAGCGGCACGGTCGAGCTGGTGGCGGCCGGCAGCCTGCCGAACGACGGCAAGGTCATCGACGACATCCGCAAGAACGACTGATCGCCGCTCGTCGCGTAGTCGGGACTACGGCAAGAGTACGCCCGAGCGGCCGGATTCACGGAGATGCCCATGGCCATCACTGGCGGTTGCCACTGCGGAAAAGTTCGATATCAGGCCGAGGGCGAGGCCCTCACCCATGCGCTCTGCCACTGCACGGATTGCCGTCGCCACGCCGGCGCGCCGATGGTTGGTTGGACCATGTACCCGCTCGACAAGGTGAAGGTGACGAAAGGCCAGCCTAGGATCTACGAGTCCTCGGCCGACGGTCGGCGCCACTTCTGCGGCGACTGCGGCACCGGCATCTTCTATACGAACACCGTCATGCTGCCCGGCATCATCGACATCCAGAGCGCGACCTACGACGACCCGGAGGCCGTGCCTCCCCGGGCGCACATCCAGGTCGCCGAGCGCATCCGATGGATGGAGCGCGCCCACGAGCTGCCGACCTTCGACCGCTACCCGCCGCAAACCTAGCTACCTGCGAGCCTCTTCGCCGACCGCTTCGCCGTCTCCGCCAGGTACTCGAGCGTCACGCGGATGCGCGGCACGCGCGCGAGGTCGCGGTGCGTCACAAGCCAGAGATCCTGCTTCGGCGGCGCCTCGCTCGGCACGCGCATCAGCGCGGAATCCAGATCCGCGAGGATGCAGGGCAGCAGCGCGATGCCCGCACCTGACGCAGCGGCGGCACGGCGGGTCATCGCGCTGTTGGAGCGCAGCACCACGGTCGCCGACGCAGCGGTCTTCCGAAGCCACGGCACCTGCGCGATCACGGTGTAGTCGACCGGCCAGTCGATCAGCAGATGGCCCTCGAAGCCGGCCGACGGCTTGCCGCGGCGATCGAGATAGTCGCGGCTCGCGTAGAGCCCGTATCCCACCTGCCCCAGCTTCCGTCCGCGCAGGTCGCCCTGGGTCGGCCGTGCCAATCTCAGTGCGATGTCGGCCTCGCGGCGCCCCAGGTCGAGCGTGCGGATGTCGGTCTTCACTTCGACAGCGATGCCCGGATGCTTCGCCTCGAACTCAGGGAGAGCCGGCGCCACGAATCCGGCGGCGATCGGCTCGGTCGTGGTGATCACCACCGTACCGGCGAGCCCGCGATCCTCGGCAGACATCTCGAAGCCGACCGCCCGCACCTCTTCCTCGATGCGGCGGGCATGCTGGATCAGCTTGGCGCCGGCCGGCGTCGGCACCAGGCCCTGGCGGCGGCGATGGAACAGCTTGCACCTGAGGCTCGTCTCGAGCCCGTCGAGGCGGCGGCCGATGGTCGCCGGGTCGACGCGCAAGGCGCGGCCGGCCGCCGACAGGCCACCGGCATCCGCGACCGCGAGCGCGAAGCGGAGGTCGTCCCAGTCGAGCCGTGCGCCCGCCGGCGCAGGACCGTCTTGCGCCATCGTCCGTTCCCCCGGTTGCCATCAGGTGGTCTCTATCGGGTCGTAGTATTCGATCAGGAGACGCGCCATGACCAGCGCCGTGATGCCGACCTATGCCAGGGCTCCCGTCACCTTCGCCAAGGGCGAGGGCTGCCGCCTGATCGACACCGAAGGCCGCCGCTATCTCGACTTCGGCGCGGGCATCGCGGTCTGCGGCCTGGGCCACGCGCATCCGAAGCTGATCGAGGCGTTGACCCGGCAGGCCAACACGCTCTGGCACACCTCCAACCTCTACCGGGTCGAGGGCCAGGAGAAGGTCGCGGCCAAGCTCGCGGCCTTGAGCTTCGGCGACGTCGCCTTCTTCGCCAATTCGGGCGCGGAAGCCAACGAGTGCTCGATCAAGCTCGCCCGGCGCTACCAGGCCTCGCGCGGCAATCCCGAGAAGTGGCGGATCCTGGCCTTCGAAGGCAGCTTCCACGGCCGCACGCTGGCGACGCTTGCCGCCGCCGGCAATCCGAAGAACCTCGCCGGCTTCGGCCCGGTGGTCACCGGCTTCGACCATGCGCCCTATGGCGATCTCGACAAGGCCGCTGCCCTGGTCGGTCCCGACACCGCGGCGATCCTGGTCGAGCCGATCCAGGGCGAAGGCGGCATCCGGGTTTCGCCGCCCGACTTCCTCAAGGGCCTCCGGGCGCTCGCCGACAAGCACGGCGCGCTCTTGATGTTCGACGAGGTCCAGTGCGGCCTCGCCCGCTCCGGCCGGCTCTTCGCCCATGAGCGCTTCGGCGTCGTGCCGGACGTGATGAGCCTGGCGAAGACCTTGGGCGGCGGCTTCCCGGTCGCGGCCTGCGTCGCGACCGCAAAGGCGGCATCCGGCATGACCGCTGGCAGCCACGCCTCCACCTTCGGCGGCAACCTGCTGGCGATGGCGGTCGCCTCGACCGTGCTCGACATCATTGCCGAGCCGGCGTTCCTTGCTGCCGTCGCGCGGAAGGGTGAGAAGCTCGCAGCCGGCCTCGACGCGCTGGTGAAGCGGCACCCGAACGTGTTCGAGCAGCGGCGCGGCGTCGGTTTGATGCAGGGGCTCCGCTGCGCCGTTTCTCAGGACGAGGTGGTCGATCGCCTGCGCGACGCCGGCCTGATCGTCGTTCCGGCCCAGGACAAGATCGTCCGCCTGATCCCGCCCCTGATCGTGGATGAGCAGGAGATTGACGAGGCGCTGCTGATCCTGGAGTCCGTGGCCCGCGCGATGCCGGCGAAGGCTGCGGCCTAAGCCGCCGGGATCGGCTGCGGCGGGTTCGGCACGTAGTGTGCCTCGCCGTTGCCGAACGACCAGTCGGCGAGATCGTTCTCCGAGAGCACGATCAGCACGTCCTCGGGCCGCACGCCCGGCCCGTCGGCGAGCTTCTCGACAATGCGCTTGTAGAGCGCCTGCTTGAGCTCGACCGGCCGGCCGCGACGAAGCGAGATCTGCACGACCACCGCATCGTCCGAGCGGTCGACGCCGAGGAAGGTGCGGTCGACGATCAGCCCGTCGGCGTCGTGCTCGGTCACGATCTGGAACCGGTCTTCCTTCGGGACCTTGATCGCCTCGACCATCCCCTGGTGGACGGCGTCGGCGACGGCCCGGCGGTAGGCAGCGGACTTTCCCTGGCGAAGGGCGATACGGACGAGAGGCATAGGGACGCTCCTGTGGTTGGTCCCCTGGAGATGGCACCGCCTATAAATTAATAAATTTGATCTTTATGAACTAAAAAATTAGTATTTCATATATGTCGACGCCTAATCTCGACCTGGGCGTGCTCCGGAGCCTCGCCGCTGCGATCGACCTCGGCGGCTTCGGCCGGGCGGCGACCAAGCTCGGCCGCTCGCAGTCCGCCGTCAGCCTGCAGATGCAGCGCCTCGAAGCCCAGCTTGGCCGGCCGCTGTTTCGGAAGGAAGGCCGCCGGCTCGCGCTGACCGATGCCGGCGACACGGTGCTGGCCTATGCTCGCCGCCTGCTGGCGCTCAACGACGAGGCGGTGGCGGCCGTGCGCGGCGTCGCGGTCTCAGGCTCGGTCCGCCTCGGCGTGACCCAGGACCTGGTCGAGCCGGCGCTGACGTCGGTCCTTGCCCGCTTTGCCCGCGTCCATCCGGCCGCCCATGTCGAGGTCAGGGTCGAGCGCAGCGGCGGGCTGATGGATCAGCTCGCCGGGGGCCACCTCGATCTCGTCGTGCTGTTCACGCGCGACATCGGCGACGCGTTGGCCGAATTGCCGATCACGTGGATCGGACCGTCGGGTTTCGCCTGGGACCGCGCCCAGCCGCTGCCGCTGGTGCTGTTCGAGGCGCCGTGCCTGTTCCGCCAAGTCGCGATCGAGGCGCTCGACACCGCCGGCATCCCCTGGCGCATCGCGCTGACCAGCCCCAGCCTTCCGGGATTGTGGGCCGCGGTTTCGGCCGGCCTCGGCGTCGGCGTGCGCACGGCTTACGGCCTGCCAGCCGGTCTCGCCGCGCTGACCGGCCTGCCGCCGCTGCCCTCGGTCGGATTGCAGATCCGAACCAGCACGGCACCGCTGTCGACGGCGGCGAAGCGCTTGAAGGAAATCCTCGAGGAGACGCTGCGGTCGAGCGTCGCTTAAGCGCGCCGGATGATCGTGCCGGCGCCGCCCTCGGTGAAGATCTCGAGCAGCTGGGCGTGCGGCACGCGGCCGTCGAGGATCACCGCCGCCTCGACGCCGCCGTCGACCGCGAGCAGGCAGGTCTCGACCTTGGGGATCATGCCGCCGGAGATCGTGCCGTCCTTGATGAGCGCCCGCGCCTCGGTGGCCGAGAGGTCGGAGATCAGCTTCTTGTTCTTGTCGAGCACGCCGGCGACGTCGGTCAGCAAGAGGAAGCGCGTCGCCTTGAGCGCGCCGGCGATCGCGCCGGCCGAGGTGTCGGCATTGATGTTGTAGGTCTGCCCGTCATCGCCCACGCCGACGGGGGCGACCACCGGGATGAAGCCGGAGCGCGCCAGCTCGACGAGGATCTCGGGATTGATGCGCTTGGGTTCGCCCACCAGGCCTAGGTCGAGCACGCGCTCGATGTTCGATTCGGGGTCGCGCTTCGTGCGCCGCAGCTTCTCGGCCACGATCAGGTTCGCGTCCTTGCCCGAGAGGCCCACCGCGCGGCCGCCCGCCGCGTTGATGGCGGCCACGATCTGCTTGTTGATGGTGCCGGCCAGCACCATCTCCACGACCTCGACGGTCGCCGCGTCCGTCACGCGCAGGCCGTCGATGAACTCGCTCTTGATCTTCAG
>CAZDGR010000293.1:0-6023 GCA_964504845.1 uncultured Rhizobium sp. | reverse complement strand
GGATCGTAGCAGAAACGAAAACGGGGGGCCGAAGCCCCCCGTCGTCAGGCGTCATGCGGTTCGGCTTACTCGAACCAGACGTCCCACATGCGCGGGATGCGGCCCGGCGCGAAGTTCTGGACGTTCGAGCGCGCGGCCATGTAGCGGCCGAGGTCGCCGACCTTGATCGCCGGCACGAACTCGAAGAACCGCTTCTGGAAGTCGGCGAAGGCCTTCTGCCGGTCCTCGAGCTTGAGCGCGGTGTTGAGCTGGGTGTTGGCGCGCTGCAGCTCGGGGTCGGCCAGCCACTGGGCGCCCTTGCCCTCGTAGTCGGTGGCGAAGAACGAGGTCACGTTATACGGGCCCTCGTAGGGCTCGATGCCGAAGCCGAGCGTCCACAGGCTCCAGCCGTCCGGCTTGGCGCGCAACTGGAACGCGGTCGGCCAGTCCACCGTGTTGAGCTTGATGTTGAGGCCGGCCTTCTTCAGCTGCTCGGCGGCGACGACGCCCGTCGACTGGTGGTTGGCGATCGTCGAGTCGGTGAGGATGACGATCTCCTCGCCCTTGTAGCCAGCCTCGGCGAGAAGGCGCTTGGCCTTCGCCATGTCTTTCACGTTGTAGTCCGACTTGCCGATGTCGCCGGCGAAGTAGGCCGTGCCCGGATGCTGCCAGCCATGGGTCAGGCGATAGAGGCCTTCGCCCGCGATCGCCATGATCTCTTCGGCGTCGATGATGGCCTGGATCGCCTGGCGCACCTTCTGGTCCTTGGTCGGGCCGAAGGAGGCGTTGACGATGAGGGTCTGGAAGGCCCAGGGCATCGCCTCGATGATCTTGATCGACTTGTTGTCCTTGAGGCGCTTGGCCGCGGGCGGCGGCAGCGCGTCGACAGCGTGGATCTCGCCGGCCTCGAGCGCGGCTGCACGGGCACCGCCCTCGGGGATGTGGCGGAAGCGGACGGTGTCGAACCAGGCGGTCTTCTTGCCGCCGAAGCCGTCGCGCTTCTGGAAGTTCGTGTTCTGGGTATAGTCGTCGAAGCGCTTCAGCTGCACATGGCTGTCCGGCACGAACTGGACGAACTGGTAGGGGCCGGTGCCGATGTGGTCGACCTTGCCGCGCTCCTTGCCGGCTTCCGACTTCGGCATGATGCCGGCCGGGGCGCGCGGGCTGGAGAGCTGGTCGAGGAAGCCCGGGACCGGCTGCGACAGCTCGACGGTGACGACGTACTTCGACGTCGCGGTCATCTTGGTGATCGGCTTGATGATCTGGGCAGAGCCGCCGACCTTGCCGTAGCGCTCGAGCGAGGCGATCACGTCCTCGGACGTCATCTCCTGCCCGTTGTGGAACTTCACGCCCTGGCGCAGCGTGAAGACGTAGGTCTTGCCGTCGGCCGAGATGTCGGCCTTGGTCGCGAGGTCCGGGATCACGTTCGCGTTCTCGTCGCGGGCGAACAGCGTCTCGATCCAGTGCAGCGAGATGTTGCGCGACGCCTCGGCCGTGGAGGCCTGCGCATCGGTCAGCGGCGGCGCCGAGGAGGTGCCGACGACGGCGTTGCCGCCCTTCTTCTGCGCCAGCGCCGGCGAGACGGCGACCGCCAGCGCGAGCGCGCTGACCGTCGTCAACAGGGTCAATCTGAGCACGATGCGAACCTCCCCTTGGGACCAGGAATGATAAGGAATGCGCAAAGCCTATGATGCCTCTCGAAGGCATTGCAATCGGGAACGTCCGTCCTGGAAACACGGGGCCGTGACGGGTTGCGGGCCGAATATGCTATTGGGGCGGCGGGCTCATGAAGGGGTGGTCATGACGTCGGAAATGCTGGGGTTTATCGATGCGAACCGGGCGCGCCAGGAGCGCTTCCTGGCCGAGCTCGTGCGCATTCCGTCCGACAATCCGCCGGGCGACCTCGCCGGCGCCGCGGCCAAGGCGGCGACGCTGCTCGAAGGCCTCGGGCTCACGGTCGAGTCCCATCCGGTCCCGGCCGATCTGGTCAAGGCGAACGGCATGGCAAGCGCCGCCAACCTGATCGTCCGCCGGAAGTTCGGGCCCGGCCCGACCGTCGCGCTCAATGCCCATGGCGACGTGGTGCCCCCGGGCGAAGGCTGGACCCGCGATCCCTATGGCGCCGAGGTGGTCGACGGCTGGATGTACGGCCGCGGCGCCGCGGTCTCGAAGTCGGACTTCGCCACATACGCCTTCGCGCTGATGGCGCTGGAAACCATCAAGCCGACGCGCGGCACGGTCGAGCTGCATTTCACCTATGACGAGGAGGTGGGTGGCGAGATCGGGCCGGGCCATCTTCTGAAGGCCGGCCTCTCGAAGCCCGACATGGTGATCTGCGCCGGCTTCTCCTACGCGGTGGTCGCGGCCCATAACGGCTGCCTGCATCTGGAAGTCACCCTGCGCGGGCGCTCGGCCCATGCCGCATCGCCCTCGACCGGCATCGACGCGCTGGAAGCGGCGAGCCAGGTGCTCTCGGCGCTCTATGCCTGGCGCTGGGGGCTCGCCTCGAGGGTTTCGAAGACGCCGGGGATCGGTGCTGCGCAGATGACGGTCGGGCTGATCAAGGGCGGCATCAACACCAACGTGGTGCCGGACGCGGTGACGCTGCGCCTCGACCGGCGGATGATCCCGGAAGAGAATCCTGCCGATGTCGAGGACGAGCTGCGCGACATCATGGCGAAGGCGGTGACGGTAGCTGGCGCTTCGGTCGAGATCCGGCGCGTCCTTCTCGCGCGCCCGCTGACCGCGAGCGACGCCAGCCGCAGGATGGCCGAGACGCTGGCCCGTCGCGCGACGGAAATCTTGGCTGAGAGGATCCAGGTCACCGGTGTGCCGCTCTACACCGACGCCCGTCACTACGCCGAGCAGGGCATCCCGACGATCCTCTATGGCGCCGGCCCGCGCACGATCCTGGAAGCGAACGCGCATCGCGCCGACGAGCGTGTGAAGCTCGACGACGTCGTCGCCGCGACCAAGGTGATCGCGCTGACCTTGAAGGACCTGCTCTCCTAGTCGGTACGCGCCCTGAGCAGGTGCTTCTGCACCTTGCCGGCGGCGGTGCGCGGCAGGTCTCCGACGACCAGGATCGTCTGCGGCACCTTGTATCCGGCAATCCGGTCGCGACAGAAGGCGCGGAGCCGTTCCGGTTCCGGCCTTGCGTCCGCGCGCGGGACGACGAAGGCGCGGCCGACCTCGCCCCAGCGATCGTCGGCGACGCCGATCACCGCGGCCTCGAGCACGTCGGGATGAGCGAGGAGCGCGCGTTCGACCTCGGCCGGATAGACGTTCTCGCCGCCTGAGATGAACATGTCCTTGAGTCGGTCGACGATGGTGACATAGCCGTCCTCATCCAGGCGCCCGACGTCGCCGGTCCTGAGCCACCCGTCGGCGGTGAAGGCGGCACGGGTCGCAGCGTCGTTGTTCCAGTAGCCGGGCGTGACGTTGGCGCCCTTCACCAGCACTTCGCCCGGCATGCCGGTCGGAACGTCGCGCCCCCGATCGTCGACGATGCGGACCTGCGAAAGGGCTTGTGCCTTGCCGGACGAGCCGACCCTCGCCTCGACGCTGCCGGGATCCATCAGGCAGAGCGTCGGCCCGGTCTCGGTCATGCCGTAGCCGGCGCAGACGCGCGCGCCGCGCGCGAGAAAGGCGCGGAGCAGAGATTCGGGCAGCGGCGCGCCGCCGGACGCCCACGAGCGCACGCGGCCGAGATCCAGCGATGCGAAGCGCGGGTGCAGGGCGAGCGCCTGGTAGACCGCGGGCACGCCGAAGAAGCAGGTGACCTGGCCGGATCCGATCGCGGCAATCACCCGGTCGGCGTCGAACTTCGGAAGGATCGTCACCGTGCCGCCCGATATCAGCGTCGGCAACGTGTGCAGGTTGATGCCGGCCGTATGGAAGAGGGGAAGAAAATTAAGCGTGCGGTCTTCGGCGGTGAGCCCGATCGCGTGGCTCAGGTTGACGTAATTGGCCTCGGCCATGCCGAAAGTCTGGACCACGGCCTTGGGCTTCCCGGTCGTGCCGGAGGTGTAGAGCAGATACCAGACGCTGTCGGCCGGCCAAGGCTCCGCGCGATGGGCGTACGGCGAGGCCGTCGCGATCCGTGCCTCGTAGCCGGTGAGCGACAGGCGGGGCACGGAGAGGCGTCGCGCCATCGCCTCGTTGGCGCCGTCATGGACGAGCAGGCGCGGGCTGCAGTCGGCAAGGATCGGGGTAAGCTCGTCGGCGGCAAGACGCCAGTTGAGCGGCACGACGATCGCCCCGATCCGCGCGGCGGCCACCAGAATCTCGAAGAAGGCGACCTCGTTCAGTGTCAGCGTCGCGATGCGGTCGCCGCTGGAGATGCCGAGACCGCGGAGAAGAGCCGCCGCCCGGTCCGCCCGGTCGTCGAACTCGCGATAGGAGAAGGACTGTCCGCTCGCCGCCTCGACAAAGGCGATGCGGTCGGGGGTGGTCTCGGCACGGCGTCGGGCGAAGTCGGCGACCATCGTCCACGACGCTACCCGAGATCAGGGCTGGATGCCTCTCCCGATCAGGTCGACGGCAGGGCCGATCACGTCGTCGAGGGGGGTCGCAACGTCCCAGATCCCGTAGCGCTGGCCCAGAAGGACCGCCATGCCCATGAGCGCCCAGGCGCGAACCTCGGCGCTGCCCTTGCGGATCTCGCCGCGCTGCTCGGCGACCTCGAGGGCTGACCGGTACGTGGCGGCGAAGTCCATGTAGTGGCGGCGATAGATCGCATCGTCGACGAACTGCGATTCCTCGATGATGCGGTAGAGGCCGGGATTGCCGCGCACGAACTCGATGAAGGCGCGGAGGCCCTCGCGCTCGGCCTCCAGCCGGTTCTTCGTGCCGGCAATGGCACCCGAAAGGTGATGGCGGAGGTCGCGGCCCAGCTGGAGCACCAGCTCGCGCAGCACGTCCTCCTTGCTCTCGAAGTAGATGTAGAAGGTGCCCTGGCCGACGCCGGCGGCGGCCGTGATGTCGCTGATCGAGGTGACGCTGAAACCGCGGCGACCGATCTCCGCCGAGGCGGCGGACAGGATCTTCCGCCGCGTCCGCTCGCCGCGGTCGGTCTTGGGCGGGGGCTTGGCGGCGGCGCGAGCGGTCATCGGGTCCAATATGACGATGGGGTCATATACCTGCGCCTATCGGCCGTTCATGTCAATAATGGAGGCGTTGTTGACGTTTCGAGAGGGTACGGCTATCTTCAGGTCAAATATGAATTGATCGTCATATGAATGACGGTCCAGCCAGGGAGGTGAGCATGGGCGCGTATTCCAGGTTCCTGCGTGTCGTGATGGGCGGCGCGGCCGCCGTCGCCCTTTCTTGGGGAGCCGCTTCGGCGCAGGAACTCAAGATCGCCTTGATCGCCGGCAAGACCGGCCCGCTCGAGGCCTATGCCAAGCAGACCGAGGCCGGCTTCATGATGGGCCTCGAGTACCTGACCAAGGGCTCGATGGAGCTGAACGGCCGCAAGATCCGCGTGATCGTCAAGGACGACCAGCTCAAGCCCGATCTCGCCAAGTCGCTGCTCGAGCAGGCCTATGGCGACGACAAGGTCGACATCGCGGTCGGCACTACCTCGTCGGCGGCGGCGCTGGCGGCGCTCTCGGTCGCCGAGGAATACAAGAAGGTGCTGCTGGTCGAGCCCGCGGTCGCCGACTCGATCACCGGCGACAAGTGGAACCGCTACATCTTCCGCACCGGCCGCAACTCCTCCCAGGACGGCGTCGCCGCCGCGGTGGCCCTGTCGAAGGAGCCGATGCAGATCGCGACCCTGGCGCAGGACTATGCTTTCGGCCGCGACGGCGTGAAGGCGATGAAGGACGCGCTCGAGGCGGTGAAGAGCCCGTCGAAGGTCGTGTTCGAGGAATATGCGCCGCAGAACACCACCGACTTCACCGCCTCGGCCCAGCGCCTGTTCGACGCGCTGAAGGACAAGCCGGGCCGCAAGGTGATCGTGATCATCTGGGCCGGCCCTCACCCGCTGACCAAGATCGCCGGCCTCCCGCCCGAGCGCTTCAACATCGAGATCGCGCCTG
>CAZDGR010000292.1:0-6023 GCA_964504845.1 uncultured Rhizobium sp. | reverse complement strand
ATCGCCGTCGATGTTGCCGAAGTTGCCCTGGCCGTCGACCAGCGGATAGCGCTGGGCGAAGTTCTGGGCGAGACGCACCAGCGCCTCGTAGACGGCGACGTCGCCGTGCGGGTGGTACTTGCCGATGACGTCGCCGACGACGCGGGCCGACTTCTTGGGTCCCCCGGTCGAGGCGAGGCCGAGCTCGCGCATCGCGAACAGCAGCCGGCGATGCACCGGCTTGAGGCCGTCGCGCACATCCGGCAGCGAGCGCGCCATGATCGTCGACAGCGCATAGGAGAGGTAACGCTCGCTCAACGCCTCGGCGAGCGGCGTCGGGCGGATATCGCCGTCAGGGGCCGCAGTCATCTCGTAACCTCGAAGAGGGCTTTAGCTAGATATAGTAGCCGAACGGCCCAGACGGTCAACAAATCGCGTCCTGGCCGGGGGAATCCCGCGATTATGCGGGGCAAAGGCGTGTCGTTCGAGGAAGTGGCCGGTCAGCGTTAGCCCGGCCAGGATCTGGTCGTCGGTCGCGTCGCCGCGGCCGATCAGGAATCCCGGCAGGTGCAGCAGGCGGTCGCGATAAGGCTCGCCCGCCGACAGCGACACCGCCTTGCCGGTGCGCGGCGAAACATAGGCGAGATCGTCGTTGGTCCCGGTCGCGGCGCATTGCGAGAGATCGAGGCCGTACCCAAGCTCGGCGAGCAGCCCGAGTTCCCATCCGACATACCCCGCACCGAAGACTTCCGATTCCAGAACGTCGATGAAGGCGAAGAACCCGTCATAGGCGCGCGGATGCGGTTCGCGTTCCGGCAGCGCCTGGTCGGCGACCGCTGCCGCGGCGGCGAGCGCCGCGAGGCGCACCGGATCGTCGATGAAGCGTGCCGCCGGCGTGTCGGCGAGCTCGCATTGCCAGGATCCCAGGTGCTCGGCGAGTCTCGCCCGCCAGGTCGCGGCAACGCGGTTTCCGGGTTCGTACACCGGCCGCTTGCCGCGCGAGACGCCGCCCTGGACGATGCCCGCATGCCGCCCTCGCGTGCGTGTCAGCAGCGAGACGATCAGCGCGTTCTCCCCATGCGGCCGGGCGGCCAGCACGAAGGCATCGTCGGTCCATTCCATCAGGGCTCGACCATCCGGAGACGCAGTTTGGCGACTTCTCCGGATATGGCTTTCTCGGCTTTGGATTCCATCAGGCGATAGCTCTTCAGCACCTTGGCGCCGAGCTTCGTCAGCCTGGCGCCTCCGCCCTTCGGACCGCCCTTGGCCGCTTCGACAAGCGGCGCCCGAAAGCAGCGATTCATCGTCTCGACCAGCAGCCAGGCGCGCCGGTAGCTCATGTCGAGTCGGCGGCCGGCCGCCGAAATCGATCCGGTCTCCTCGATCGCCGACAGCAGGTCCGCCTTGCCGGGGCCGATCGCGATCTCCTCTCCGGCCATCAGGCGAAGACGAAGGCGCGCCTTGATCACGCCGCTTCCCTCATGTTGATGTCGAAAGCATGGACTTCGGGTTTGCCTCAATCGAACCATCGATGTTTAGCCCGGCCCGGCAACAGCGGCCAGCCTTCGCATGATTGCGGCCAGCCTGGCGGAGGCCGTGGCCCATCATGCCGCCGGACGGCTCGGCGACGCCGTCCGCATCTACCAGGCGATTCTCCAGCGTTCGCCGGAGGACGCCGACGCCATGGCTGGCCTCGGCGTCGCCGCTCTCGATGGCGGCAGGCCGGACGTGGCGCGGTCCCTGCTCGGCGAAGCATCCCGCCGAAAACCCGACGATGCGCTGATCCACAACAACCTCGCCAATGCGGCCAAGGCGCTCGGCGATGCTGCGGCGGCCCGCACCGGCTATCGCCGGGCGGTCGCGCTGGCCCCAGGCCGCGGCGACGTCATTGTCAATCTCGCCGCCGGGCTCGGCGGTCCGGGCATCGCCTGGGCAGGCCGCGCAGCCCGTCTCGCGCCCAGCGACGCCGATGCCTGGTTCGTCCTCGCCGAATGCGCCTCGATCCAAGGCCGCCTCGATACCGCGCTGGCGGCGCTCGCCCGCGCCATCGCGCTCGCACCAAGCCGGGCCGCCGCGTGGTTCAACCGCGCCAATGCGCTCCGCGATCTCGGCGAGGTCGTGCCGGCCGTACGGCACTATCGCCGGGCGGTCGCCCTCGACCCGGCGGACGACGGCGCTCAGTCCAACCTGATCTTCGCGCTCTCCTTCGTCGCCGGCGATGCCGAGGTGATCGCCGCCAACTGCGCCTGGGGGCGCCGGGTCGAGGCCGCCTCGCCGTCGCCCGCGCCGTTCGCGAACGACCGCTCCGAGGAGCGTCCGCTGGCCGTCGGATATCTCTCGACCGACTTTCGCCGTCACCAGTTCGTCAAGTTCCTCGAGCCGCTGCTGCGTCATCACGACCGCACACGCCATCGCGTGATCGCCTATGCCGATGTCGCGACGCCCGACGCCGAGACCGCGCGCCTGAAGCCGATGTTCGATGACTGGCACGACATCGCGGGCCTCGACGGCGACGCGCTCGATCGCCGCATCCGCAGCGACCGCATCGACGTGCTGGTCTGCGTGACCGGATACCTCGCCGCCGACCGGCGCCGTTTCGTGCCGCGGCACGCGCCGGTCCAGGTGGCCGCGATCAATCACGTCTCGACGACCGGACTCTCGGCTTTTGACGCGCGCATCACCGATCGCTGGCTCGACCCGCCCGAGCTCGACGATTCAGGTCCCGAACGCCTGATACGGCTGGCAGGCGGCTATGCCGTGTTCGATCCACCGACTCAGGCTCCGGAACTTTTGCCCCTTCCAGCGGGCACCGCCGGCACCGTCACTTTCGGCAGCTTCAACAACCTTGCCAAGCTGACCGACGAAAGCCTCGCGCTCTTTTGCCGGGTGCTCGACGCGGTGCCGGGAAGCCGGCTTGCGATCAAGGCGATGTCGCTGTCCGATGACGAGCCGCGGGCGCGCTTCGAGTCTCGCCTCGCTCGCGCCGGGCTCGACCGGGCCCGGGTCGAGCTGATCGGCCGGATCGCCGGCGACCCGGCAAATCTTGCCGCCATCGCCAGCGCCGACATCGCCCTCGACCCCATCCCGTTCAACGGCGGCATGTCGACCGCCGATGCCCTCTGGATGGGAGTCCCCGTCGTCAGCCTGGCCGGCTCCAGCCTCGTCGGGCGCATCGGCGCCACAATGCTCTCGCGCGCCGGCCTCGCGGATCTGGTCGCAAATTCAACGGCCAACTACGTCGAGATCGCCCGAGGCCTGGCCGCCGATCTGCCGCGCTTGGCCGCCCTCAGGTCGGGCATGCGGGCCCGGGTCCTTGGCTCATCCCTCTCAAATGGCAGGGTTTTTGCTTCGGAGATGGAGCAGGCCTATCGTGACCTCTGGCGCCGCTGGTGCCGGAGGTAGACGGCCAGCCGGAGGTCGGCTACAGTTGAAGCGAATATTTAGGCTGCGAGCGGCAGTCGCCGTCGCTTCGAAAGCCGCCCTCTAGAAAGGAGGCGCACACGTGACCGGTTCTATCGGCCAGACCAATGCTCTCAGCGCATTCCTTGCGCTCGAGAAGAACCGCGACCTTTATCTGACGCGCTTCAAGAATTCCGCCTCGGTGCAGAAGGACATCGAGTACTTCAAGACCAAGGCCGCGAAGGTCAACACGGTCGACGAGTTCGTCAACGACCCCAAGCTCCTCGCCTTCGCTGCGACCGCCTTCGGCCTCGAGGCCGACCTCAAGTATCCCGCGCGCCTGAAGAAGGTCCTCAAGGAGAGCCTCGGCGACGAGAAGGCGCTCGCCAACAAGCTGATCGATCCTCGCTACAAGGAGATGGCGAAGTTCTTCAGCTTCGGCGACGTCGGCCTGACCAAGGTCAAGCTGAGCTTCACGCAGCAGGAAGTGATCGACAAGTACACGACCGGCGCCTTCGAGAAGTCGCAGGCGGCGATCAATCCGGCGCTGCGCGACGCGCTCTACTTCGAGCGCAATGCCGGCAAGATCAAGAACGGCTACGACATCCTCGGCGACAACGTGCTGCGCGCGGTCGTGACGTACACGCTCGACCTGCCGCCGCAGATCGCCGTGCAGTCGGTCGAGAAGCAGAAGCAGCTGATCGAGTCGAAGCTCGACATCAAGAAGTTCCAGAACGCAGCCGCGATCGGCGCCTCGCAGAAGATCACCGACGCCGACAACGACATCAAGAAGCTCGATCCGCTGTCCTCCGCGCTCGACGCGGCCCAGGCCCAGGTGACGGATATCGTCAACCGGCTGGAGGCGCTCCGCGGCAGCTACGACAAGCTCACGAACGAGATCAACCCGGCCGGCCCGTATGCGGCGGAGATCCCGACCCAGAATGCGGCGGCATCCGGTCTCGGCCGCCAGCAGGGCCTGCTCGGCGCGGCGACCCAGGGCACCTCGGCGCTCGCCACCATCCAGAACCAGCTCGCCGGTTACATCACCGAGGCGCAGGACCCGCTGACGACCCCGGCGCGCATCGCCGAGCTGAAGACGCTGTTCCAGGATGCCGTCAACGACGCCAACCAGCTGGTGACCGACGCACAGTTCGGCACCGAGAACCTGCTCGACGGCTCGATCGGCGCCGCCATCTCGGTCACCATCAAGTCGAGCGGCCAGTCGGTCACACTCCGCACGCTCGACCTCAACAACGGTGTGCTCGACAATCTCACCGCCGCCAACGCCGCCTTCCAGGCCGACAACTTCGCCAGCGCCCAGACGTCGCGCCAGGCGTCGGGCACCGCGCTCTCGGCCGCCCAGCTGCAGCTGAACCAGGATGCCCAGATCCTTTCGACTGGCCTCGCCTCGGTGCCGCGCTGGGTTCCGTCCCTCGACACCTCGGCCATCTACACCGCCCAGCAGACGGTCAAGACGGCGCAGAACGCGGTCGGCACCGCGCAGAGCCTCGTCTACCAGATCCGCAGCGTCGCCAACCAGGCGACCGATGCCGGCCTGACGGCGCCGGAGCGGACCGCGCTCAACGACCAGTACATCGCGCTTCGCGACCAGCTGCGCGACGCCATCGCCGCCGGTGCTTATTCTGGCAACAGCCTGCTCGACGGCTCGACGGTCAGCATCGGCACCAGCGCCGGCGCCAACGAGGTCGACATCGACGGCGCCGGCACGACGCTCGCGATCGGCGGTCGCGACATCCAGCGCTTCGCCGACGACACCGCGCCGCCGCCGGAGAGCCTCTACAATCTCGACCTGACCTCGGCGGCAAGCGCCCAGTCCGTGGTCGACAGCGTCGACCAGACGATCACGCCCGAGATCCAGCGGACCGCGCGGACGCTGAATGCCTATGCCGGCACCTACAACCTCGAAGCCGAAACGCTCGATCCGCGCGGCAAGCTGGATGCCGAGTATCGGAAGCTCGTCACCGATCTCGACGGGCTGATCAAGGGTGCGGCGTCGAACAAGATCAACCTGCTCGAGTCAATCGCCTCCGACGTCACCATCCGCTCGGCGGTTACGGGTGCCGCGATCACCGCACACGCGCAGAGCTCGTTTCGCTCCCTCGTCGAGACCGGTCTCACGACCGGCTCGGGCCTGCTCCTCACAGACCTCACCGGCGCACGCCGTGCGCTTGACGACGCAGCGTTCTTCGCACGCCGCTTCCAGAGCAACATCAAGACCGACCAGACGGTCATCAAGAACCAGCGGGCGCAGATCACCCAGGCGAAGACGGATGCCGAGGCGACCCAGAAGAACAGCGAAGTGCCGGACAACGCCTTCCTTGAGAAGTTCATCCAGCGCTATCTCTTGAAGAAGGACGCCGAGGCGTCGAGGGCACTGACCGGTGCCGCGACCGGCAACTCCTACGTCCTGAGCCTGCTGACCTGACACGTCAGCCGGTCATCCGGCAGATCGCTTCCTCGACGCTGCGCGTGTACCCTGCTGCATCGCAGATCGGCGACGCCGCGAGTCTCGTCCGCAACGAGCGGCGGAGCCCGGCGAGCCGCTTCCGGTCCCCCGCCAGCGCCACCACTGCCGCGACATAGGCCTCCTCGTCGGACGCGATCAGCTCCGGCAGGGCGAGCGC
>CAZDGR010000291.1:0-6026 GCA_964504845.1 uncultured Rhizobium sp. | reverse complement strand
TGGTGCCCCAGGCCGGACTTGAACCAGCACGCCCTTGCGGGCAACAGATTTTGAGTCTGCCGCGTCTACCATTCCACCACTGGGGCACGCGGGCCGGACCATAGGGCGGGGCCGCGGCCAGGGCAAGAACCGGCAAGACGATTGCGGCGGCTCCTGCGCACCTCTATGACAGCGGCCGATGCTGCGTTCCCTCTACGACAGGCTGCTCACGCTCGCGGCCGACCCGCGCGCCGTCTGGTGGCTCGCCGCGGTCTCCTTCGCCGAGAGTTCGGTCTTCCCGATCCCGCCCGACGTGCTGCTGATCCCGATGATCCTGGCCAGGCGCGACCGTGCGTTCTTCTATGCCACGGTCTGCCTCGTCGCCTCGGTGATCGGCGGTCTCGTCGGCTACGCGATCGGCCATTGGGGCTTCGAGGCGGTCGGCAGGCCGGTGCTGACCTTCTACGGCTATGCCGACGCGATCCGGAGCTTCGAGACCGCCTTTGCCGAATATGGCTGGTGGCTCATCGTGCTCAAGGGCGCGACGCCGATCCCCTACAAGCTGGTGACCATTGCCAGCGGTGCCGCCTCCTTCGACCTCCTCGAATTCATCACCGCCTCGATCCTCTCGCGCGGCATCCGCTTCTACGCGGTGACGGCGCTGCTCTGGTGGTTCGGGCCGCCGATCCGGCGTTTCGTCGAGGAACGGCTCGGCATGGTGGTGCTGGTCTGCACGATCGTCCTAGTCGGCGGCTTCGTCGTCGTGCGCTATATATTCTGACGATGAGACTGCTCTCGCCCCGCGCTGCGCCGGCCTTGCTCGCCCATGGATCGGCGGCGCTTCTCCTGGGCGCGCTCGCCTTCCAGCACTGGGGCGGGCTGGCACCCTGCGTGCTTTGCCTCTGGCAGCGCTGGCCGCATGTGGTCGCGATCGCCGCCGGGCTCGTCGCGATGTTCCTGATCCGTCAGGGCCGAGCCTCCTCGGCCGGCTGGTCGACGCTGATCGCCGCGGTGGCGCTCGCGGTCACCGCCGGGATCGGGGCCTATCATGCCGGCGTCGAGTGGCGCTGGTGGGAAGGGACCCAGGCCTGCGGGGCCACCGGGCCCGCAGCGACCACCGCATCGGCGCTCCGAGATCAGCTTCTGGCGGCGCCGGTCGTCCGATGCGACGAAATCGCCTGGTCGTTGTTCGGTGTCTCGATGGCGGGTTGGAACTTCCTGATCTCCGGCGCGCTGGCGCTGCTGGGCTTGCGCGGCGGTGCCGCCCTGGTGCGGCGATGAGGGCGCGTCTTCCCGGCGATCCGATCGGCAAGGATCTCGTCGACCGCATCCTCCGCGTCGACCATGCCGGCGAGTACGGTGCGCGCCGGATCTATGAGGGCCAGCTCGCGGTGCTCGGCAGGAGTGCGAGCGGCCCGACGCTCCGCCACATGGCCGATCAGGAAGCTCAGCACCTGAAGGCCTTCGAGAAGCTGGTGGTCCAGCGCCGGGCACGGCCGACGGCGCTGCTGCCGATCTGGCACGTCGCCGGATTTGCGTTGGGTGCCGCAACGGCACTGCTCGGCGAGCAGGCGGCGATGGCCTGCACGGTCGCGGTCGAGGAAGTGATCGACGAGCACTATCGCGGCCAGATCGAAGCCCTCGGCGACGACGAGAAGCCGCTCGGCGAGACGCTGGAAGCCTTTCGCCAGGACGAGGTCGCGCACCGCGACACGGCACTCGCATCCGGAGCCGAGGACGCGCCGGGCTACGCCGTGCTGACGCAGGCGGTCAAAGGCGCATCGCGGTTTGCCATCTGGCTGTCCGAGCGCCTCTAGGCGCTCTCCAGCTCCGAATCCCAGTAGAGGAAGTCGCGCCAGCTTTCGTGCAGGAAGTTCGGCGGGAAGGCCCGGCCGTTCTCCTGGAGCTGGTAGACCGTCGGCTGGAACGGCCGCGTGCGCGGATGCATGTTCGCGTCGCGCGGCAGCCGGTTGCCCTTGATCAGGTTGCAGTCCGAGCAGGCCGTGACGACGTTGATCCATGTCGTCCGTCCGCCCTTCGAGCGCGGGATCACGTGGTCGAAGGTCAGGTCCTGGGTCGGGAAGTCGTCGCCGCAGTACTGGCAGCTGAAGCGGTCGCGCAGGAAGACGTTGAAGCGGGTGAAGGCCGGACGCCGGGCCGAGGCGATGTAGTCCTTGAGCGAGATGACCGACGGCAGCTTCATCTCGAAGTTCGGCGAGCGCACCGTCCGCTCGTATTCATGGACGATGTTCACGCGTCCCATGAACACGGCCTTGATCGCGTCCTGCCACGACCACAGAGACAGCGGGAAATAGCTGAGCGGCCGGAAATCGGCGTTCAGCACCAGGGCCGGGCAGCTTTCGGGCGACAAATGCCCCATGCCGATCCTCCTGCTGGACGATCCGCCGGGGACGATCCCCGCCGGGTCGCCTACGATCTACATACCGTATCCCATGTTGCGGCACAACATATAGAGGTCTGCACGCACCCTCTTATGGCTTGATCTCGTTTGCAGAATCGTGACGGAAGGCGCGAATCAGGCGCTTGGCCCCTTCTTGCAACCCGCGCTCGTCGATCGAGTGCGCGAGGCCCGGCCGCGACAGGGTTTCGACCGGAATCCCGGCGGCTTTGAGGCCGGCTTCCGAGATCGCGAGCGAGTCGAAGGGCACCACCTGATCGGCGGTGCCGTGAACGATCAGGACTGGCGGCTTAGAGCGCGCATCCGCCTTCAGGAGATCGGCGCCGATCAGCCGGCCCGAGTAACCCAGCACCTGCGCGACCGGCTTCTCGCGGCGTGGCGCCACGTAGAGCGACATCATGCAGCCTTGGGAGAATCCCACCAGCGCGAGGCGGGACTCGTCCAGACCGTGGCGCTCGAGCTCCTGGGTGATGAATGCATCGAGGATCGGTGCGGCGGCCTGCACGCCGGCGAGGATACGGCTCGGCGAGCGGTCGAGCAGGCTGAACCACTGATAGCCGTAGGGCGCCATGTCGCAAGGAAACGGCGCGTTCGGCGAGACGAAGGCGGTGTTCGGAAGCTGCGGCGCCCAATAGGGTGCGAGCCCGATCAGGTCGTTGCCGTCGGAGCCGAGGCCATGGAGAAGGATCACCAGGCTGTCGGGATTGCCGCTGCGTGCCGGCAGACGTGGACCGTCGAGGGCGAAGGGATCTTGCATGGCCGAGAGTTGTAGACGGCCGCCGCTGCGGGCGGCAACCTGATCCCGAGCCTCCCATGATCGTAACCCGCTTCGCGCCGAGCCCGACCGGCCGTCTCCATCTCGGCCACGCCCATTCGGCGCTGCTGGCGCATCGGCGCGCGCGCGAGGCCGGCGGGTGCTTTCTTCTCCGCATCGAGGACATCGACGGCACGCGTTGTCGGCCCGAATACGTCGACGGTATCGTCGAGGATCTCGCCTGGCTCGGCCTCGCCTGGGATGGCGAGATCCGTCGCCAGTCGGAGCATATGGACGAATACAGAGCGGGCCTCGACCGACTGGCATCGATGGATCTGCTCTATCCCTGCTTCTGCACACGCGCCGAGATCAAGGCCGAGATCGAGCGGTCGGGTGCGGCACCGCACGGGCCGGAGGGACCGCTCTATCCGGGCACCTGCCGGGGCCTGAGCCCTGTCGAACGCGAGGCGAGGATCATCGCGGGGAGGCCTCATGCGCTGCGCCTCGACGTGACGCGCGCTCGCGGTAGGGTCGGTTCGCTGCGCTGGCACGACCGGCGCCAGGGCGAGCGTCTCGCCGCGCCCGAGCGCTTCGGCGATGTCGTCCTCGGCCGCAAGGAGACACCGGCGAGCTACCATCTCTCGGTCACGCTCGACGATGCGCTGCAGGGCGTAACCCTGGTCACCCGGGGCGAGGATCTGCTGGATGCAACCGACGTGCATCGCCTGCTGCAGGCGCTGTTCCGGCTGCCGACGCCGGACTACGAGCATCATCCGCTGATCCTCGACGCAGAGGGACGGAGGCTCGCCAAGCGCGACAATGCGCCGACGATCCAATCGTTGAGATTGGCGGGGCGCGACCCGGCCGAAGTGCGGGCGATGGCCGCCGGCTAGCCGACCAGCCGGCTCACGAGATCGAGCAGCTCGGCGCGCCGGAACGGCTTCTGCAGCACCTCGTCGGCGCCGAGGGATCGGGCCATGTCGAGGAAGTCCATGCCGCCCGAGCGCCCCCCGCCCGATATCGCGATGATGCGGAGCGAGGGTTGGTCGCGCTTCAGCGTCATGATGGTCTCGATGCCTTCCTTCTCGGGCATCAGGATGTCGGTGATCACCAGCTGGGGATCGACGCGGATACTGAGCTCGAGGCCGGAATCGCCGTCGGCCGCCTCGTGGACCTCGTGGCCGGCCGTCTCCAGCATCCGCACCAGCGTGCGGCGGACATCCTTGTCATCGTCGATCAAGACAATCGTGGCCATCGGCGCCTCAGCCGCATGCGCGGCGGCAAGTCGCGTGGGCGCCCGCCGCCGCCTCTCGATGAGAGTCAACAACCGAACAGGCAAAACGGATCGTCAGACCCCGGACAGGCGTCGGCGGCAGGAGGGAGACGCACTGTCTCTTTCTCGCCTGGCCACCTCCCAGCTTCTCGGGTTCGGCCCGAGCGTCGCTCGCAGGTCGTCCGGGTTCTCCGACAGTCCATCGCGGCGGCATGATATCGAACCATGCGGCTGCCGGGCGGTCAACCAGACATGGTTTTTCAAAATAGAATTTATTTTAGTGGTTTGTTTAGAAGCCCTGCCGAAGGCCGCGGCACAGCGCGACGTAGTCCGGGTGACCTGGCGCTATCAGTGCGTGTCGGATCAGAAAATCGATGATCACCAGCGGGCAGTTGAACTTGAAGCGCTGGCTGCTTTCGACGATGCCGGCAGCTTCTACCACGGGTAGCAACGTGAATTCGGCGACCTCCCCGTCCACCGGGCGAGGCACGAAGTCAGCCGGGAGTTCCAGGTCGAAGCAGTAGAGTATGTGGCGGTTGAGGCCGTTGCCGCCCATGCCGGGC
Organism: uncultured Rhizobium sp.; assembly: GCA_964504845.1. Taxonomy (GTDB): domain Bacteria; phylum Pseudomonadota; class Alphaproteobacteria; order SHVZ01; family SHVZ01; genus SHVZ01. The sequence continues at coordinate 1,038 of CAZDGR010000291.1, read as the reverse complement.
TCGGTCGCCATCGCGTAGCTGACCGTGCCCGCCGCTTTCGCCTGGCTTGCGAGAGCCGGCGGCACGCCCGCTTCTTCTCCGCATTCCTTGACGACGGTGTCCGAGGCCGAGAGCCCGTCCGGGATGATCCCGGCAACGAAGTTGTCGAGGAGACCCGGATGGGCTCTCTTGGTCGGCGAACGCCGGCCGATCCAATAGTGAATCCCGTCGGGCTTCCTGACGAAGCCGTTGATGTGGCATCCCGCATTCTCGACGCCGAGGACCGAGAGCGCGTCACGGTCGAGCGCGGCGACGCGCCGGCCATCAATCAGCAGCGAGACCTGCTCGCCGTGGATCTGGTGGACGATGCCGGCGCGATGGAGCCTAGCCACCGCCTGAGCGAGCGCCGACGTACGGGTGGCTGAATCGGCATGGCGCGGATCGAGCTCGAGGCCGTTGTCATCGACAAAGAGCCCAGCATAGCCGGCCAGCACCGGGCGCAGCTCGTGTCGCACATACCCCGCGACCTTGCCGTCGATCGACCACGCGACATAGTCGTCCGGCGCATGAGTGTTGCAGCGCCGGATGTGGTCGATGAGCGCCATCAGCCGACGCGATGTGCCCGCGACATCAGCACGCGCTCGACATGGACGAGCTGTGCCAGGCAGCGCTGGATGTGCTCGGCGGCGTCGGCGTCGAGACCGTCGACCTGGAGGTCGATCTCGAGCTCGTCATGGCCAGGCCCCGAGACGACGCCGTGGCATCGCCTGGGAAGGATGCCGCGCTTGACGAACAGCTCGAGGACGCGCGGCAGCACCGACACCTCGGCGCGAGCAAGAACCGAATAGCAGTGGGGAAGCGGCGCCTCGGACGAGGCGGCAGCACGGTCATAGGCGACGGAAGTGGACACGGCACGGCTCCTGAAAAACGGAAAACCACAAACGAATGGCGACGGCCCGATCCTCAGAGGATCGGGGTCGTAATTCGCTGGGTAATCCGCAGGCCGGTTGCCATGGCCCGACCCTACGTCCGGGTCCCGGCGACGTCAACCGCGAGGTG
>CAZDGR010000290.1:0-6046 GCA_964504845.1 uncultured Rhizobium sp. | reverse complement strand
GACAGCACCACCGGCCCCGAGCCCGGCCCGCCGCCGCCATGCGGCGTCGCGAACGTCTTGTGCAGGTTGATGTGCATCGCATCGACGCCGAGATCGCCGGGGCGCACCCGGCCGACGATGGCGTTGAAGTTGGCGCCGTCGCAGTAGAGGTAGCCGCCGGCCGCATGCACGGCATCGGCCAGCGCCGAAATCTCGGTCTCGAAGATGCCGCAGGTGTTGGGGTTGGTGATCATGATCGCGGCGACGTCGGGGCCGAGCTTGGCCTTGAACGCCTCGACATCGACGTGGCCGTTTTCCTTGGCCGGCACCGAGTCGACGGTGAAGCCGATCGAGGCGGCCGTCGCCGGGTTGGTGCCGTGCGCGGATTCGGGAACGAGCACACGGGTGCGGTTCTCGCCCTTGGCTTCCAGCGCCGCCTTGATGCAGAGCATGCCGCAGAGCTCGCCATGCGCGCCGGCCGCCGGCGACAGCGCCACCGCCGGCATGTTGGTCAGCGTCTTCAGCCAATGCGCCAGGGTATCGAGCAGCTCGAGCGCGCCCTGTACGGCGGACTCGGGCGCCAGCGGATGCAGGTCGCCGAAGCCGGGCAGCCGGGCCATCTTCTCGTTGAGGCGCGGGTTGTGCTTCATCGTGCACGAGCCCAGCGGATAGAGCCCGGCGTCGATCGCGTAGTTCTTCTGCGAGAGCCGCGTGAAGTGGCGTACCACCTGCGGCTCCGAGAGTCCCGGCAACCCGATGTCGCCCTTGCGCGCGAGGCCGCCGAGGCGGTCCTTCACCTTCGCCGGTGCCGGCAGGTCGACGCCGGTGCGGCCGGACGCGTCCTGCTCGAAGCTCAGCGGCTCTTCCATCTGCAGGCCGCGGCTGCCGGTCGGGCCGGCTCCGTCCGCCTTGAAGCCGCCGCTGACGGCCCTGCTCCAGTCGCTCATCGGAGATCCTCCCGGAGGGCGCCCGCAAGCGCATCCATGCCCTGATCGGTGTTGGTCTCGGTCGCCGCGACCAGCAGCAGGTTGGCGACCGACGCCTCGCCCGGCAGCAGCCGCGAGACCGGCACGCCGGCGAGAATGCGCTTCGCCGCCAGGCGGTCGACGACGCCGGAGGCCGGCTTCGGCAGCTTCACCGTGAACTCGTTGAAGAACGCCTGGTTGAGCACCGACACGCCAGGGACGCCGGCGAGCTTGTCGGCGAGCTGCACGGCCTTGGCGTGGTTGATCGCGGCGAGCTGCTTCAACCCGACCTCGCCGAGCAAGGTCATGTGGATGCAGAAGGCGAGCGCGCAGAGGCCGGCATTGGTACAGATGTTCGACGTCGCCTTCTCGCGGCGGATGTGCTGCTCGCGCGTCGACAGCGTCAGCACCCAGCCGCGGCGGCCGTCGGCATCGACGGTCTGGCCGGAGAGTCGGCCCGGCATCTGGCGCACGAACTTCTCGCGCGTGGCGAAGAGGCCGACATAGGGGCCGCCGTAGCTGAGGCCGTTGCCGATCGACTGGCCCTCGGCCGCGACGATGTCGGCGCCCATCGCGCCCGGCGATTCCAGCGCGCCCAGCGACACGATCTCGGTGGTGACGACGACGAGCAGCGCGCCCTTGGCGTGGCAGGCATCGGCCAACGGCTTCAGGTCCTTGATCTGGCCGAACACCGACGGGTACTGCACGACGACGCAGGAGACGTCGTCGCCGAGCTTGGACGCCACATCCTCCTTGCCCTCGGGATCGGCCGGCATCGACTCGACCTTGAAGCCGCCGTACCTGCCGTGGGTCTCGATGATCGAGCGGTACATCGGGTGCAGGCCGCCGGAGAGTACCGCGCGCCCGCGGCGCGTGACGCGGCCGGCCATCATCACCGCCTCGGCGGCGGCGGTGGAGCCGTCGTACATGGAGGCGTTCGCGACATCCATGCCGGTCACCAGCGCCACCTGCGTCTGGAACTCGAACAGCATCTGCAGCGTGCCCTGGGCGATCTCGGGCTGATAGGGCGTATAGGCGGTCAGGAACTCGCCGCGCTGGATCAGGTGGTCGACCGAGCTCGGCACGTGATGGCGATAGGCGCCGGCGCCGAGGAAGCTCGGCACCGCTCCCGAGGGAATGTTCTTCGCCGCCATCGCGGAGAGCGCGCGCTCGACCTCGAGCTCGCCCTGGTGCGCCGGAAGGTCGACCGGCTTCGACTGCCAGACCTTCGCCGGCACGTCCTTGAACAGGTCGCGGACCGAGCCGGCGCCGATCGCGGCCAGCATCTCGCGCCGGTCATCCGGCGTCAGCGGCAGGTAGCGCATCAGTGCAGGCCCTCGATGAAGGTCTTGTAGGCAGCCGCATCCATCAGCGCGTCGACCTCCTTGGGATCTGCGAGCTTGATCTTCATGAACCAGCCCTTGCCCTCGGCGTCCTCGTTGACGAGCGCCGGGGTGTCGCCGAGCGCACCATTCACCTCGGTTACCTCACCGGAGACCGGCGCATAGACCTCGCTCGCTGCCTTCACCGACTCGACGACGGCCGCCTCGTCGCCCGCCTTCACCTTCTTGCCGACCGCCGGCAGCTCGACGAACACCACGTCGCCCAGCTGCTCCTGCGCGTACGACGTGATGCCGACGGTGGCGACGCCACCCTCGACCTTGACCCACTCGTGATCCTTGCTGAACCGCATGGCGTTCACCCCCGGTGATAGTTTGGTTGGACGAAGGGCAGCTTCGCGACCTTGGCAGGCCTGGGCGTGCCCCGAACGATGGTCTGGATCGGCGTGCCGACCTGGGCGTGCCGAATGGCGACGTAGCCCATCGCGACCGGCCCGGCGACCGATGGACCGAAGCCCCCGGAGGTGATCTCGCCGATCACAGCGCCGCTCATGTCGGCGACAGGCGTATGGCCGCGGGCCGGCGCCTTGTCTTCCGGCTTGATGCCGACGCGCTTGCGCGCCACGCCGTCCTTCAGCTGCTTCATGACGACCGCGTGGCCTGGGAAGCCGCCCTCCTCGCGCCGGCGCTTGGAGACGGCCCAGGCAAGGTCGGCCTCGATCGGCGTCGTTTCAGGTCCGATGTCGTTGCCGTGAAGGCAGAGGCCGGCTTCCAGACGAAGGGAGTCGCGTGCGCCAAGCCCGATCGGCTTCACCTCGGGCTCGGCCAGCAGCGCCTTCGCCAGGGCTTCCGCGTCCTTCGCCGCAACCGAGATTTCCCAGCCGTCCTCGCCGGTGTATCCGGAGCGCGTCGCCAGCACGTCGATGCCGGCGATCTTCAGCTCGCGGATCGACAGGAAGACCATGTCGCCCGATCCGGGCGACAGCTTCGCCATCACCTTCTTCGCGGCTGGTCCCTGCAGGGCCAGCAATGCGCGGTCCTCGAGATACTCGACGCCGACGCCCTTGAGACGTTCGCGCATGCGCGCGACGTCGGCATCCTTGTTGGAGGCGTTGACCACGACGAACAGATGGTCGCCGCGGTTGGTCGCCATCAGGTCGTCGAGGATGCCGGCGCTGTCGTCGAGCAGCAGCGAGTACTTGGTGCGGCCGAGGCCGAGCGCCTGGTAGTCGCCGGGCACCAGCGTCTCGAACTGCTTCGCCGCATCCTTGCCGGTGATGCGCACCTGGCCCATGTGGCTGACGTCGAAGAGACCTGCCTGGGCGCGCGTATGCAGGTGCTCGGCCATGATGCCCATCGGGTACTGGACGGGCATGTCGTATCCCGCGAACGGCACCATCCTGGCGCCGAGCGAGCGGTGGAGCGCGTTGAGAGGCGTCGTCTTGAGCGTGCCTGGATCGGCCACTTCGGATCTCCGACAGGGTTGCGGCGACCCAAAGCGCAATGCGCCTTAAGCCGCCCCCTCTGTCATGAGACCTGAAAGATTCACCCGTCGATCGGGCTTACCTCGTCGGTGAGGCGCGGTTCGCGCCTGCTCTCCAGAGCGTCCTCTCCCCCGGGTCCTGGGTGCCTGAGAGTTTCCGGGGCGGTTGCTCCTTCGGCGCCGGCCTTTAGGACCGGTCTCTCCCCGGGGGATCGACGGACAAGCCAACCTGCGGGGACGGGAATCGAAAGTCAATCGAAGTGCACTGCAGCATGAGTAGACTGCGGCGATGCCGCCCAGGAAGCCGATCAATCGTCTGCGCGAGATCTGCCTCGCCCTCCCCGAAGCGGAAGAGCGCGAGACCTGGGAGCTGCCGACCTTCCGCGTCCGCGCCAAGATCTTCGTCATGCAGGTCGACCGCGACGAGCGGCCGGCGATCTGGTTCAAGGCACCGAAGGGGAGCCAGCAGGTTCTCGTGGGATCCGACGGCGATCGCTTCTTCGTGCCGCCCTATGTCGGGCACAAGGGCTGGGTCGGCATGCGGATCGACCGCAAGCCCGACTGGAAGGAGGTCGATCTGCTGATCCGCCGCAGCTACCGGATGACGGCGCCGAAGAAGCTCGCGGCGCTCGTCGACGACGCCGACGTCTAGCGCGCGGCGGACATCGGTCGGGTCATGCCCGGCTTCGCCTGCGAGGCGGCGGCCGGCTTCGGCTGCTCGAACTTCATCGGCACGTTGCCATGGGCGCGGTCGGGGGGCTTCGGCGCGAGGTCGGCGGGCTTGGCCTTGGTCGGCCCATCGTGATGGACGAATCCGGTCATCGAGGCCGCCTCCAGCGCTCGATTGCAGGCCATCTTGAATTCGGGCGGGGCCTTCAGCTGGATCGCGCGGGCGAGATGGGTCTTCGCTTCGCCGATCTTCTTGGTCAGCAATTCCTTGTCGTCGTGATGGGCCGCGTTCAGCGCGCCGGCCGCGGCGTCGCTCGCGGCCTTCATGAAGCAGCTCTTCAGCAGGTCGTCGGAGCGATCCCGCATCAGCTTGACGAAGTCCTTCGGCGCCTTCGGGTTCTTGAGCATCTCGGTGATGCGCTTGGCGGCGGCCTCGCATTTGTCCGGCGCCGGGGCCAGCGCGAAGGCGCGCATGCCTTCGACGGCCTGCGTGACGGAGACCTTGATCGCCTCGACCTTGCGGGCCTCGGCTTCGGCTTCCTTCTGCTTCTTGTCGTCGGCCGCCTTGCTCTTCGAGTCGAACATGACTTCAGCCTCCTCGAGGCTCAATCCATCCACAGCGCCAGTGTCATCCCGCCGCCGTTAAGAATCTCCTAATCTTCATGATACAGCAAATTAAGAAAATGTCTGCAAATATTGATTTAGCAGAGATTTAGGTCACGGCAACAACTTCCTAAACGGCGCTCTCGACCCGCTCGTCGCAGAATTTATCCATAAGCAAAACGGGCCCGAGGCCGCGCTCACGCAGCCTCGGGCCCGCCTGAAACGACGACGGACGGCTCAGACGGCCTTGAGGTTCTCGGCCGAGGACTTGCCGCGCTTCGGGTCCTGCTGGACCTCGAAGGAGACCTTCTGCCCTTCGGACAGAGTCCGCATACCGGCGCGCTCGACGGCCGAGATGTGGACGAAGACATCGGCTCCACCGCCCTCAGGCTGGATGAAACCGTAACCCTTGGTGCTGTTGAACCATTTAACAGTGCCGGTCGGCATGGCTGACTCCGGATCGTGGGACTAGCGCTGCTTGCTCTGCAGCGGACTTTACTTTGGAGCGCCCGGGATTTCGGCCTCAGACCCAGTCCGCAGTAATATCCCGTCCAGAAGATATCACCTGAGGCACTTGCGCAAGACCTAAACCTTCCCGTCAGGTCAAGCATTGTCATAATTGATCCGGATGACCTCGATCGGCTCGAGGCCCGCCGGCGTCCGGACCTCGACCGAATCTCCGACCCTGGCCTTCAGCAGCGCCCGCGCCACCGGCGAGAGCCAGCTCACCTCGCCCTGCTCGTGGCGAACCTCGTCGACGCCGACGATCCGGATCGTCCGCTCGCGGTCCTTCGAGTCGGCATAGGTGACGGTGGCGCCGAAGAACACTTGCGCGCGGTTCGTCTGGCGGACCGGATCGACCACCTCGGCGATCTCGATGCGCCTGGCGAGGAAGCGCAGGCGCCGATCGATCTCGCGCAGCCGCTTCTTGCCGTAGAGGTAGTCACCGTTTTCCGACCGATCGCCGTTGCCGGCGGCCCATGACACGACTTCGACGATCTTCGGCC
>CAZDGR010000289.1:0-6047 GCA_964504845.1 uncultured Rhizobium sp. | reverse complement strand
GGCCAGGTGCTCTGGAAGCGGAAGGAAATCGGGCCGGACTGCGCATGGACCTTCGGTGCCGCGAACACGGCGCCGGCGGCCGCGCCGGCGGCGGCGAGCTTGCCGAGGAACGAGCGGCGGGTATTCGCCGCTACGGCTTTCTCTTTCGTCATGGGGCGACTCTCCTCCTAGTTGTCGTTGCGTGCGAGGCTGCCGTTCTTGAGCGGCGGTGTCGTGATTGTGCACGTAATCCGATGACTGACAAGCAGACGAACGGCGAAGCAGGGCCTCCTAGTCCCGTCCAAACACTTGATTAATTCTGAGGCGGGGGCGGTTCAGCCGCCTTCGAGCGAGCGGGTCATCGCGGGCAGCCGGCGCCAGAACCAGGCATAGTAGAGGAGGGCCAGAACGGCACCGCCGGCGACCGGCCAGTGCAGCCCCCACCATTCGGAAATCACGCCCATGACCAGAGCGCCGAGCGCCGGTCCGCCGCGGAAGATGATGCCGTAAAGGCCGAGCACGCGGCCGCGCATCGGCGCTGCGACCGCCGCCTGCACCAGGGTCTGGCCGGCGGTGCCGTTGAACACCATTGCGCCGCCGCCGATGCCCATGATGGCGATGCCGAGATAGAGGTCGTCGGTCGCGGTGAACAGGATGACGAGCAGCGCTACCGCGATCCCCGACCAGTAGTTCAGCCGGGTCAGGCCGGACAGGCGTTCGCGTTGCGCCAGGAACAAGCCGCCGAGGATGGCGCCGATGCCCATCGCCGCGGCGAGGCGGGCCAGGCCCGTGGCGCCGCCGTCGAAGACCTGGCCGGCGAAGGCCGGCAGCAGCTCCACCACCGGCCGGGTCAGGATGCTGGCGACGATCATCAGGCCCAGCATCGGGCCGATGCCCGGGTGGCTCGCGGCATAGCGCCATCCCTCCATCATCTCGACAAGCAGGCCGCTGCGGGGCGTGTCTCGGACCGGCGGTGCGGTCGAGGTCACCGGCCGGATCATCGCCAGCATCGCCTGCAGAACGGCATAGGTGGCGGCGTTGGCGAGGAACGCCCATGGCGAGCCGCCGGCGACGATGATGAATCCCGCGATGGTCGGGCCGATGAAGCGCGCGGTGTTGAAGGTGATCGAGTTGATCGCGACCGCGACCGGCAGGTCCTGCCTCGGCACCAGGTGCGAGATCAGAGAGAGCCTCGCCGGCTGGGCAAAGGCCTGGATCACGCCATGGATGAAGATCAGCCCGGCGAGCAGCCAGATCGTCAGCGTGCCGGTGAATGCGGCGACCGTCATCAGCCCCGATGTCAGCATCGAGAGGCCTTGGGTCGCCTTGACCATGGCAAGGCGATCGCGGCGGTCGACCAGCGCGCCGCCGATCGGCCCGAACACGGTCGAGGGCGCCAGCTCCATGAACGCGATCACGCCGACCCAGGCGGCCGAATGCGTCACTTCCCAGGTGTACCAGCCGGCGGCGATCCGCTGGATCCAGGTGCCGATCACCGAGACGCCGTTGCCGATCGCGTAGTGGCGATAGCTCGGGTGGCTGAGCGCGCGTGCGAGCGGGCGAAGGCGGTCGAAAAGCGGCATCGGGGTGAAGGCGCAATGCGCCACGGAACCGGGAGGGCGTCAATCGTCAGGCAGGCTGCTGCGACGGTTCGCGCAGGGCGCATTCGCTGGTGACAGCCGAAACGACCTCGGGCAGCATGCCCGCCGATTTTCCCATACGAAAGCGGAAGCGATGGCCGAGAAGCCCGAAATCCTGTTCGTCGGCTCCATGCCGGACTGGTGGGTCGAGCGGATGGAGAGGTCGATCGGTCTCCTCCACGTGGCGAAAGCTCAGGACAAGGATACCTTCATCAGGCAGCACGCGCCGAAGGCGAAGGTGCTGATGGCCGGCGCGCCGGTCGAGGCGTCGCTGATCGAGAAGCTGCCGAACCTGAAATACATCGCCAGCATGGGCGCCGGATACGACAAGATCGACGTCGAGACCGCGAAGAAGCGCGGCATCGTCATCTCCAACACGCCGCACGTGACCGACGGCTGCGTAGCCGACATGGCGATGGCCTTGCTGCTGGCCCATGGCCGCCACATCGTCCAGGGCGACAGGTTCGTCCGCTCGGGCGCATGGCTGAAAGGCGGATACCCGCTGGTGCCGCGCGTCTGGGGCAAGCGCATGGGCATCCTGGGCCTGGGACGCATCGGGCTCGCGATCGCCAAGCGCGCCGCGGCCTTCGACATGCAGATCGCCTATCACAACCGTCGGCCCAGGACGGACGTGCCCTATTGGTACTATCCGAGGCTGGTCGACATGGCGCGCGACGTCGACATCCTGATGGTGGCGACGCCGGGCGGCGAGGGAACCCACCACATTGTCACCGCCGAGGTGATCGAGGCCCTAGGCCCGAAGGGCCTGATCGTGAATATCGCCCGCGGCTCGATCATCGACGAGCTGGCGATGGTCAAGGCGCTGAAGGACGGCACGCTGGGCGGTGCCGCGCTCGACGTCTTCGAGTTCGAGCCGAAGATGCCGGAGGAGCTTCACAAGATGGACAATGTGGTGCTGATGCCGCATCGCGGCGGCGGCACCTACGAGACCTGGGAAGATGCCTGCGACATGGTCCGCGACAACATCTTCGCCTACCTCAAGACCGGCAAGCCGCTGACCCCGATCGCCGAGACGCCGATCGACTAGAGCGAGAGGCGACTGAAACGACGAACCCCGCGAGCTGGGACTCGCGGGGTTCTCGGGGGAGGGGCTCCGCCGGGGAGGAGGCGGCGCCGACCTGCGCGCTTGTTTCAGCGCGCCGGGGATCCGAATTCGATCAGACGCGCCAGAAGGGTTTCTCGGACTCGCGCTGCGCATCGACGCGGCTGATGCCGAGATCCTTCAGCATGTGCTCGGACATCTCGCCAAGGGCGCGGCGCTCGCGGGCGCGGCGCTCCCAAATCGCGACGAGGCCGGCCAAGCGGACGACAACCTGCATCGGGCTGGGGAGAGCCGGGAGGGACCGGGTGGTGTCCTTCAGGCCACCCTTCGTGTTTGTGAGCATACAATTCTCCATTCGCCTGCGGTGTTTTCGCGTCTTATGGGAATTGTAATATCGCAATATCGCGCGGATTGCAAGCTGACAACCTCTGAAACAGGCCTACAAGCACGCCAATCTCGACAAAGGATCCCAGGTGTTGTAAGTGTGTACTATGACAAATTGGACACCTGACCTGGATGTCCGTCCCGGCCCGCGGTATCTGGCGATCGCGGTCGCGCTGGGAGAAGCCATCGCCCGGGGAGAGCTTCGCCCCGGCGACCGCCTGCCCACGCATCGAGACCTGGCCCAGCGCCTGGGCGTCACCGTCCCCACCGTCAGCCGCGCCTATCGCGAGGCGAGCCGCCGGGGATACCTCTCCGGCGAGGTCGGCCGCGGCACCTTCGTCCGCGGTGCGGTCCAGCCGAAGCGCACCCCCGGCCAGGAGCGCGAAGAGCACGGGCTGATCGACTTCGACATGAACCGGCCGACGGTCGACGCGCCGCATGCCGGATACCTGGCCGAGAGCCTGGCGCGCCTTGCCCGCTCGCCCGAGCTTGCCGACATGCTCCGCTACCAGCCGAACGCGGGCCTGCCGTCGCATCGCGCCGCCGGGGCCGCCTGGATGGCCAAGAGCGGCCTCGACGCCCAGGGCGAGCGTGTTGTGGTGACATCCGGCGGCAAGCATTCGCTGTTCGTCGTGCTGCATGCGATCGCCAAGCCCGGCGACACGATCCTGACCGAGGAACTGTCCTGGCCCGGCATCCGCAGCGTCGCTAGGTATCTCGACCTCAGGCTCGAACCGGTGAAGCTCGACGACGACGGCCTCGTGCCCGACGATCTCGAGCGAGCGTGCCGCGAGCACAAGCCGAAGGCTCTCCTGTGCACGCCGACGGCGCAGAACCCGACCGTCTCGATCCTGCCGTCGGCGCGACGACGACGGATCGCCGAGATCGCCCGATCCAACGACATCGCGATCATCGAGGACGAAGTTTACGGTCCGCTGATCGACGAGCCGCCGCCGCCGGTCGCGACTTTCGCGCCGGAACGCACCTTCTACCTGACCAGCCTCTCCAAGGTTTCCGCCCCCGGGCTTCGAGTCGGCTTCGTTCTGGCGCCGCAAGGCCAGGTCGGCCGCGTCGCGCAAGGCGTCGGCGCCACCACGATCTTCACGCCGCCGCTGATGGTCGAGATCGGTGCGCAGTGGATCGCCTCCGGCACGATCCAGGCGCTGGTCGACTGGCAGCGCCGCGAGGTCTCCGAGCGCGCGCACCTGCTCCGCCAGATCCTCGGCAACGGCATCAGGTTCCGCATCGAGCCGCATGCGATGCACACCTGGATCCAGCTGCCGAAGCCCTGGCATCCCGCCGACATCGTCGAGGCCGGCCGGCGCCGCGGCCTCTCGCTCTCGCAGACCGAGGCCTTCTGCGTGGGCATCCCCGAGCCCGACGCGATCCGGCTTGCGCTCTGCGGTCCGGTCAGCCGCTCGCGCTATGAGGAAGGCCTGCGACGCCTCGCCGACGCGCTCGCCGCAGGACCCGAATTCACCGCGACGATGGTGTGATGTCCGACGAGAACGCGATCCGCCAGCAGCGCAAGCGGACCAACAAGCTGATCGCCGACCATGAGGCCGAGCGGCTCCGTCCGTTTTTCGATCCCAAGGTCACGGTGATCGCCGGCGACGGCTCGGTGGTCTCTGGCATCGACGAATTGATCCGGCGCTTCGAGGGCTTCTTCGCCGATCCGACCTTCATCACCTTCGAGCGCAAGGCCGAGACGGTGATCCTCGACAAGAAAGCCGCCCGTGCGTCGGAGCGCGGCGACTGGGTCGCCTCATGGCATGGTCCCTCCGGCACGATGACCGGCGGCGGTCAGTACCAGGCGGTGTGGAAGAAGGCCCAGAACCAGTGGGTTCTGGAGTCGGAGCATTTCATCGCGCTCACCTGACGCGGAGAGGAACGGCCGATGTCCGAGAAGACGCATGCGCTCGCCGAGAAGCTCATCCGCAACTTCAACGATGTGAAGTCGGAGCATGACGTCCGCGAGCCGCTCTACGACTCCCATTGGGCGCGGCTTGCGGTCGGCAAGGCGGCGCGGAAGCTGGGAGCCTCGATCGACACCGTGGCGCCCGGCAAGCGCTCCTGCCCCTATCACTTCCACTACGCGCAGGAGGAGATGTTCGTGGTGATCGACGGTTCGGGCACGCTTCGCGTCGCCGGCGAGATGCTGCCGATCCGGACGGGCGACGTGATCTTCATCCCGCCCGGACCCGACTATCCGCACCAGATCATCAACACCTCGGACAAGCCGCTCAAATACCTCTCGATCAGCACGAAAGAGAGCCCGGAGATCTGCGAGTACCCGGACTCGGGCAAGTACGTGGCCTCGGCGACGACCGAGGAGGGCGCGCGTTTCCGTGCCACCCAGTACGCCGGGAACAGCGTCGACTACTACGAGGCGGAGCCGTAACCGACGCCCGCAATACGGCCGCATGCTTCGGATTGGAGGGCGGCGCACGCGTGCTAGGATGCGCTCCTCCCCTCCAATTGAACTTATGAAGTCATGACCCCCTCTTCGGAGCCCGCCCGGCTCACCTGGCGCGGCGTGCTCGACGGCCTCAAGCTCGCGCCGACGCTGGCCGTCAATTCCGCCATCTACGGCATCATCTTCGGCGTGCTCGCCGCCCAGGCCGGATTGAGCGCGATCGAGTCCGGAATCATGAGCGTCACCGTCTTCGCCGGGGCCGCCCAGCTGCTGATCATCGAGAACTGGGCGCGGCCGGTACCGCTCGTCTCGGTCGTCGTCGGCCTGATGCTGGTCAACTCGCGCCATGTGCTGATGGCGGTCGCGATGCGCCCGCATCTCGACGGGCTTCCGGTCTGGAAGCAGCTGCTCGCCTCCAGCGTCATCGTCGACGACAACTGGGCGATCATGATGGGCAAGTTCGAGCAGGGATACCGCGACGCCGGATACATCCTGGGGCTCGCGATGCTGGCGATCCCCTGCTGGACCGCGATGACCGTGGTCGGCAACATGATCGGCGGCAACA
>CAZDGR010000288.1:0-6070 GCA_964504845.1 uncultured Rhizobium sp. | reverse complement strand
AGGCCGCCTACGCCCACGCGATATCGCGGCGCTATCGCTTCTATTCCTATGGCGACGCCTCGCTGCTGGAGCGCGCGTGAGCACCTCCTTCGAGCTCAGGGAGACCGACGGCGCCGCTCGCCGAGGCAAGCTCTCGACCGCGCACGGGATGATCAACACGCCCGCCTTCATGCCGGTCGGCACCGCCGGCACGGTCAAAGGGATGCATCCGGATTCGGTGGCGCTGACCGGCGCGCAGATCATCCTTGGCAACACCTATCACCTGATGCTGCGTCCGGGCGCCGAGCGGGTCGCCGAGCTGGGTGGGCTCCACAAGTTCATGAACTGGCCCGGCCCGATCCTGACCGACTCCGGCGGCTTCCAGGTGATGTCGCTGGCCGGCCTGCGCACGATCAACGAGGAAGGCGTCGTCTTCAAATCCCACATCGACGGCTCGAAGCATCAGCTCACGCCCGAGCGCGCGATGGATATCCAGCGGCTGCTCGATGCGACGATCACGATGGTGCTCGACGAGTGCACGCCCTTCCCGGCGACCGAGCAGGAAGCCGAGGACTCGATGATGCGCTCGATGCGCTGGGCCGAGCGCTGCAAGCGGGCCTTCGTCCAGCGGCCCGGCTACGGCCTCTTCGGCATCGTCCAGGGCAGCGTCTATCCGAAGCACCGCCAGCGCTCGGTCACGTCGCTCGCCACGATCGGCTTCGACGGCTACGCGGTCGGCGGGCTCGCGGTCGGCGAGGGCCAGCCGGCGATGTTCGATGTGCTGGAGGCGACCGTGCCGCACCTGCCGAAGGATCGCCCGCGCTACCTGATGGGAGTCGGTCGCCCCGACGACATCGTCGGCGCCGTCCGCCGCGGCATCGACATGTTCGACTGCGTGATGCCGACCCGCTCGGGCCGCACCGGCCAGGCCTTCATCCGCGGCGGCACGCTGAACATCCGGAACGCCGTCCATGCGGCCTCCGACCGGCCGCTCGACGAGACCTGCCGGTGTCCTGCCTGCCGCGGCTACTCGCGGGGATACCTGCATCACCTGTTCAAGGCGAACGAGATGCTGGGACCGATGCTGTTGACCTGGCATAACCTCCAGCACTATCAGGACCTGATGGCGGAGCTGCGCCAGGGCATCGAGGCGGGCCGCTTCGAGGAGGTCGCCCGGCGCTGGGAAGCTCCGGCGACGGAAGCGGAAGATCCCGGATGAAGAAGACGAACCTCACCTATCTCGGCAAGCCGACGCCGGCGCCGACCTCGCCCGAGGAGGCGGTGCTCGACCGCGTGCCGAACGCGCATCCGAAGGAGCGATATCTCGTCCGCTTCGCGGCACCAGAGTTCACCTGCATGTGCCCGTTCACCGGCCAGCCCGACTTCGCCCATCTGGTGATCGACTACGTGCCGAAGGCGTTCCTGGTCGAAAGCAAGTCGCTGAAGCTCTACCTCGCCTCGTTCCGCAACCATGCCGGCTTCCACGAGTCGACGACGCTCGAGATCGGCAAGCGGCTGCGCGACACGCTGAAGCCTGTCTGGCTCCGCATCGGCGGCTACTGGTATCCGCGCGGCGGCATGCCGATCGACGTCTTCTACCAGACCGGCCCGGAGCCGAAGGGCCTCTGGATCCCGCCGCAGGGCGTCGAGCCGTATCGAGGCCGTGGATAGCGCCGACGCCAAGGCGGCGATCCGGGAGAAGGCGCTCGCTCTCGGCTTCGACGCGGTCGGCTTCGCTCCCGCCGCGCTCTCCGGCGAGGCGCGCGACAACCTCGCGACATATCTCGGCCAAGGCTTCCATGGCGACATGGGCTGGCTCGCCGACAAGGCGGACCGCCGCGGCGACCCGCGGACCCTTTGGCCCGGTGCGAAGAGCGTCATCGTCCTCGGCATGAACTACGGCTCGACCGAGGCGCCGAACGCGCATCTTGGGCAGGCCGAGACCGGTGTCGTCTCCGTCTATGCGCGCGGCCGCGACTATCACGACGTGGTCAAGAGCCGGCTCAAGGCACTCGCCCGCTGGCTCGCCGAGGATCGCAAGTGCCAGGTGAAGGTGTTCGTCGACACCGCGCCGGTGATGGAGAAGCCCCTCGCCGAAGCTGCCGGCATCGGCTGGCAGGGCAAGCACACCAACCTGGTCTCGCGCGAGTTCGGCTCGTGGCTGTTCCTGGGCGAGGTCTTCACCGACCTCATGCTCGAGCCGGACGCGCCGCACGAGGATCATTGCGGCGCCTGCCGCGCCTGCCTGGATGCTTGCCCGACCGGCGCTTTCCCGGCCCCGTACCGGATCGATGCGCGGCGCTGCGTCTCCTACCTCACGATCGAGCACAAGGGGCCGATCCCCCGCGAGCTTCGGCCGCTGCTCGGCAATCGCATCTATGGCTGCGACGATTGCCTCGCCGCCTGCCCCTGGAACAAGTTCGCGCGCGCGACCGGCGAGACCGGCCTGCTGCCGCGCAACGAGCTGTCGGCACCGAGGCTCGCCGAGCTGGCATCGCTCGACGATGCGGCGTTCCGGAAGATGTTCTCAGGATCCGCGGTGAAACGCCTTGGCCGCGACCGCTTCGTGCGCAACGTGCTGGTTGCGATCGGCAACGGCGGCGAGCCGTCGCTGGCGAATGTTGCCGGGCGGTTGCTCGACGACGCGGCGCCCGTGGTGCGCGGCGCGGCGGCCTGGGCATACAGGCGCCTCGCCTCCGACGACGCCATTCAGGCGGCGCGGCGCGAACGCGAAGTGATCGAGACCGACGAGGACGTGCGCGCCGAGTGGCGCGCTTAAGTGAGTCCCTGCGCCGTCATCATCCGCTGGGTCGCCGGTCGCGCCATCACGGCGTCGACGCAGCGCTTGATGTTCGGGTAGGTCGCCGCCGGCTTCTTCATGTTCCGGCTCCAGCGCGCCATCATCATCAGGAAGATGTCGGCGGCGCTGAATTTCGATCCCAGCAGGAACGGTCCCTTCTCCAGCGCCTTGTCGAGGATCTGGAACATCGGCTGAAGACGCTCCTCCGATACCGCCTTCACCTCGGCCTGCCCGGCCTCGGTCTTGGCGTAGTAATCGGGGTGGTAGTACTCGATGTAAGCTTCCTGCACCGTGTTGGTCATGTAGACCAGCCACTGGTAGTAGAGCGCGCGCTCGGCCGTGCCGACCGCCGGCGCCAGACCCGAGCCCGGATGCTTGTCGGCCAGATGCAGCATGATCGCCGCCGTCTCGTAGATGACCTGGTCGCCGTCGACCAGCGTCGGCACCCGCCCGTTCGGGTTGAGCTTCAGGTAGGCCGGCTGCCGATGCTCCTTCGACTTGGTGTCGACCTTCACAAGTTCGAAAGGCTGGCCGAGCTCCTCGAGCAGCGCGTGCGGCGCCATCGCCGCCGAGCCCGGCGAATAGAACAGCTTGTACATCGTCGAACGTCTCCCCCAGGGCGATTTGCCATATTTATAGCCAGATCCGGGCGCATCGTCCCCTTCCCGAATGGCCGAGATCCCATGCTATCTTTCCCGTCGATGAAGGTCTTCCTCGTCGCGCTGGCGCTCATGTTCGTGCTGCCGATCGCGTTCGCCGCCGGCCAGTCGGAACGGCCGGCCGACGTCCCGTGGTATGCCGCGCGCCGGGACTCGTCCGGCCAGGCGCCCGATCCCAAGACGACCAAGGAAGCCGTGATCCAGGCCTATGCCGCCCGCGCGGTCGGCTGGCGCCGCGCGCTCGCGGTCCATACCTGGATCGTGGTGAAGCCGGCCGGCGCCGACCGCTACAACCGCTACGAGGTCATGGGCTGGGGCGTGGGCAACGGCGCGCCGGCGGTGCGCGTCGACCGCACCGGCCCCGATAACTACTGGTTCGGTGCGCATCCGGAGCTTCTGCTCGATCTTCGCGGGGCCGCGGCGGAGGCACTGGTCGAGAAGGTCAAGGCGGCGGTCGAGCGCTACCCGTATCCGAACAGCTACGTCACCTGGCCCGGCCCCAACAGCAACACCTTCACCGCCTTCGTCGCGCGCGAGGTGCCGGAGCTGGGCCTGGCGCTGCCGCCGACCGCGATCGGCAAGGACTTCATCGGCTTCACGCCCGTCGGTGCCGCACCCAGCGGCACCGGCCTCCAGCTCTCGCTGTTCGGGCTCGCCGGCCTGACCGTGGCGATGAAGGAAGGCCTCGAGCTGAACCTGCTGGGCTTCACCTTCGGCGTCTCCGCCTTCCCGCCGACGCTCAAGCTGCCGGGGATCGGTTCGATCTGATGAGCCTGACGCGCGAGCAGATCCAGTCGGGCTGGGTCCAGAAGATGGCCCAGGAATCGGGCCACTCGATGAAGGTGCTCACCGAGGAGGAGCTGGCGGAGTCACGCCGCGAGACCATGGCATGCGCGCCATCGAAGGACGTCTGGGTCTTCGGCTACGGCTCGCTGATCTGGAATCCCGCCTTCCACTTCGTCGAGCGGCGCATCGGCACGATCCACGGCCATCACCGTCGTTTCTGCCTTTGGACCACGCTCGGCCGCGGCTCGCCCGAGTGCCCCGGCCTGATGCTGGGCCTCGATCGCGGCGGCTCCTGCCGTGGCGTCGTGCTGCGCATCGCACCCGACTTCGTCGACAGCGAGCTCGACGTGCTGTGGCGACGCGAGATGGTTTCCAACGCCTATGTGCCGACCTGGGTCCGCGCCACGACCGACAAGGGCGAGGTCTCGGCGATCGCATTCACCATCAACCGCGAGCACGAGCGCTATGCCGAGAAGATGTCGGAGGAGAAGACCGCCGACGTCATCGCCCGCGCCGCGGGCCGCATCGGTCCCTGCCGCGACTACCTGCTGAACACGGTCGACCACCTGGACCAGCTCGGCATCCGAGACCGCGCGATGAAGCGCATCGCCGAAAAGGTGAGGCGCCAGGCCGCCGGAGCTTCGTCCTGAGCGCCTGGCGCGCTCTCGTCGTAGCACTGCTCCTGGCGTTTCCAGCAGCGGCCGAGCCGCTTCGCCTGACAACCAGGCCGGTCGAGCTTCACCCGCGCGACGCAAAGGTCACCCGCATCGGCCAGCTCGAGTTCATGGCCGGCATCGAGCTTTCGAGCCGGCACTCGCGCTTCGGCGGATATTCGGGACTGGTCGTCGACGATGGTGGCAGGCGGCTGCTTGCGGTCTCCGACCTGGGCCACTGGCTCGTTGCGCGCCTCGTCCGCGACGACGCCGGCAAGATCCGCGGTCTCGCCGGGTCCGAGATCCACCCGATCCTCGACCGCAACGGCAACCCGTTCACGGTCAAGCGTGCCGGCGACGCCGAGGCGCTGGAAGCGCTACCCGACGGAAGCTTCCTCGTCGCCTTCGAACAGGTGCATCGGATCGCCCGCTACGCCGGGCCGGAGCCGTGGCGGTCGCGCGGCGAGCCTCAGGTGGGACCGTCCGACCTCGCCCGCCAGCAGACCAATGGCGGCATCGAGACCGCGGCGCGCCTGCCCGACGGCCGCCTGGTCCTGATCAGCGAGACCGAGGAGCGCTCGCCGGGCGTGCTCAAGGCGTGGATCGGCGCCGGCGGCGCCTGGCGCGACGCCCATTACCGGCGCGCCGACGACTACCGGCCGGTCGACGCCAAAGCGCTGCCCAACGGCGACCTCCTGGTGCTGGAACGCGCCTTCAACCTCCTGGGCGGCTTCGCGTCGCGGCTGGTGCGGATCACGGCGTCCGAGATCCGGCCGGGAGCGCTGCTCGACGGGCGGGAGATCGCCGAGATTGCGCCGCCGCTCACATCCGACAATTTCGAGGGCCTTGCGGTCGAGACGGCGCCGGACGGCGGCACCTTCGTCTACCTGATCTCCGACGACAACCGGGTCGGCCTGCAGCGGACCTTGCTGCTGCAGTTCCGCCTAATCCCGTAATTTTATTGCGCATTTTAGCGGCCTAGGGGTAAGGTCAGCCGGGTGGAAAGCGAGCCCGGATGACCAAGGCGAAACCGGCGGCACACAAACCGACGGCGGCTGGCGCGGAGACCTGGAACGCGGACAGGCCGCCGCCTTCCGACTACCGCGTCATCAATCTGGCCCTCCAGGGCGGCGGCGCGCATGGCGCCTTCACCTGGGGCGTGCTCGACCGCCTGCTCGCCGACAAGCGCATCT
>CAZDGR010000287.1:0-6125 GCA_964504845.1 uncultured Rhizobium sp. | reverse complement strand
AGCGCTTGATCGACTGCACGCAGTCGGCCGCCGTCACCGGCTTGCCGTCGTGCCACTTGAGACCGGCGCGAAGCTTGAACGTGTAGGTGAGGCCGTCGGCACTGGTCGAGACCGTCTCGACCATCTGAGGCTGCGCGCGGAACTGTTCGTCGAGCGCGAACAGCACGTCGTAGATCATGTAGGCGTGATTGTTTGTGACCGTCGCCGTCGTCCAGATCGGGTCGATGTTACGGAGATCCGCGTAAGGAACGACCTTGAGCGTCTGGGCCGAGGCCCCGCCGGCAAATCCGGCAATCAATGCCGCTGCGGCCAGCCCCAGCCGGTTCGTGATGCGCATCGCTCACCTCCCTCTTCGATGTTCCTGGAGCCGGCATTCGATCACGGTTGGAAAAGGCAGTACACCCCTTCGACGGGCACGAACGGCGAAGACAACTCCGGATAGCCCGAACGTCGGCCAGGCTCGCCGGATGGTCGCCCTTTCGCCTTGCAAAGCGTCATGCGTCGCAGTTTGGAAGGTTTCGAAGGTACACGAACCGTTTAGCCGGCGGCACGCCCCTTCTCGACCCGATCAATCCCGAGGAAGCAACCTTTCAGGGCGCTCAGGGCTGGCGATGCGGTGCCGCTCGTGCCCGTTTGCCTTTCGGAACGCACGATGACGCCGCAGACCCAGAAGAAAGAATAGAGCTGACGGTCGAGGCGACGAGCGCGCGATGAAGCAGATCATGGTCGACCCGCTGTCGAATGCGATCAAGTTCTCGCGGCCGAGCGGGCGCATCGACGTGGCGGCGAAGCGCGACGATTCCTCGCATCTCCGGATCTCGGTCGCCGACCACGGCGAGGGCATGGATCCATCGACCATCGCCTCGAGCTTCGAGCCGTTCCGCCAGGGCGACCACCAGGTCAGCGTCGGCAGCGAAGGAACCGGGCTCGGCCTCCATATCGCCAAGCGTCTGGCCGCGCTTCACGGCGGGACCATCAGCATGAAGAGTCAGATCGGCGCCGGCACCACGGTCGCCTGCCGCTGATCCCGGCCCGCATCGTCGGCGTCGAAAAGTCCGCTTGAGCGCCGAGCCCAAGCGCCGTCATATGCGGCGCCCATGGCCCCGCCTCTCCTCCTTCTCCAGGACATCGGCCTCACGCTCGGCGACACCGCCCTCCTCGACGGAGCGGAGCTGTCGGTCACCGAGAACGAGCGCCTGTGCCTCGTCGGCCGCAACGGCTCGGGCAAGTCGACGCTGCTGAAGGTCGCCGCCGGCCTGATCGAGCCGGATCGCGGCACGCGCTTCCTGCAGCCGGGAACCACGGTGCGCTACCTGCCCCAGGAGCCGGACCTGACCGGGCATCCGACGACGCTCGCCTATGTCGAGGCGGGCCTCGGGCCGGGCGACGACGGGCACCGGGCACGCTACCTGCTGGAGCAGCTCGGGCTCGGCGGCGAGGAGGCGCCCGGCCGGCTCTCGGGCGGCGAGACCCGGCGCGCCGCGCTCGCCCGCGCGCTCGCCCCCTCGCCCGACATCCTGCTGCTCGATGAGCCGACCAACCATCTCGACCTGCCGGCGATCGAATGGCTGGAGGCCGAGCTCGCCGGGCTCCGCTCGGCGCTGGTCGTGATCAGCCACGACCGCCGCCTGCTGCAGCGGCTGTCCAAGGCGACCGCCTGGCTCGACCGCGGCACGACCCGGCGCCTCGACCGCGGCTTCGCCGAGTTCGAGGCCTGGCGCGACGAGGTTCTGGCCCAGGAAGAGCTGGATCGGCACAAGCTCGACCGCCGCATCGTCATGGAGGAGGACTGGCTCCGCTACGGCGTGACCGCGCGGCGCAAGCGCAACCAGGGCCGGCTCGCCCGCCTGCAGGACCTCCGCCGCCAGCGACGCGAGCATCGCAAGGTCGAAGGCCAGGTGAAGCTCGCCGCAACCGAGGGCCAGGCTTCCGGCACGCTGGTCATCGAAGCCAAGAACGTCTCGAAGGCCTTCGGCGAGACGAGGATCGTCGCCGACTTCTCGACCCGCATCCTGCGTGGCGACCGGATCGGCATCGTAGGCCCGAACGGCGCCGGCAAGACCACGCTGCTCAACCTGCTGACCGGCGCGCTCGCGCCCGATGCCGGCACCGTGCGCCTCGGCGCCAACCTCGCCGCCGCCACCCTCGACCAGCAGCGCCGGAGCCTCGATCCGCAGCGCTCGCTCGCCGACACGCTGACCGACGGCCGCGGCGACACGGTGGTCGTCGACGGCAATCCCCGGCATGTGATGAGCTACATGAAGGACTTCCTGTTCAAGCCCGAGCAGGCGAAAACGCCGGTCGGCACGCTTTCCGGCGGCGAGCGCGGACGGCTGGTGCTGGCGACCGTGCTGGCGCGTCCGTCGAACCTGCTGGTGCTGGACGAGCCGACCAACGATCTCGATCTCGAGACGCTCGACCTGCTGCAGGAGATGCTTGCCGACTACGCCGGCACGGTGCTGCTGGTCAGCCACGACCGCGATTTCCTCGACCGCGTAGCAACGTCGGTGATCGCCTCGGAAGGCGACGGAAGCTGGGTCGACTATGCCGGTGGCTATTCGGACATGGTTGCCCAGCGCGGCCATGGCGTCGAAGCCAAGGCGACCGTAAGGGCCCCGAAGGCGGCGGCCGACAAGCCTCGCGGATCGTCTTCCGCAGCCAAGGCACGGCTCTCGTTCAAGGAAACCCACGCGCTGAAGACCCTGCCCGGACGCATGGAAGAAACCACGGCGGAGATCGCCCGGCTGCAGGCGAAGCTCGACGATCCAGATCTCTTTCGGAAGGATCGCTCCGCCTTCGATGCCGCCAGTGCCCGCCTCCCCGCGCTTCAGGCCGAGCTCGCGGGAATGGAAGAGGAATGGCTCGCCCTCGAGCTCAAGCGCGAGGCAATCGAAGGCTGAGCCGTGCTAGGCTGGGCGCCCGTCGGCAATCCATCACCACATTCCTGAGGCTCGCGATGTCCACCACCGGCAAGCGTCCGATGATCGGCTCGGTTCATGGCATGGTCGCCTGCGCGCATCCGCTGGCGGCGCAGGCCGGCGCCGGCATCCTGCGCGCCGGCGGCAACGCCTTCGATGCGATCGCCGCGGTCGCCGCCGCCCTCAACGTCACCGAGCCGTTCATGTCGGGCTTGGCCGGCATGGGCATGGCGACCTGCTACATCGCGAAGGAGAAGCGCATCCGCGCGCTCGACTTCGTCACCAAGGTGCCGGAGAAGCTGCCGATCGAGCGCTTCAAGGATCGCGAGGACCTGGCCAGGGGTCCGCTCGCCTGCGGCACCCCCGGCAACCTCGCCGGCTGGTGCGAGATGGTGAAGACCTACGGCAAGAAGACCCTGCCCGAGGTCTTCGCACCGGCGATCGCGATCGCCCGCGACGGCTTCCCGCTGACCGCCTTCGGCACCTACGCCTTCAACAGCTCGATTCCCGAGATCAAGCCCTACAAGGATTTCTACGACGGCTGGGCCAGGAACTATCTCGGCAGCGGTGGCGAGGTCGCGCAGGGACAGGTGATCAAGCAGCCGGACCTGGCCCGCACCTACGAGGCGATCGCGTCGGAAGGTCCAGGGTATCTCTACGGCGGCAAGCTCGGCCAGGCGATCGTCAAGCACCTCGCCTCGATCGGCGGCACGCTGACCGAGGGCGATCTCGCCCGCGTGCGCCCGGAGTGGCAGGACCCGATCGCCGTCTCCTATCGCGGCATGCAGGTGCATTCCGTGCCGCCGCCGGCCGAGAGCTTCCAGTACCTGCTGACCCTGGCGATCCTCGACGGCTTCGACCTCGGGAAGATGGAGCGGAACGGCATCGACCATGTCGACACCGTCTTTCGCACCATCCGGCTCGCCGCCGGCGTCCGCATCGAGCGTAACCGGCCCTCGCCGGCGGAGCTGAAGGAGATCCTCTCGTCGGCCGAGATCGAGAAGCTGCACGCGCGGGTGAAGGACGGGAAGCCGGTCGAGGGCCTGACCGAGCAGTGGATCCCGACCAAGCCGGATCCGAACAAGGAGCACACGACCTCGTTCTCGGTCGCCGATGCCGAGGGCAACGTCGTGTGCCTGACCCAGAGCCTCGGCGCCAAGTTCGGCTGCGGCATCGTCGTCCCGGACACCGGCGTCTGCCTCAACAACTTCCTCTACTGGGGCGAGGTCCATCCGCAGGGAAAGGCCTACATGAAGCCCGGCAGCGACCTGGCGCTGTGCCTGGCGCCCAGCGTCTCGACCCGCGACGGCAAGCCGGTGCTGGCGCTCGGCACCCCCGGCAGCTACGGCATCTCCCAGACCCAGACCCAGGTCATGGTGCAGCACATCGACTACGGCTCGCTGATGCAGGACGCGGTCGAGGAGCCGCGCGGGCGGCTCTGGGACGGCAAAAAGGTGCATGTGGAGTCGCGCATGCCGGCGGCCACGGTCGAGGGCCTGCGCAAGCGCGGCCACGAGGTCGAGGTCGTCGAGCCCTGGACCTGGGCCGTCGGCGGCATGCACGGAATCTCGATCGATCCCGCGACCGGCGCCAAGATCGGCGGCTGCGATCCCCGCCGCGACGGCTACTGCGTCGCGCCCTGACTAGCGGGCGAGCGCTGCGGCACCGGCACGCGTGCCGGGATACGTCGCCGTGAGCCCGATCACCTGGGCCGGGTCAGGCAGGAACAGCGCCGCCAGGAGCATCGCGTAGGGCACCGGCTGCGGCGGTCGCACGATGAGCGTCAGCGGCCATTTCGGATGGCGATAGTCCTGGACGAATGAGGCGACGGCGTCGGCCGCCTGTGTCGTCCGCTGGCTCTTGCCGTTGGCGGTCAGCGCGATCCGGCCGAGCCATTCGCGATGCAGCGCCTCTTCGGTCCTGCTCGACTGCGCGGCGAATAGCCTGAGCGCCCGCGCGAGGCTCTGATGATTGTCGTAGACTAGCTTCGCCGAGCGGATCGAGACGCCCGCGTCCCATGCCTTCGGACCACGCAGTGCCTGGACCTTGTCCAGCACCATCTCGAGCGACAGGCGGTCACGGCCGGAGACGAGCTCGAAGCGGTTCACCGACAGCACCTGCGAGGGCGGATCCCAGCGATAGTCGAGCCGGCCGTCGGCCGGGCTCATCGCCGCGCCGAAGCGCCTGACGTCCGCGGCATAGGCGCCGTTCTCGGGCACGGTCATGCCCTTTGCCGCGACCTTGGCGAAACGCGCCTCGTTGCGGGCGAAGCCGTCGAAGTCGAGCTCCTCGACCTCGAGCCTCGCGATGCGAAGCTCGGGGCGCCCCGGCCTGCCCGCTTCCGCGGACGACGAAACCACGACCTTTTCCAGAACGAAGCCGTTGGCGCCGAGCGGCGATGCCTTCTCGAAGGCGAATTCGCTCTTGCGGAGCTTGGGCAGGATCTCCTGCTGGAAACGCGCGAGGCCGTCGGCGCTCGCCGGCCCTGTGCACAGGGCCGCGATCATCCATGCCGCGACGGCGGCGCCAGCACGCTTCGCCATGAGATTCCTTCCTCGGCCGGGCTCAGTCCCTGGGGGCCCGCGCGGACGGCAGCATCACCTCGACGACGGTTCCCCGCCCGACCTCGCTCGCGATCGAGACCTTGCCGTCCATGTGCTCCACCAGCTCGCGCACCAGCGCGAGGCCGATGCCGACACCTTCGGCTTCGCGCTGGTAGGAAACGTCGATCTGGACGAAAGGTTCGAAGATGCTGGAGAGGCGGTCGGGAGGAATGCCGATACCGGTGTCGGCGATGGTGAGCTTGACCCGGCCGCCGTCGGCCGGCTGCGCGCCGAGCGAGATCCGGCCGCCCTGCGGCGTAAACTTGATGCCGTTCGACAGCAGATTGAGCAGCACCTTGCGCAGCGCCAGCTCGTCCGCCCAGATCGTCGGGCAGCCGTCGGCGACCGAGATCGAGACGACGATGCCACGGCGCGTCGCCCCGTCGGCGGCCATTCGCGAGCAAGCAGCCAGAAGCTTCTCCGGGTCGATCTCCCGGGAGTGGAGACGGATCCGCCCGGCGTCGATCCGCGCCAGGTCCAGCATCTCGTCGATGGCGCTGAGCAGCCGAACACCGCCGTCGAGGATGTCGTTGGCATGCCCGATGAACGCGTCGAGACCAGGCTTGCGGGCGGCAAGATCGCGGATCACCTCGGCGAAGCCGAT
>CAZDGR010000286.1:0-6128 GCA_964504845.1 uncultured Rhizobium sp. | reverse complement strand
GCACCAGCGCCTGCCGGCCGCGGCGAAGACATTCGGCGACCGCCTCGAAATAGACTTCGGTCTTGCCGCTGCCTGTGACGCCGTCGAGAAGCGTCACGGAGAAGACATCCTCGACGACGCGCTTTCTCATTTCGACGGCGGATGCCGCCTGATCCTCGTTGAGCACGCGGCCCGGCCGGTCGAGATCAGGCATGGCGAATGGCGCCGGCGCCGGCATCTCGACTCGTTCGACGAGGCCGTCCTTCTCCATCGCCTTCAGCACGCCGGTGCCGACGCCGGCCTCGCGGGCGAGATCGCCCGGCAGCCAGGCCATGCCTTCGGCCAGAAGCTCGATCACGCGCTTTCGCTGTGCCGTCGTCCGCTCGCCAGGCTCCGGCATGCGCGAGAAGCGATAGCCGCTGGCGAGCCTCGGCGGCTCGAGGGCCGAGGGCACGCTCATCGCCATCCTCAAGACCGCGCCCGGCGGTGACAGCGTGTAGGCGGCGACCCAGTCGACGAATTTCAGGACGGCTTCCGGAAGCCTCGGCGCCTCCTCCAGGCGCTCGGCCACCTCCTTGAGCTTGGCTGGATCGAGCGCGTCCATGCCCTTGCCCCAGACCACGCCCAGGACCTCGCGCGGACCCAGCGGCACCACCACGAACTCGCCGGGGTGGAGCGTCAGCCCCTCCGGCACCACATAATCGTAGGCGCCGGCGAGAGGCAGGGGCAGGAGCACGGATACCCGCTCTCCACCCCCCATAGCTTGTGTGCTGGCGTCATCTGCCATCATGAGGTAGATTTCTAACGAGTTTGCCAAGGCCGCCTGATGAAGTTCTTCGTCGATACCGCCGATGTCGCCGAGATCCGGGAGCTGGCCGCGACCGGCCTCCTCGACGGCGTCACCACCAATCCATCGCTCATCCAGAAGAGCGGCCGCAAGATGCTCGACGTCATCGCCGAGATCTGCGCTGCCGTCGACGGCCCGGTTTCGGCCGAAGTGACCGCAACCGACCACGCGACGATGCTGGCCGAGGGACGGAAGCTCGCCAAGATCGCCAAGAACGTCGCGGTCAAGGTGCCGCTGACGCCGGACGGGCTCAAGACCTGCCGCGTTCTCGCCGACGAGGGCACCCAGGTCAACGTCACCCTCTGCTTCTCCCCGGCCCAGGCGCTGCTTGCCGCCAAGGCGCGCGCAGCCTTCATCTCGCCCTTCGTCGGCCGGCTCGACGACATCGGCCAGGACGGCATGCAGCTGATTGCCGACATCGTCCAGATCTATCGCCAGTACCCGGCTTTCAAGACCGAGGTGCTGGTCGCCTCGATCCGGCATCCGATCCATCTGATCGAATCGGCCAAGCTCGGCGCCGACGTCGCAACGATCCCACCGGCGGTGCTGCGCTCGCTGTTCAGCCATCCGCTGACCGACAAGGGTCTGGCGGCCTTCCTCGCCGACTGGAAGAAGACCGGACAGTCGATCCTCTGATGTCCACCGCACGCCCCAGCGAAGCGCTCGATGCCGTCCAGGTGATGGAATACCTGCGCCGGCATCCCGACTTCCTCACCAACAATCCCGACGCGATCCTGTTGCTGGCGGCGCCCGGCCGAGAGGTCGGCGAAGGCGTCGTCGATCTGCAGAAAGTGATGCTCGAGCGGATGCGGGGCGAGCTCGCGCGGCTCAAGACCACCCAGCGGAAGCTGATCGCGACCAACCGCGTCAACCTGCAGACCCAGGGCCGCGTGCACTCGGCGGTGCTGGCGATGATCGAGGCGCCCAGCCTCGAGCACCTGATCCATACCGTGACCCACGATCTGGCGATGATCCTCGATCTCGACGTCGTCGCGGTCGCGGTCGAGGCGGCCGACGCCAAGGTCGCGGCGGGCCATGTCGCCGGCATACAGCGCCTCCCGGCCGGCTCGATCGACCGGCTGCTGGGCGAGGGCCGCGACACGCGGCTTCGCCCCGAGGCGCAGGGCGAGACCGAAATTTTCGGCGCCGGCGCCGGCCTCGTGCGCTCGGACGCGCTGGTCCGTCTCAAGGTCAACGGCGAGGCGCCGGTCGGCGTGATCGCCTTCGGCTCGAGGCGCGAGAGCACATTCCATCCGAGCCAGGGCACCGACCTGCTCGCCTTCCTCGCCCGCGCCTTCGAGATCTCGGTCCGGGCATGGCTGGAGCCGGCGAACTGAGCGTCGCCCGCGCCGTCGACGGCTGGCGCGCCTGGCTCGCGCACGAACGACGGGCCTCGAAGCACACTCTCGACGCCTATAACCGCGACCTCGCGCTCTTCCTCGGGTTCCTCACCGGGCATCTCGGCAATGAGGCGGGCCTCGACGATCTTGCGGACCTGAGGCCCGCCGACTTCCGTGCCTTCCTCGCGGCCGAGCAGGCGCGCGGGCGAGCCAAGACATCGGTCGCGCGCTCGCTCTCGGTCGTCCGCAACTTCCTCCGCTTCCTCGCCCGACGCGGCCTCGCCGAGAACGCGGCCATCGGCTCGGTCAGGACGCCGAAGCTGCCGAAGCCGGTGCCGAAGGCGCTGTCGATCCCCGAAGCCTCCGAGCTGCTGGACGCCGCCGAGACCGAGGGCACCGAGCCCTGGCACGGCGCACGCGACGCCGCCGTCATGGCGCTGCTCTATGGCGCCGGGCTTCGCCTCGGCGAAGCGCTGGCGATCACTCGCCGCGAGGCACCGGTCAAGGAGGGCACGCTCACCGTCGTCGGCAAGGGAAAGAAGACCCGTGCCGTGCCGATCCTGCCGATCGTCGCCGAGGCGGTCGCGGCCTATGTCTCGATGTGCCCCTACGACCCGGGCCCCGACGGCGCGCTGTTCCTCGGCGCTCGCGGCGGACCGCTGCATCCGCGGCTGGTACAGGGCGCCGTCGCCAGGCTCCGGCGCGCGCTCGGCCTCGGCGACACGACGACGCCGCACGCGCTGCGCCACAGCTTCGCGACGCATCTCCTCGCCGAAGGCGCTGACCTCCGCGCGATCCAGGAGCTGCTGGGCCACGCCTCGCTGGCGACGACCCAGCGCTACACCAAGGTCGACCTCACCAAGCTGCTCGAGGTCCACCGCGCCGCCCATCCCCGGTCGTGACCGAGCCTGCGCGTGGCGAGACCATCGCCGCGGTCCTGAGGCGGCTCACCGATCCCGCCAACGGGGAGCGGATCACGCTCGACGAGGCGATCGAGACGTTGGGCGACCGCGCCTACGGGCTCGCGATGCTGCTGCTGGCGCTGCCGATGGCGGTGCCCATCTCGGCGATCCCCGGCATCTCGACCGTGTTCGGCATCCCCCTGATCCTGATCGCCGTCCAGCTGATGATGGGTTCGCCGACGCCGTGGCTGCCGCGCTGGCTCGGATCCAAGTCCTTCGCCCGCGCCGATCTCGCGCGGATCCTGGAGAAGGCGCTCCCCTGGCTCGAACGCGGCGAGCGCCTGATCCACCCTCGCCTGACGGTCCTGGTGAGCGCCGCGGCCGAGCGCTGCATCGGGGCCATCTGCGCCTTCATGGCGTTCCTGATGGCGCTGCCGATCGTGCTGGGCAATCAGCCGCCGGCGGTCGCGATCTCGCTTTTCGCCCTCGCGCTGATCGGCAGCGACGGGCTCTTCGTGATCCTCGGTCTCGTCACTGCGGTCTTGTCGGTGGCGCTGGTCGCGGCCGTGCTCGGCGCCTTTGTCGCGGGCGCCTGGCTCACGATCCACTCGCTGTTCGGCTGACACGGGACGCAAACCCGACCGCGAGCGCCGCGACCGCGGAGCCCGCGGCGCAGACCGCCATCGCCATGGCCCAGCCGACCGGCGTCGCGTTGCCGCCGAGATCGAGCGCGAGGCCGGCCAGCGGCGGCCCGACGATGCCGCCGGCGAATCCCACCATCGAATGGACCGCGAGCGTCGCGCCCTGCTCGTCCGGCCGCGCCTCGGCGACGGTACCGGTGGTGATCGTGCCGGAGTCGGCGGCGATCAGCGCCGAATAGACGAAGATCAGCGATGCCACGACCCAGTAGGGAAACGCGGTCGCGAGCCCGGCCGCGACGCCGACGACGGCCGATGCGCCCGCGATCCACCGGACGAGCGCTATGCGCCCGATGAGCCTAGCCAGCTCGGCGCCAAGAATGCTGGTGGCGACGCCCACCAGCATGCAGACCGTGACCCATTGCGAGATCGCGAGACCTGCCGGCTCGGCCGAGCTTCGGCTCCACGCATAGAGAAGGAAGGCGACCATCCAGGCGCGGACGGCGAACAGCTCGAACGAGTGACCGCCATAGGCGAGGATGTAGCCCAGCGCCGGCCGGTTGGTGAACACCGGGCGGAAGTCGAGCGGATGCCGGCCGGTCGTGGGCTTCTTCTCCATGACGAGTGGCAGGCCCGCGACCGCGGCGATCATCAGAAGCGCCGCGACTAGCGATCCGATGCCGCCCCAGAGGAACATGGAGCGCCAGCCGAACGCGGCGTCGAGAAGCCCCGCGGTCAGGAACGACAGGCTCGTGCCGACTCCGAACATAGAGGTGTAGTACGCGACCGAGCGGAGCCGCTTGTCTTCCGGCAGCCGCTCGCCGAGGACGCGAAGGCCCGGCATGTAGATGCCGGCGAGGCCGGCGCCTGCGAAGACCTGGAAGAAGGCGGCCGACCAGAAGCCTTCGGCCAGCAGCGCAAAGCCGAGGCCGCCGATCGTGCCGGCGGCGCAGCCGACAAGGTAGATCTTCCGGCTGTCGACATGGTCGGTGAGGCCGACCAGCACCGGCACGGCAGCGACGTAGCCGACGAAGTAGGCGCCGGAGATCCATCCGGCCTCGGCGTTGGCGAGGCGCCACTCGGCCATCAGCGTCGGCAGCGCCGTCGCGAAGGCGCCGAAGCCGCCGAGCCCGACGACGCAGGAAAGGACGAGAAGGACGGTGAGGCGAAGCTGCGCCGGCACCGGACTAGATGTGGATAGCGCGTCCGGCGACGCCGAGCGCCGCTTCCTTGACCGTCTCGTTCACCGTCGGATGGCCGTGGCAGGTTCGCGCGATGTCCTCGGCCGAGCCGCCGAACTCCATCGCCACCGCGCATTCGTGGATCATGCCGCCGGCCTCGCCGCCGATGATGTGCACGCCCAGAACGCGGTCGGTCTTTGCATCGGCCAGGATCTTCACGAAGCCGTCGGTCATCGCGTTGGCACGTGCCCGCGCGTTCGCGGTGAACGGGAACTTGCCGGCCTTGTAGTCGATGCCGGCGGCCTTCAGCTCCTCCTCGGACTTGCCGACCGAGGCCACTTCCGGCCACGTGTAGACGATGCCGGGGATCACGTCGTAGTTCACGTGACCGGCCTGGCCGGCGAGGATCTCGGCGAGCGCGATGCCCTCGTCCTCGGCCTTGTGCGCGAGCATCGGGCCGGCGATCACGTCGCCGATCGCATAGATGCCCTTCACGTTGGTGGCGAAGTGCTTGTCGGTCTTGACCCGGCCGCGCTCGTCGAGCGCCACGCCGACCGTCTCGAGGCCCAGCCCTTGCGTATAGGGACGGCGGCCGACCGAGACCAGCACGACCTCTGCTTCCATCGTCTCAGGCGTGCCGCCGGCGGCGGGCTCGAGCGTCAGCGTCACGCCGTTCTTCCCGGCCTTGGCCGAGGTGACCTTGGTCGAGAGCTTGAAGGTCAGGCCCTGCTTGCCGAGGATCCGCTGGAACTGCTTGGAGACCTCGCCGTCCATGCCGGGGGTGATGCGGTCGAGGAACTCGACCACGGTCACCTGGGCGCCGAGCCGCTGCCAGACCGAGCCGAGCTCGAGGCCGATATAGCCGCCGCCGATCACCACCATGGTCTTCGGCACCTTGCTCAGCACCAGGCCGCCCGTGGACGAGATGATCTGCTTCTCGTCGATCTCGATGCCCTTGAGCGGCATCACCTCGGAGCCGGTGGCGATGATGATGTGCTTCGCTTCCAGCGTGTCGGTGCCGCCGGCGTTCAGCGCGACCTCGACCTTGCCGGGGCCTGAGATCTTCCCGGATCCTGCGACATGCGTGATCTTGTTCTTCTTGAACAGGAAGGCGACGCCCTTGACCGTGGCGTCGACCACCTTGTCCTTGTGACCCAGCATCTTCTGCAGATCGAGAGAGACGGCCTTGACCTCGACCCCGAAGGTGTCCGCACCCATCAGCATCACGTCCTGCTTCGCGA
>CAZDGR010000285.1:0-6142 GCA_964504845.1 uncultured Rhizobium sp. | reverse complement strand
TCGGCCGCCGCGGTGCGGTCGACGATCTCGTTCGAGGCCGCGAGGGTCGCGATGTAGGTGGTGACGTAGTCGCCGGGCGGAAGCTGGATCAGGACGAAGGCAAGAAAGCTGACGGCGAACAGCGACGGAACCATCCACAACAGACGCTTGATGATGAAGCCCAGCATCTAAGGTGAAATCCGGCGCGCCGCCCGACGGGGCGACGCGCCGGCAAGTCCTTTAGCTCGTGAAGTAGAACTGCTGCGGCATCGACGGACCGGGATTCGGCCACGACCAGGCGCCGGGCATCTTCGCCGGCACGTTGCGGAGCCGGTTGTTGGCGATGCCGAACAGGTTCGGCGCGAGGCAGATGCCGATCGCATCGAAGGCGTCGGCGGCGAGATCGAGGATCTCCTTCATCAGCTCGCCCTGGCGCTTGGTGTCGGAGATCGAGCGCGCCTCGTCATAGAGCTTCGTGCGGCGCTTGTGGTTCTCCGGCGGCTCGGCACCTTCCTTGCCGTTGCTCGAATACCAAACCGCCCATGGAATCGCGTAGCGCGAGCCCTGCGGATGGATCGGCACCCAGTCGCGCGCGTCGATCAGCGGCTCGAGGCCGCCCGGCCCCTGCCAGACCGCGAAGTCGTGGTCATTGTTGTCGCCGCGCGTGTAGTAGAGCGCACGTTCGATCGTGTTGACCTTCATGTCGACGCCGACCGCCGCCCAATGGCGCTTGCACAGCTCGAGCGCATCCACCTGGTCGGGATAGAGCGTCGGGATCACGTCGACCGCGAAGAACAGCTTCTGTCCGTCCGGCCGCAGGCGGAAATTCTGGCCGTCGCGCCGCGTGAAGCCTAGCTTGTCGAGCATCTCGTTCGACTTCTTCGGATCGAACTCGGTGTACTGGCGCGCGAACTTCGCGTGATACCAGGGATGCGTCGGCCGCGGCCCGAACTGCCAGGGCTCCGACTGCCCGAGATAGACGATGTCGATGATCTCCTGGCGGTTGATCGCGTGGGAGAGCGCGATGCGGAAATCCTTGTTGGCGAAGATCGCCCTGAGCGCCGGATCCTTGTGGGTGGCGTTGGGGTAGATCGACATCTGCTGGCTGTTGGCGTTGATCAGCTCGAACAGGCGGTAGTTGCCGCGCTGCGCCGACTGCGCCACCGTCGGCTTGTTCTGGAGCGTGTCGATGTGGCGCTCCTGGATGTCGATCTTGCCCGACACCACGTCAAGCATCAGCGACTCGACGTCCTGGGCGATGCTGAAGGTGATCCCATCGACGTAGGGCAGCTGGTTGCCCTCGGTGTCGACCTGCCAGAAATACGGGTTCCGCTTCAACACCACGCGCGTCGCACCGCCGGTATAGGGCTCGGCGATGGTCCACGGATCGAGCGTCGGCTTCTCGGGATTGCCCCAGCGCGATGGGATCTCGATGTCGCCGCAGCGAAGCCGGAACAAGGCGCCCCAGTCGGGCACGTTCGCGGCCTTGGCGAGGTCGGCGACGTTGTTCGCGTATTTCGGATGGAACTTCGAGCAGTAGTGCTTCGGGAACAGCGTCGGGTGCTGCCCCAGCGGCGTCGCCATCTGCTGAAGGAACATGCCGTAGGGGCCGTCGAAGGTGAACTTGACGGTGACGTCGTCGACCTTCGAGACCTTGCACATCTTGCCGTTGATCGTCCAAAGCGCCGGCGGCGATTTGTAGAGCTCGGTGTTGGCGAGGCAGTCCTCGAACACGAAGACGATGTCGTCGGCGGTGAACGGATGGCCGTCCGACCACTTCATGCCCGGGCGCAGATGGAAGGTGAACTCGTTGTTGCCGGCGTTCACGTCCCACTTGTGCGCGACGCCCGGCAGCACGTCGGTGAACTCGAGGTTCCAGCGGGTCAGGCCCTGGTTGCCGACCATGCGCAGGATGCCGTTGTGGTCGGCCGAGCCGCGGAGCCCGCGGCGGATCTGGCCGCCGTAGCGGCCGACGCGCTCGACCGGCTGCACCACCAGCGGGACCTTCGGCAGGCGCTCGGTCAAGGGCGGCAGCTTTTTCTCGGCGACCGCCTGGACGAACTCAGGCGCTTCCTTGGCGGCAGCCTGCGCCGAGGCGGTCCACGGCAGCAGGCTGGCCGCAGCCATGCCGCCGGCGCCGGCCATCAGTTGGCGGCGGGTCAGCTTCAAGCCGCCCCCGGAAGTATTGCGTCTACGTGCCATGGTTTCCTCCGTTTCGCTGCGCCGTATAAGCGCATGTTTAAAGCCAGAATGAAGGGTGCTCCGGCGGTCTGTCAAACCGTCCGCTTCTCCGCGTCCAAGGTCTGTAACAGAGCGGCTATGTAGCCGTAGCAATAGGCGAAGGCGACGCCCTGCGGGTCCTTGCCGTCGATGATCGGAACGTGATCCGGCATGACCATGTACTTGTAGCCGGCGTCCCGGTAGAGGCGCAGCGCCGCCGGCATGTCCATGTCCCCTTCGTCGGGGAAGGTCTCCATGAAGTCGAGCCTGCGCCCGCGGATGTTGCGGAAGTGGACGTTGAAGATCTTGCCGCGCCTGCCGAACCACTCGATCACCGCGCCGACCTCTTTCGCCGGGTCGTCGAGCATCTCGCCGATCGTTCCCTGACAGAAGTTGAGGCCGTGATAGGGGCTCTCCTCGATCTGGACGAAGCGCTTCAGGCCTTCGACCGTGCCGAGCACGCGCGTGACCCCCTTCCAGCCCGGCGGCGTGTAGGGATCGTGCGGGTGGCAGGCGAGCCGGATCTTGTTTGATGTCGCGACCGGCACCACGCGCTTGAGGAAATACTCGATCCGCGCCCAGTTCTCCTCCGGGTCGACGACGCCGGCGATGCCGGGCTCCGCATTCTGGTCGGCCTCGGCCCAGCGGAAGGACTCGTTGCGCGAGCCGCCGCGGCCGATCGAGTGCTTCGTGCGCGGAATGCCGATGATGTTGAGATTGTACTTGGCCGCCGGAATGCCGGCCTTGGCCAATCGCTCGATCAGCGTGCAGATGGAATCGATCTGGCGGTCGCGGTCCGGGCCGGCCGTCAGCACGTCCGGGCTCTCCTGCTCCTCGATCGGCCGCGAGTTCATCGGCAGCTGCACCATGTCGAGGACGAGGCCGAAACTCTCGACCGTCTCGCGATGGCGATTCAGGACGTCGAGCGACCAATGATGCGGGTTGCCGTCGGGATCGGCGCAGACGTGGCGCACGCCGAGCTGAGCCCAGACACGATAGTCGCTGTCGTCGCGGGCCTTGACCTGCGTCCCGAGATACACCGCCCCTCCCCGCTCGATTTTTGTGAGGTGGTTTTCTTGCTTGTAGGATAGCCGGACGAGCAGGCCAAGACAGCCCTCGACTTTCGGACGGGGCGCACCGGAACTGCACAAAAAAGAGGCTGTCATCATGGAAGTTGAAGCGTTGGTCTTCGATGTCTTCGGCACCTGCGTCGACTGGCGCGGCTCGATCACTCGCGAGGCTCGGCGCTGGAGCCGCGACTTCGGCCGCACGATCGACGGCGAAGGCCTCGCCGACGCCTGGCGCGCGGCCTATGGGCCGTCGATGGAGGAAGTGAAATCGGGCCGCCGTTCCTTCACCTATCTCGACACGCTCCACCGAGAGACCCTGAACCGCATCGCCCCGCGCTTTGGCCTGGGCGGCCTCGACGAAGAGACGCTCGCTCACATCAATCGCGTCTGGCACCGGCTCGACCCGTGGCCCGACACGGTGCCGGGCCTGCGCCGGCTTCGCGCGAAGTTCCTGCTGGCCCCGCTCTCGAACGGCGGCGTGGCGCTGCTGACCAGGATGGCGAAGCGTGCCGCCATGCCCTGGGACCTGATCCTCTCCGGCGAGCTGTTCGAGGGCTACAAGCCCGAGCCCAAGGTCTATCTCGGCGCCGCCCGCCTGCTCGACCTTCCGCCCGAGCGCGTGATGATGGTCGCCGCCCACAACGGCGACCTCGAAGCGGCTGCGGCGCTGGGCCTCAAGACGGCCTTCGTGCTGCGCCCGACCGAGTACGGCCCGGCGCAGACGACCGATCTCGCGCCGTCGCGGACATGGGACCTCTCCGTCGACAGCATGGAAGCGCTCGCCGACGCGCTCGGCTGCTAGAGACCGAACAGCTCCAGCGCGCGCATGACGGCGTGGTCGACGATGTCGTCGATCGTCTTCGGCTTCAGATGGAAGGCCGGCACCGGCGGCATCACCGTGGCGCCGTAGCGGACTGCCCGCTCCATCAGCTCGATGTGGCCCAGATGCAGCGGCGTCTCGCGCAGCAGCAGCACGAGGCGCCGGCGCTCCTTCAGGCAGACATCGGCGGCACGAACGACCAGGTTCTCGTCATAGGAATTGGCGATCCCGCTCAGGGTGCGGATCGAGCACGGCGCCACCAGCATCCCCTCGGTGCGGAACGAGCCGCTCGCCATCGAGGCGCCGATGTCCTTGTAGCTGTGGACCTGGGAGGCGAGCCGGCGCACCTGCAGGGCCGTGCGGTCCGCCTCTTCTTCTATGGTCCGGAGCGCCGAGGGCGACAGGATCAGATGGGTCTCGACCGCCTTTTCCCGAAGCCGCTCCAGTGCCCTGATGCCGAAGATCGCCCCGGTGGCGCCGGTGATCGCGACGATCAGGCGCTTCGGCTTGGCCTTGGGGGCGGGTTTCCGGGGCACGGGCTCACATGACCCAAGGGCCGCCGCGGACGCAATGGGGTTTCTGACATCCCGGGTCCAGAGTTGACATTTCAGTACCGCCACGCTGCTGGCGACGCGCGGCGGTGCGCCCTGGGCATGCGGCGGCT
Organism: uncultured Rhizobium sp.; assembly: GCA_964504845.1. Lineage (GTDB taxonomy): Bacteria > Pseudomonadota > Alphaproteobacteria > SHVZ01 > SHVZ01 > SHVZ01. Next base: position 1,389 of record CAZDGR010000285.1, on the reverse strand, counting down.
TTCCTAACCAAGTTCCTTCGCGAGCTCGTCCAGCATGTGGAAGGCGGTGTTGGCCGCAGGCACGCCGCAATAGATCGCCTGCTGCAGCACGATCTCCTTGAGATCGTCGGGAGAGAACCCGCCCTCGACCAGGGCCGCGCGCGCGTGCATGCGAAACTCGTCCCAGCGCGACAGCGCCAGCAGGGTGCCGATCACGAGGATCCGCCTGGTGCGAATGTCGAGACCGGGCCGGGTCCATATCTCGCCCCAGGCGTAGCGGGTGATCAGATCCTGGAACTCGCGCGTGAGGTCGTTGGTCTTCGCCGCCGAGCGGTCGACATGGGCGTTCCCCAGGACCTTGCGGCGGACGCTCATGCCGGCGGCATGGCGTTCCTTCTCATCCATTCCCGACCTCCTTCGACAGCACCTGCTCGACGAACTCGGCCGCCACGCCGAGATAGGCCTCGGGCATCATCAGCACCTCGATCTCGTCGGGACTGAGATATCGGGAGACCTGCGGATCCTCGGCAAGAACCGTCTTCAATGGCAGGCGCTCGGCGATCGACCTGCGGCAGGCCGCCTCGATCAGCTGATGCGCCTTGGCCTTGCCGAGGCGACTGCCCAGCGTCGCCGAGACCGCCTCGGCCAGCACCAGGCCGCCGGTCACGTCCAGGTTGGCGCGCATGCGTTCGTGGTCGACGACGAGGTTCGAGAGCGCATCGGCGATGGACCTCGCCGAACCGCCGACGATGCGCACCAGTTCCGGCAGCGTCTCCCATTCCGCCTGCCAGCCGCCGAGCCCGCGCTCGTGCTCCTGGCCCATCGAGCCCAGCATCGTCGCGACCAGGCCCGGTGCGCGCGAAGCCGCCGCCAGCGCTACGGAGGCGGATACCGGGTTGCGCTTGTGCGGCATCGTCGAGGATCCGCCGCGGCCTGCCGCCGGAGGGGCGGGACCAGTTGAACGCCGCGGCGAACGAGGCGCTGGCCGATCCGCGCCTGGCCAACTACCTCGCCGGGGAAGGCGCGCGCCGCGGCAGCGGCAGCGCCGCGGAGGCCGACCGCTTCCTGGTCGCCGACCTCGCGCGCTGGCGCAGCGTGGCGACGGCGGCGAATATCCGGGTCGAGTAGGTCACGCCGCCTCCAGCGTGAACAGCTTGCCGACGGCGGCCGGGGCGACCCGGTCGCCGAAGGCGCGTTCCAGCGCATTCACCGCGCGCCAGCCCGTGCAATGGGCCGGAATCAGCAGCGGCAGGTCGAAGCCCGAGAGGTCGCGCACCGTCTCCGGGATGATCGCCTCATTCTCCCCCGAGAGGTGGAAGCCGCCCATGGCGGCGTGCAGCGTCACCGCCGGGAAGGCGCGGCGGGCCTCATGCAGCACATTGACGATGCCGGCATGGGAGCAGGCGCCGA
>CAZDGR010000284.1:0-6192 GCA_964504845.1 uncultured Rhizobium sp. | reverse complement strand
CGACAAGCACCCGAAATACCCGAGCAAGTCGGCGCTCGAGGTCATCCTGACGATGCTGCACTCGGGCGGCAAGTTCTCGCAGAAGGCCTACGAGACCTCGGGCGGCCTGCACGGCGTCGGCGTCTCGGTGGTCAATGCGCTCTCCGACGACCTCCAGGTCGAGGTCGCGCGCGACCGCCGCCTCTATACCCAGGGCTACAGCCGCGGCGTGCCCGCGGGCAAGCTCAAGGACGCAGGCCCGGTGCTGAACCGGCGCGGCACGACGATCCGTTTCCATCCCGACCCGCAGATCTTCGGCAAGGGCGCCAGGTTCAAGCCCTCGACGCTGTACCGGATGTGCCGGTCCAAGGCCTATCTCTACAAGGGCGTGGAGATCCGCTGGAAATGCGATCCCTCGCTGCTCAATCCGGGCGACCTGACCCCGGCCGAGGCGAAGCTGCACTTCCCCGGCGGCCTCGCCGACTTCCTCGCATCCTCTGTCGAGAACCGTGGCACGGTGACGCCGAGCCCGTTCGTCGGCGAGGTGAAGCTCGCCGACAACCAGGGCCGCGTCGAATGGGCGATCACCTGGCCGCTCGACGACGAGGGCTTCTCCCACTCGTACTGCAACACGATCCCGACGCCCGAGGGCGGCACGCATGAGCAGGGCTTCCGCCAGGCCCTGCTCCGCGGTGTCCGCGGCTACGCCGAAATGGTCGGCAACAAGCGGGTCGCCGCCGTCCAGTCCGAGGACGTGGTCGGCGGTGCGGCGGCAATGCTGTCGGTCTTCATCAAGGACCCGCAGTTCCAGGGCCAGACCAAGGAGAAGCTGGTCTCCCAGCATGCGACCAAGCTGGTCGAGCAGGCGGTCAAGGACCGCTTCGACCACTGGCTCTCCGGCCATCCCGAGGCCGCGAACGCGCTGATCGCCCGCATCCTGGAGCGCCTCGACGATCGCCTGAGGAAGCGCCAGGAGAAGGAGACCAAGCGCCAGTCGGCGACCCGCAAGCTCCGCCTTCCCGGCAAGCTGACCGACTGCACCCGGACCGATTCCAAGGGCACCGAGATCTTCCTGGTCGAGGGCGACTCGGCCGGCGGCTCGGCCAAGCAGGCGCGCGAGCGCGACACCCAGGCGGTCCTGCCGCTTCGCGGCAAGATCCTGAACGTCGCCTCGGCCTCGGCCGAGAAGCTGCGCGGCAACCAGGAGCTCTCCGACCTGCTGCTGGCGCTCGGCGTCCAGCCGGGCAGCCGCTACGACGACAGCCAGCTCCGCTACGAGCGGGTCATCATCATGACCGACGCAGACGTCGACGGCGCCCACATCGCGTCCCTGCTGATGACCTTCTTCTATCGCGAGATGCCCGAGCTGATCCGGAAGGGTCACCTGTTCCTGGCGCAGCCGCCGCTTTATCGCCTGGTCCATGGCGCGACCTCGGTCTATGCCCGCGACGATGCCGACAAGGACCGGCTGCTGAAATCCCACTTCAAGGCCAACGCCAAGGTAGAAATAAGTCGGTTCAAAGGTTTAGGCGAGATGCCTGCGATGCAACTCAAAGAAACGACGATGAGCCGGAAGACCCGGACGCTGCTTCGCGTCGAGATCGCCGAGGACGACGCAACCGACACCTCGAAGCTGGTCGAGCGCCTGATGGGCCGGAAGCCGGAGGAGCGCTTCAAGTTCATCCAGGAGAACGCCAAGGCCGCCCGCGACCTCGACGTCTAGGTGCGCCGGCGTTGAAGGTGGAGGCGTCGGCGTCCATCCTCGCCTCATGACGCCAGAGGAATACGCGAAGCACGACGGGCTCGGCCTGGCCGACCTTATCCGTCGCAAGCAGGTCACGGCATCCGAGCTGGTCGAGATCGCGATCGCCGCGATCGAGGCGCTCGATCCCAAGCTCAACGCGGTGCCGATCCGCGCCTTCGAGATGGCGCGGGCGCGGGCCAGGGAGGCGCTGACCGGCCCCTTCGCCGGCGTGCCGTTCCTTGCCAAGGACCTCGGCCTCGAATGGCAGGGACTGCCGGTGAGGCAAGGTTCCCGCTACTTCATGGACTACGTGCCCGCCTGGGACGCCGACCTTGCCAAACGCTGGCGGCAGACCGGCATGATCCCGCTCGGCCGAACCAATTCGCCCGAGTTCGGCCTCAACGTCGCGACCGAACCGAAGGTCCATGGCATCGCCCGCAGCCCGTGGAACCCCGATCGCACGCCCGGCGGCTCCTCGGGCGGCAGCGCAGCCGCAGTCGCGGCCAGGATCGCCCCGATCGCTCATGCGAATGACGGAGGCGGCTCGATCCGCATCCCGGCGAGCCACTGCAATCTCTTCGGCCTCAAGGTCACCCGCGGACGGACCCCGGTCGGGCCCGCCTTCGGCGAGATCTGGAACGGGCACGCGGTCAATCACGCGCTGACCCGGAGTGTCCGCGACTCCGCCGCCCTGCTGGATGCGACCGCCGGCCCCGCCCCGGGCGATCCCTATGCGGCGCCGGAGAAGCCGGCGTCGTACCTCGCCGAGATATCGTCCCCGCCGGGGCGGCTCAGGATCGCCGCGACCTGGACCGCACCGAAGGGATACCCGGTCGATGCCGAGGTCGCGGCCACGGTGCAGGCGGCAGCGAAATTCCTCGCCGGCCTCGGCCATACGGTCGAGGAGCGCAGCGCCGCCTACGATCACGCGGCGATGGAGCTTGGCCACAGCCTCGTGGTCGCCGGCAACATGGCGGCCGACATCGTCGAGTGCACCGCCTTCCTCGGCCGCGCGCCGAAGCAGGACGATCTCGAGCCCGAGACCTGGGACTTCATCCGCCTGGGCCAAGGCCTCACCGCCGAGGCGTTCGAGCGCTCGCGCCGTTCGCTGCATCGCCAGAGCCGGCTGATCGGCGCCTTCTTCGAGACCTGCGACGTGCATCTCTCGCCGGTGGTGCCGGTGCCGCCGCCAAGGCACGGCGAGACCACGATCGAGCGCATCGCGCACTTCATCGCCTTCACCTTCCCCTGGAACGCAACCGGCCAGCCCGCCTGCTCGGTGCCGTTCGGCTGGACGAAGGACGGGCTTCCGATCGGCATCCAGCTGGTCGGACGTCTTGGCGACGAAGTCACGCTGCTGAAGCTCGCCGCCGAAATCGAGGCGGCACGGCCCTGGGCCGACAGGAAGCCGCCCCTATCGCTGTGACGGCCGAGTCTTGAGACCGCGCCTGACCAGCGTGGCCCAGGCATCCTCGGCGGTGTCGGCGAAGTCGAACAAGGCGATGTCCTCGCTGCGGACCATGTCGGCTTCGACCAGCGCCTCGAAGTTGATCACCTTCTGCCAGTAGCTCCGGCCGAAGAGGACGATCGGGATCGCCGGCGCCTTCCTGGTCTGCGCCAGCGTCAGGATCTCGAACAGCTCGTCCAGCGTGCCGAAGCCCCCGGGAAAGACCACCAGCGCGTTGGCACGCATCGCCAGATGCATCTTCCGCATGCCGAAGTAGTGGAAGCGGAAGGTAAGGTCCGGCGTCGTATAGGCGTTTGGCTCCTGCTCCATCGGCAAGGTGATGTTGAAGCCGATCGAGGGCGCGCCGGCCTCGAAGGCACCTCGATTGGCCGCCTCCATGATCCCAGGCCCGCCGCCAGTGGCGACGACGTTGTCGCGCCAGCGGTCCTGGGGCGCCAAGGCGCCGCCGCGTTCGGAGACGATGCGGCCGAGCTCGCGCGCGGCCTGGTAGAAGGCGCCGTGCCGCTTCATCCGCTCAACATCCGCCTTCTGCGTATCGAGCGTGGCAGCCGCGTCGGCCTCGGCGACCTGCTCCGGCGACGGGATCCGGGCGCTGCCGAAGACGACCACGGTCGAACGGATGCCCCAGTCGCGGAGCAGATGCTCGGCCTTGGCATATTCGAGCGCGAATCGGATGTCGCGCATCTCGTCGCGCAGCAGGAAGTCGGTGTCCTCGACCGGCAGGCGATAGCTCGGCGACTGCCTCTGGCGCGTGTTGTCCGCCATCAGGAGCCTGGAATGTCGTCGAGCCGGCGATAGACCGGCTTGCCCGCCGCCCTGAACCGCTCGACCTCGTCGTCCGCGCCCCTGGAAGCGCCGCCGATCCGAAGGCAGGCATCGCACCGGTCTGCCAGTGCCAGCGACACCGGCATCATGATCTCGTCGTAGGATCCGGCGCCCCGGACCTGGATGATCGGCAGCGCCATGTTGACGCCGATCACCGGAACGTGGCCCTTGGCGAAGACCTCGTAGGCGGCGCGGTTCATCGCATCCAGGTTCGCCTGGCGATCGGCCTCTGTCCTGGCGCCGCCACGATAGGGGCCCGAGACCATGATCCACATGCGTCAGTTCTCCTTGTCGGCGTAGGGGTTCTTGCCCTTGCGCAGCAGGAAGCGGATCGGCACGCCTTCGAGATCGAAGATCTCGCGCAGGCTGCCGGCGAGGTAGCGTTCGTAGGACTCGGGCAGCGCCTGGATGTTGTTGACCCAGAGCGCGAAGGTCGGCGGCCGCGCCTTCACCTGCGTCGCATAGCGGATCTTGACCCGGCGCCCCTGCACCAGCGGCGGCGTGTGCCGCTCGACCGCCTCGTTGAGCCAGCGGTTCAGCTGCGAGGTCGGGATCCGGCGATTCCACCGGGCGCGCGCATCCAGCACCGCGTCCATGAGCTTGTCGAGGTTCGAGCCCTTGAGGCCCGAGGTCGCTATCCAGGCGACGCCCTTTGCCTGGTGCAGGGACGCTTCGAGCCGGTCCTTGAGCTGCTTCAGCGCCGAGGCCTTGTCGGCGACCGCGTCCCACTTGTTGACCGCGATCACCAGCGCCCTGCCCTCCTCGATCACGTGGCGGGCGATGGTCAGGTCCTGCTTGTCGAGGATCGCGTCGCCGTCGAGCACCAGCACGCAAACCTCGGCGTAGCGGATCGTGTTGATCGTGTCGCCGGCGGCGAGCTTCTCGACGCGGTCCTCGATGCGCGGACGCCTGCGCAGCCCCGCGGTGTCGACGATCTCGACCTCGGCCCCCTTGTAGCGCCACGGGACGGTGATCGCGTCGCGGGTGATGCCGGGCTCGGGCCCCGTCAGCAGCCGCTCCTCGCCGATCAGCCGGTTCACCAGCGTCGACTTGCCGACGTTGGGCCGGCCGACGATCGCGAGCTTGACAGGCTTCGACTCCCAGGAGGCCTCGGCCTCCTCTTCCGTCTCCGGCGCGGCGTCGTCGCCGGACGAATCCGCTTCCTTCGGCATGCGGCCGACGACCCAGTCCCAGAGCTCCTCGATCCCGAGCCCGTGCTCGGCGGAGACGCCGAGCGGATCGCCGAGGCCGAGCGCATGCGCCTCGGCCAGGCCCGCCTGATGGAGAGAGCCTTCGCACTTGTTGGCGACCAGCAGTACCGGACGCTTGGCGCGGCGCAGCATCCCGGCGAAGGCGCGGTCGAGCGGCGTGACGCCGGCACGCGCGTCGACCATGAACACCGCGGCATCCGCCGCGGCGATCGCCTCCTCGGCCTGACGGCGCATCTTCGCCTCGATCGTGTCGCCCTTCGCCTCCTCGAAGCCGGGCGTGTCGACCACGGCGATCTCGCGGCCGCGCACCTTCGTCCGGCCCTCGCGACGATCGCGGGTGACGCCCGGCCGGTCGTCGACCAGCGCCTGGCGGCGCCCGGTCAGGCGGTTGAACAGCGTCGACTTGCCGACATTGGGCCGGCCGACGATGGCGAGGGTGAACGGCATCGGTTTTGGCTTTAGGCCAACCGGATCAGGTCGGCGGAGTCGGTCAACGCATAGACGGCACGGTCGGCGACGATCGGCGCCAGGCTGATGCCCGAAGGCAGCGAGAGCCGACCGAGGAACTGTCCGGTGTAAGGCGAGACTGCGACCATCTCGCCATGGGTTCCGACCACGAGCAGGCGATCCTTCACCAGCACCGGGCCCGACCAGAACAGCGGATTGCGCTTCTTGGCTTCGTCCTTCCAGCGGCCGAGCGAGGCGACCCAGCGCACGCGTCCGTCGCGGCGCGTAAGACACACAAGCTCGAAATCCGTCGACAGCACGAAGACGAAGTCGCCGGCAACCCATGGCATGTCGGTGCCGCCGAGATCCGCATCCCAGACGCGCGCACCGGTACGGAGGTCGATGCCGACCGTGCGGCCGGAGTTGCCGGTCGCGATCACGATGCCGCGGTCGATGCCCGGGCTGCCGCGGAAGTCGGAAAGGCCGGCGACCTGGTCGGAGCGCCTGACCTGCACCAG
>CAZDGR010000283.1:0-6193 GCA_964504845.1 uncultured Rhizobium sp. | reverse complement strand
GCGCTCGGTCGCCTCGGCATCGCCTACGTCGAGGATCCGACGCTGGTGCGCGGCATGGGCTATTACACCGGCCCGGTGTTCGAGATCGCGCAGCCGGGCTACGACTTCTCGATCGCCGGCGGCGGACGATACGACAGGATGGTCGGCAAGCTCTCGGGCGAGGAGGCGCCGGCCTGCGGCTTCTCGATCGGCTTCGAGCGTGTCGTCACCATCCTGATGGACAAGAAGTTCGCCCCGCCGACTGAGGCCAAGCTCACGGCGCTGCTGGTGCCGGACGGCACTCCCCTCGCCCGTGCGCTGTCGGCCTCCCAGGCGCTCCGCGCCTCAGGCGTGGCGCCCTCTCTGTTCCCGCTCGAGAAGAAGCTCGGGCGCCAGCTCGAAGGCCTGCAGGCCTCCGGCTTCACCCACTACGCGACCTTGGACGGCGATGGCGCGCCGGCAATCAAGGAGATGAAGGCGCCGGCCCGCGGTTAAGGCGGGGCGCCGCCCGCCCGGTGCCGCCAGGCGCCGGGCGAGGCCGCCGATCAACGATCCCAGCAGGCCGAGCAACCGGCGCATCTCGGCGCTCCGGAGGCGGTGCGCGTGGGCGCTCATGGCCGGGATCTGGTTCCAGTCGACGCGGGGAAGGGTGGGTTCCATCGGGAAATCTCCAGGAGTTCCCAGATAGATAGCTTATTCCCTTAAGACAATAATTGATGCTAAAATCATATCATTTATGATTTTAGATCATGAATAACACGCTCGGCGACCTGCAGACCTTCGCCCGGGCAGCCGAACTGGGCAGCCTGACGCGGGCCGCCCAGGCGCTCGGCCTGACGCCGTCCGCGGTCAGCCGAAGCCTCCAGCGGCTCGAAGAGCGCCTGCACACCCGCCTTCTCTACCGGACTACCCGGAACGTCTCGCTGACCGAGGAAGGCGCGCGCTTCCACCAGCGCCTCCTGCAACTCTTCAGCGATCTCGAGGAAGCCGAGGCCGAAGCCAAGGGCCAGCCGGGCTACGTCTCGGGTACGCTCAAGATCTCGACCTTCACCGCCTTCGGCCCGCACCAGCTCCTGCATCTGCTGCCCGAGTTCACGCGCCGCCATCCGGCGCTCAAGATCGACCTCGACTTCTCCGACCGCCGCGTCGACCTGGTGGCCGAGGGTATCGACGTCGCGATCCGGCTGGGCACGCTCGGCGACTCATCCCTGGTCGCGCGCAAGATCGCCTGGACCACCCGCGTCATCTGCGCCTCGCCCGGTTACATTGCCCGCAAAGGCTTGCCGAAGACGCCGGCCGATCTCGCCCAGCACGACTGCCTCGCCTTCCGCGATCCCGGCCTCGTGCATCTCAACGACTGGCCGTTCGATACTCCGGCCGGCCGCATCGCGGTTCCGGTCGCGGGCCCGATCATCGCCGGCGACGGCGACATGGTCTTCAGGCTCGCCGAGGCCGGCCTCGGCATCGCCAGGCTCTCGCGCTTCGTCGCCGCGTCCGGCCTCCGAGACGGCACGCTGGTGCCACTGCTGCAGGCGTACGAGGTTCAGGACCAGACGCCGCTTCACGTCGTCTATCCACACCGAAAGCACCTGCCGCCTAAAGTTGCCGCCTTCGTCGACTTCCTGATAGAGAGCTTCGGTGCCGTACCGCCCTGGGAGCGACGGAGCTGATGGCCGCGTTCATCTCCTTCCTGCCGATCATCGCACTGATGATCGCGTCCCGCCTGCTGCCCCGGCGCATGGCGCTGCTGGTCGGCCTGGGCGCGGCGCTCCTGACCCTGGCGCCCTGGCTGCTCGGGACCGGAACGGCAAAGCAGTTCAGCATCCTGCTGGCGGCGCTGATCGCCGCTAGCTTCGTGTGGACCTCAGCGCACGAGACATCGGCCGAGCGCTGGTCGGGTCCGCTGATCTCGGGCGGGATCGCGCTCTACGCCTTCGGCTCGATCGCACTCGGCCATCCCTTCGCCGAGCAATGGGCGCACGAGCGGGTGCCGCAGCAGTTCTGGACGCACCCGACGACCATTCACATCGTGACCACGATCACCGCGGTCTGGGGTGCGATCTACGTCGTGCTGTTCGCGCTGGGCTTCCCGCACGACCGATGGGCGCTGCCCCAGCAGAAGCGGAGCCTCGTCTCCATCGTGCTGGTCGTCGTCGGCATCGCCTTCACGAGCTGGTACCCGGGCTTCATCGCCGGACGACCGCTCTAAGCTACCTGCCCTCGCGCCGCCAGGCGATCATCGCCATGCCGAGCACCATCGCCAGCACCATCAGCGCCGGCATCAGCGCCACCTCGTCGAGGCCGACGACCGCGTAGTCGCCGTTGGTGCGGAAGCCGATCCAGTCGCGGCCATTCGCCGGGCGGCCGGGACGGACCTTGCGCGGCTCGGGCGTGCCGTCCTGCAGCCAATGCGTGGAGCCGCCAGACGCCTGGGCGAAGGGCTGCAGCCTGGAGTCGGTCGCGCGCACGTCGGACCACTCGAGCGGGTTCAGCGGTCCGACCGCGGCGATCGCGGTGCGCTGGCCGTCGCTCAGGCGATAGAGCCCGACCTGGTCGACCGGAAGCTCGCCGGCGGCGCCACCGGTATTCTCGGCCATCGTCACGCTGGCAGTCCTGCCGTCCGGCAGCGTCACCGTGACCGGGCGGTCGTCGGGCTTGACGCTCCGGCGCTTGATCTCGAGGCGGTCGCCGCGGAGATGGGCCGAGAGCACGTTCTCCTCGAGCTCAGGCTCCTTCATCAGCCAGTGCGCGAGGCGGCGCAGCAGCTCCGCCTGCGGGCCGCCGCCCTCGAAGCCGCGGGTCCAGAGCCAGATATGATCGCTCATCAGCTGGGCGACGCGGCCCTTGCCGACCCGGTCCAGGACCAGCAGCGGACGGTTGTTCGGCCCTTGCATCACCACGTCGCCGCGCTGCGCCTCGGCATCGATGTAGCGGAACCAGCGGCCCCAGGTCGGATCCTCGCCGGCGCCGCCCGGAAGATCGGCGGTGACCGGATGGCGGTGGCCGGCCGGGCTCAGCATCGGCTTGAAGCCCTGCTCCAGCACCTGGCCGGTCGGCTCGGCCGGCATCACGCGGCCCAGGGGCGTGCGATGGAGGCTGAGCGATCCGGTGAACGGCGCGCCGGTCGCGTCCAGCAGCGCGCCACCCTTCTCGATGTAGTCGGCGATGTTGGCGATGTAGGCGCGCGGCAGGATGCCCTGGCGGCGGAAACGGTCGAAGATGATGAGGTTGAATTCGTCGAGCCTGATCTCGAACAGCTCGCGGATCGGGAACGCGATCAGCGACAGCTCGCGGATCGGCGTGCCGTCCAGCTTTTCCGGCGGCCTGAGGATCGTGAAGTGGACGAGGTCGACTCCCGGATCGGCCTTGAGCAGGCTCCTCCAGGTGCGCTCGCCGGCATGCGGCTCGCCTGAGACCAGCAGCACGCGAAGCCGGTCGCGAACGCCGTTGAGCGCGGCGACGGCGCGATTGTTGTCTAGCGTCAGCTCCTTCGGCCCCGCCTCGACCGACATCTCGACGACGGTCTGGCCGCCATGGTCGAGGGTCATCGGGATCTCGACGCTGCGGCCGACCGGCACCGTCTGGCGCTGCTCGGCGGCGCCGTCGCGGCGGATCGTCAGCTGCACCTGCGTGCCCGGCGGCACTGCCGCGTCCTCGACGCGGATCGACACGCTGACCGGCTTTCCGACCAGACCGTATGTGGGGACCTTCTCGACCACGAGGCGGCGATCGGCCTCGCCCTTCTGGCCGGTCAGGAGCACGTGCAGCGGCGCGCCCAGGAGATCCTTCGCCTCGGCCGGCAGGTCGTGGACCTGTCCGTCGGTGACCACGGCGACGCCGGCGAGCCTGTGGCGCGGCACGTCGCCGAGCGCCTTCTCGAGCTGCGTCATCAGGCGCGTACCGTCGTCCGAGAGCAGCACATTGCCGCCGACGGTGACGGTGCGGAGCTCGGTCCCGGGGAGCTGCGTCAGCTTCGCCGCTAGCTGCTCGGCGGCCCGGCGCGTATCGGCGAGACGATTGCCGATCTTCTGGCTCGGGCTCTCGTCGACGACCAGGACGGCGACGTCGGGACGCGCCTCGCGCCGCTCGGCGACCAGCGTCGGGTTGGCGATCGCGGCCAGCAAGGCCAGCGCCGCACCGGCCCGCCACCAGGCGCCGCGGGCGCGGGCGAAAAGGCCGAGGCCGATGACGACCAGCGTCACGAGCCCAAGCGCCGCCAGCGCCCAGATCGGCACCAGCGGCGCCCAGGCGATGTGGAGCGCGGAGGGCGTCATTGCCCGAGCCTTTCGAGGATCGCCGGCACGTGCACCTGATCCGCCTTGTAGTTGCCGGTCAGCGCGTAGATCACGAGATTGACGCCGAAGCGGTAGGCCATCTCACGCTGGATCTCGCCGCCGGGGACGACGGCAAAGAGCGCGCGGCCGCCGGTGTCGGTCGCCCAGGCGCCAGCCCAGTCGTTCGATCCGAGGATCACCGAGGAGACCTCGTCCTCGCCGCGGGCGCGCGTCGTCTCGACCCAGAGCTGGCCGCCGGCGAAGCGGCCCGGGAAGTCATTGAGCAGGTAGAACGTCTTCGTCAGCACGTGCTCGGGCGGCGCCGGCACCAGCGCCGGGATCGACAGGCCGCGGGCGATCTCCTTCAGCTTCTGCGCGCCAGGACCGCCACCGAACGGATCGATCACGATCTCGCCCGCATCGCGCGTGTCGAAGAGGATGGTGCCGCCGCTCTTAAGATAGGCGTTGAGGCGCTGCATCGCCGCCGGACTCGGCATCGGCTGGGTCGGCGTCATGGGCCAGTAGATCAGCGGGAAGAAGACGATCTCATCGGCCTCGACGTCAATGCCGAGAGGACCGTCGGGCTCGATCGCGGTCCGCTTGGACAGCATGTAGGAGAGTCCCTCGAGGCCGAGCTTGCTCGTCTCGTCGGTGCGCGCGTCGCCGGTGATCACATAGGCGAGGCGAACGTTGAGCGTCGCCTCCAGCGCGAAGGCATCCATGGCGTTGGCGCGCGACGGCGCGGAACGCGTCTGCGCCTCCGCCATCATCGGCAGCAGAAGCGCCAATGCGACAGCAGCGGTCCGGACTGCCGTGCGCCCGGGCATCAGGCCGCGCAGCACGAGACCGATGACGATGTCGACCAGCAGCAGCAGAAGGGCGGCTGCCAGCAGGTGCGGCTTCAATACGGTCTCCTCGCCGATCGAGAACGAGGCCTTGGCGACGCCGGCAGGGAGATCCGCCATCGGCGCCGCATCGGCAACGAAGGGGCCGAGGTTGAGGGCTCGCCTTGCCGACTCGGTGCCGTAGAAGCCCGGCGGGTTGCGCGAGCCGACGCGCGCATCGCCGGCCAGCGCCACCGCGGACGGCGGCGGTGCGCTCATCCGCCCGAAGCCGTCGAGCGTCTCGATCGGCGGCAGCGCCTGGGTCGTCGCACTGCCGGATACGCCCTGGCTGAGCGCCACGACGCGGCGGAGCATGTCGACGAAGAGGCCCGACATCGGCAGGTTCGACCAGGTCGGGATCGCGGTCGTGTGCACCAGGATCACCCAGCCCTGGCCGCGGCGCTCTCCGGTGACGATCGGCGTGCCGTCGACAAGGCGCGCCCAGGTGCGCTCATTGAGCTCGAGGCCCGGCTGGGAGAGAACCTGGCGCTGCACGGTGACCTCTTCGGGAATGCCCAGGCCGGCGAACGGGCTGGTCGCATCGAAGGCGGCGAGAGTCTGCGGCCGGCTCCACGAAAGCGCGCCTCCCAGGGCGCGGTCGCCGCGACGGAGCTTGATTGGCACCAGATCATCCTCGGCATTGGCGAGCTTCGGCCCGGCAAAGCGCATCAGCACGCCGCCCGCCTCGATCCACGGCACGATCTGCGCCTTCTCGGCCGGGGGTAGTGCGCCGGCGTCGGGCATCAGGATCACCGCGAGCTCGCGCTTCAAGAGCTCGCCGATCGGCCCGCGCCGGACCTCGGCGAAGGGCAGCAACGCCTTGTCGAGATAGTGGAGTTCGTCGAGAAGCGGCTGGGAGGCATCGAACTGAGTAGGCCCGATCAAGCCGACCGGACGGCGGCGCCAGCGTTCGTCGAGAAGCACGACGCCGGCGGCGGACGCCTCGTTCTCGATCTCGAGCCGCTGGACTTGGTTGCGAAGCTCGGTCGGCAGCACGAACTTGACCTCGGTCTTGAGGCCGTCGGCGGCGAAGCGCGCCGGCTCGCGGGCGAGAAG
>CAZDGR010000282.1:0-6230 GCA_964504845.1 uncultured Rhizobium sp. | reverse complement strand
AGCCCTTGGCCGGATCGGGACGCAGGATCTGCTGATACGTCGCGGTGCCGCGGGGCAGCGCCAGCATCAGCGCGAGCGCGTGGTCGGCGACCGCGGTGGTGCCGTAGTCGGGCACGTTGCTGACGGGGACGCCGCGCTTGCCCCAGCCGGCGAGATCGACATTGTCGAAGTCGACACCGGAGCGGACGACGATCCTGCATTTCGGGAACGCGGCCGGCTCGGCACCGATCTGCTCGACTGCCGAGTAGTTGATGATCGCATCGACCTCGGCGCCGTCCGCGGCGGTGACCGGCTGCATCGTGCCGGGCGTCCAGCGACGGAGATCGACGGTGACGTCCGAGCCCAGCATCTGGCGCTCCATCACCGCGTCGTCGTCATAACCCCAATTGACCATCAACAGACGCATGGTTCGTTCCCTACGCTCAGGCCGGCGCCACGACGGCGATCTGCTGGCCCATCTTCACCACGGTGCCAGCCTGCTCGAGGATCTGGGCCAGCTTGCCGGTCGCCGTCGCTTCGACCTCGACCACGGCCTTGTCGGTCTCGATCTCGACCACCAGCTCGCCGGCCTTGACCGGGTCGCCGACCTTCTTGAGCCAGCGCACGATCTTGCCTTCGCTGACCGTAAGGTCGCCGAACGGCATGGTAAGGGCCTCGCCGGCAACGGTGGCCTTGGCCTGCGGCGGGTGGGCGCCATTGCCGGACGACGGCTTGGGCGCCACAGCGGCGGCGACGGGAGCCGGTGCCGCCGCGCGGCCGACGCCGCTGCGAGCGCGGCGCGGCGCCGGCGCCTCGCCCGCCATCACCTTGCGGGCGACGGCGACGACGTGATCCGTGCCGACCAGCATCGCCTTCTCGAGGATCGGCGCGAAGGGATGGGTCATCGCGTCGGTGTGCAGACGCGCGACCGGCGCATCCAGGTGATCGAAGCAAAGCTCGTTCATGGCCTGGCCGAGCTCGGCACCGACGCCGCACATCGACCAGCCCTCGTCGGCGACCAGGAGGCGGCCGGTCCTGCGCACGCTCGCGGCGACGGCGTCGACATCGAGCGGCTGGATCGTGCGGAGGTCGATCACCTCGCAGGAGACGCCCTCGCCCGCCAGCAGGTCGGCCGCTTCGAGCGCGCGGTGCACCATCTGGCCGGCGGCGGCGATGGTGAGGTCGGTGCCGGACCGGGCGATCCGGGCGACGCCGAACGGCACCACGTGATCGCCGGCGGGCACCTCGCCCTTGCTGGCGAAAAGACCCTTCGGTTCCAGCATCAGGACCGGATCGCCGGCGCGGAGAGCCGTCTTCATCAGGCCCTTGGCATCGGCCGGCGTCGCCGGCACGCAGACGATGAGGCCGGGAATATGCGCCCAGACCGGGTGGTACATGCCGCTGTGATGCGGGCCGGCGGAGCGCACCGCGCCGGCGCCGACGCGGATCACCATCGGCGCGCTCATCTGGCCGTTGCTCATGTAGCGGAGCTTGGCCGCCTGCAGGACCACCTGACCGGCCGCCTCGAAGATGAAGTCGGCGAACATCAGGTCGGCGACGCAGCGCACGCCCACGGCCGAGGCGCCGAGCGAGGCGCCGGTGAATCCCAGCTCAGAGATCGGCGTGTCGACCATGCGATGGCCGCCGAACTCCTGATAGAGGCCCTTGGTGTGCGCAAAGGTCCCGCCGCGCTCGCCGGTGCCTTCGCCGAAATAGACGATGTGGGGATCGCGCCGCATCTCCTCGGCAAGGCCGTCGCGGACGGCGTCGAGCCAGCTCGTGGTCGTCGTCGGCACGTTCGACGGCGGCAGCGCGAGAGCGGCCGGCGGGTTGATCGGCTCGGCATAGATATGGCGGTCGACCGTCGCCGGATCGGGTTCCGGCGAGTTGCGCGCGAACTCGATCGAGGCCTGGACGATGCGGTCGATCTTCGTATCGATTTCTTCGAGATCGGCCTGCTTGGCGATCTTGAATTCCCTGATCATCCGGTCGGCGAGGACGCGGATGGGATCGCGCTTGGCCCAGGTGTCGACCTCGGCCTGGGTGCGGTAGGTGCCGGTGACGGTGTCGCCCTCGTGATGGGCGACGGTGCGGTAGGTCTTGGACTCGATCAGCGTCGGGCCGTCGCCGCGGCGCGCACGGTCGGCCGCGGTCTTCATCACCTGCCAGACCGCGATCACGTCGTTGCCGTCGACGGCGACGCCGGGAATGCCGTAAGCGGCGGCGCGGGTCGCGATCTCGGGGTTGAGCGTCGCCATGCTGAGCGGCGTCGCCGTCGCATAGAGGTTGTTCTCGCAGACGAAGACGGTCTGCGCCTTCTGCACGCCGGCGAAGTTCAGCGACTCGTGGAAGGCCGCGTGATTGGTGGCGCCGTCGCCGAAGAAGGCGACGCCGAGACCGTCGTTCTTCTTGACCTTCGCGGCGATGCCGACGCCGACCGCCGACGGAAGCCCGCCGCCGACAAGGCCGTTGGTGCCGAACAGGCCGGACGCGCTGTCGTAAAGATGCATGGTGCCGCCGCGGCCGCCGCAGCAGCCGTCGCGCTTGCCGTAGAGCTCCGCCATCAGCGTGTTCGGCGACATCCCCTTGGCGAGCGCGTGGCCGTGGCCGCGATGGGTCGAGGTGATCCAGTCGGTGCGCTTCAGATGTGCGCAGACGCCGACGGCAGTCGCCTCCTCGCCGACATAGAGGTGCAGGAACCCGGGCGTCTCGCCCTTGCGGCAGGCGACCTGGGCCGCCAGCTCGAAGCGGCGGAGCAGCACCATCTGCTCGTAAAGACGCAGCAGCTCGGCCTTGTCGAGCCCCTTGGGCAGCGTCGCGGCCTTGCCGTTGCCCTTCGTCGCCTTCTTCGCGGATCGCGCCTTCGTCGCCATGGGCCTTCTCCTCAGAAGTCGCGCGAGAATCCGGCGGTCCAGCCGCCGTCGATGGTCAGGATATGGCCGGTGATGTAGGAACTCTCCGGGGCCGCCAGGAACAGTGCGCCGTTGGCGATCTCCTGCGTCGTCGCCGGGCGGGCGAGCGGAATGTGCGACATCAGCTTGGCGTGCAGGTCCTTCGCCTCGCTGCCCTTGTCGTGGATCCAGCGCTTCCAGTCCTCGGTCGCGGTCGATCCCGGCGCGATGCCGTTGACCAGAACGCCATGCGGCGCCAGCTCCAGCGCCATCGAGCGGGTGAGGTTCACCACGCCGGCCTTCGCGGCGACGTAGGAGCTCTGCAGGCGCATCGGCACGAGGCCGAGCACGGAGGCGATGTTGATGATGCGGCCGGACTTCTGCACCACCATCGCCTTCGCCGCTTCGCGGCTCATCAGGAACACGCCGGTCAGGTCGACCTTCAGCAGCGTGTCCCAGGCTTCGGGCCGGAACTCGTCGACGGTCTTGCGGTCGGCGGCGGCGACGCCCATGCCGGCGTTGTTCACGAGAATGTCGAGGCGACCGTGCTCCTTGAGCACGCGCGCGATCCCGGCTTCGATCTGCTCGCGCGAAGAAACGTCGAGAGCGAAGCCCGGTGGCGCGTTCGCTGCCTTCGCGGCCGCAACGGCGCCGTCGGTATTGCGATCGGTGTAGACGACGGTCGCCTCGTTGCGGCCGAGCGTGTCGGCGATCGCGAGACCGATGCCCTGGGCAGCCCCCGTCACAAGGGCCACCCTGCCCTTGAGATCGACCTTCATGTTTCCTCCCGTCACCGCTTTGCGCGATGGACTTCTTATAGGACCGACATTGAGGTCGATCCCGTTGTTATCATAATATCATGACATCTCGCGGCGACGGGCAAGCGCTTTCTGAGCCGCACGAAAGTCAGCGCTGGCGGCGCAGCGTAAGGCGATAGCTGAGCGAGAACCTGTCCGCCGGATACTCGGTCAGCGCGACCTCGACCGGCTGGTTGTCGGTCGTGCGGTAGACGAGACGGGTGCGCAGGAGAGGGGCACCTTCCGCGCATCCGAGCTGGCGCGCGAGGTTGGCGTTCGCTAGCTCGCCGCCGACGGTCATGCGCACGTCGCCGAGCTCGATGCCGAGCTCGCGCTGCATGACCCGAAAGACGATGACGTCGTCGAAGTGGTGACGGGCGAGCCGGCTGCCGACCGCCGGTGCGAAGAAGATCGTCGAGACCGCATACGCCTCGCCCGACTTGCGCAGGATGCTGCGCAGGCAATGCATCGGCTCGCCGGGAGGAAGGCCGAGCACGGGAGCGATCTCGGGCGCGGTCTCCAGTCGGTAGCTCTTGATGTCGAGCTCGGCACCGCTCGCAGCCGCGATGATGTCGTCGATCGAGTTGATTTCCCAGCTGGAGGCGTCCGCCGACGGCTTGGCCACGATGACGGCGTTCTTCGCCTTCTGCTTGCGGATGACGCCTTCGTTCTCGAGGCGTTGGAGAGCTTCGCGGACGGTGATGCGGCTGACGCCGAAGCGCTCGGCGAGCTGGGCCTCGGTCGGGAGCGCGGAGCCGATCGGCAGAAGGTCGTCGCCGATCGCTTCGCCTAAAACGTCCATCAGCTGGCGGTAAAGCGGAACACCGGAGCGCGGCAGGAGGCCGACCGGCAACGCACGCCAGGGTCCTTCGGCGGCTCGATTTCGTCTGGCGCGCTCAGTCACTTAGCCACGAGCCGAGTCTCCGGCGTCCATTGATGTCGCGCGCTCTCTTAGAGCCAAAGGATGGCGAAATCAACTGAGGCAGGGCTGGCCCGGCGGCATCCGGAACGTCCAACATGGTGTGATTGAAGCGCTCCCGACCGTCGCCGGCCGGGAGCGCCGGAGCGGTGGTGTCCGCAATCGCTGGCTCGTGAGCCGCATCGGCAAGATCCTATCTCCGACGCGACCCAGCTCCTTCACACGATCAGTCTGGGCCTGGTCCGCTTGCCCGAATGCCACACAGCGCCCTGACGGTGCGCGCCGCCGGATCGGCGGTCGCGATCACCGGCATCGTCCGGCCGGACGGCTGGCTGTGTGGAAGTAGCATCCCGTACCGAATGAAACAGAGGACAGCATCCTCGCCGCAACTCTCTGATCGACATGGACGCCGAACAGTCGCAAGAACCGATCGTCACTGCGCCATGCAGGCCTGTTCGATGATGCGGGCATGCGATCACCTTACCCGCATAGGCACGATCCGCGACAACATCGAGGGTCAGAGACGTAAGCGCTTCGGTCGTTACCGGAGCTTCCGCCTTTTGGCTCGGCTCGACAATCAGACCCGGCGCGATACCTTTCAGCCCCGCGGCAGGGCTCGTTCGACCGCATCCAGTGCCCGCACGAAGACGGCAGGATCATAGGCCTCGTCCTTGGCCGTCGCCGCATAGCATTGCTCGATGGCGGCCCTCAGGTCGTTCCCCTGCGCATCGGTGAGGCCGCCTGCGCGCCGCAGCGCCTGGACTACGGAAGCGATGGCCATGGTGGCCTGTTCCGCGCCGCCATAGTCGGCGAAATGACCGTCGCGTCCATCGGCGACCAGGGACGCCAGCAAGGCCCGCATGTCCTCCGGACCGAACGGATGACGAGCGAAGCGCTGTACCAGGCGGTCGGCCACGGTCTTGATCTCCCGCGCGACGGCGCCGACATCGCCTTTGCCCTCCGACATCGCCGAGTGCAGGACCTGGAGCCGACCGCTCAACGAAGCGCCGTCTTCCGGCGCAATCCGACGCGCCAGCAGTCGCAGCATCAGGATGTTCGAGTCGTTGAAGCGGATAACGCCCGGACCGAGGCCGGTGCTTTCGCGCGGCTGCCAGCGCAGGTTCGACATCGGGTGATGGCAGGAATGACAGTCATAGAAGGTCAGCTCCGGAAACGCCCCTACCATGCGCCGGCCCGCGTCGGCGAGCCCGGCCATGGTGCGCGAGACCGCCATCGCCTGGCCCACCGCCCAGGTCTGGACGCCGCTGGCGACGGTCTTGCGCCTGCGGTAATCGTCATCGACCGCATAGTGCGCCGGCTGGATCTCGGTGAAGGTGTCGAGCTCGAAGGCGAGACGCGGATGTCCCGCGCCCATCATGCGATGCGTGACGAACTTCGTCTCGTCGCCGAGGTGGCAGGACAGGCAGAGTTCCGCCCGCGCGACCGGATTCTGGGTCGGGTACATGCCAAGCTTATGCAGGTCTTCCGTCGAGGCGACGCCGGCGACGTGCGCGCCGAGCCACCGCTGGCCGCCGCCATGGCAACCTTCGCAACCGACGCCGTCCGAAACCTGGAATTGCCGGCCACGTAGATTTTCCGAGACGTGGTCGGCAGGGCAGTCGATGCAAATCTTGGCGGTATGGG
>CAZDGR010000281.1:0-6245 GCA_964504845.1 uncultured Rhizobium sp. | reverse complement strand
GCTTTGACGCGGAAACGCTCGAACCAGCCGAGCATGATCGAGACCTCGGCCGCGAACAGCGACGGCCGCATGACCCAGGACGAGTGGCTGGTGTTGGGGAAGCGCACCAGCGCGGTCTCGACGCCGGCGAGCTTGAAGGCCGAGTACATCTGGATCGCCTCGGTCGGCGGCGTGCGCGAGTCGGTCTCGCCCGCCATCAGCATCGTCGGCGTCTTCGCCATGTGAGCGAAGGCGAGCGGCGAGCGGGCGCGGTACTTTCCAGGATTCTCCCAAGGCTTCTCGCTGCCCATCCAGACGAGGCCGCCGGTCACGCCCATATCGGCGGTGAGCAGCCAGCTCTCCCACGACACCACCGGCTTGATCGAGCAGGCGGCGCGGAAGCGGTGCGTATGCGTGACCGTCCACAGGGTCAGCACGCCGCCGCCGCTGACGCCAGTGACGAACAGGTTGTTCGCGTCGATGTCGGGCCTGGCCGCGGCGACGTCGACCGCCGCCATCAGGTCGTCGTAGTCCGGGCCGGGAAAGCGGTCGTGCAACGCATTGGCGAAAGCCTCGCCATAGCCGGTCGAGCCGCAGGGATTAGTGAACAGGATCGCGTAGCCCGCCGCCGCCAGCAGCTGGTACTTGATCGAGAAGCGGTTGCCGTATTGCGCGTAGGGTCCACCGTGGATCTCGAGGATCATCGGGTGCGGGCCCTTGGTCTTCGGCAGCATCAGCCAGCACTGCACCTTGCGGCCTTCGCCACCGTCGACCCAGAACATCTCGGCCGTATGGAAACCGTTGAGCTCGCGGGCGAAGGCATCGTTGAGGCCGGTCAGCGTCCGGGCCGGGCCGGTGGGCGGCACAACCGCGACCTCGGCCGGCACGTCGATCGCCGAGCGGACGTAGGCGACGGTGCCGTCGCCGGCGACCGAGAATCCGCCGCTGGCATAGGGCATCTCGATCGAGGCGCCGACGTCCTCGGCGATTGGCGTCGTCTTGCCGTCGAGGGTGACGCGTGCGATCTCGCGGCGCCCTTCCGCCTCGTAGGTCACCAGCAACGCCTTGCTGTCCGAGGTCCAGGCGATGTCCTCGATGCTGCGATCGAAGTTCGGCAGGATCTCCTTCGCCTCGCCACCGCTCGCCCCGCTCTTTCCAAGGGGCATCACGAACAAGCGCCGGCGCTTGAAGCTGAAGCGGTCGTCGTCGGCCTGGGTATAGGCCAGCGCCTTGCCGTCGGGCGACGGCGCGGGTCGGCTGACCCGCCCGCCGTGCTTCGTCACCTGGCGAGCGCCGCTGCCGTCGGCACGCGCGGCGTGAATCTCCGTCTCCGACGGCTTCGCATCCCAGTCCGGCCGTTGCGTACCGGTGAACAGAATCTCGTTCCCGTCCGTCGACCAGACGAGGCCGGGCGGATTCAGGTGCGGCATGCCGTTCCACCAGGTGCCGGTCGTTACCTGCTTCGGCGGTGCCGAGCCGTCCGCTGCCGCGACCAGCACCTGGTAGTTTCCTTCCGGCCACTCGCCGTAGGAGTCGTGGCGGTAGACCACGCGCTCGGTGTAGCGGACGCCCGGCGCCCAGACGGCACCGGCGGGCGGCGTGGCGAGGCCGAGCCATGCCGGCAGCGGCTCCTCGATCCGCATCTGGAACGCGACCCGGGTCCCGTCCGGCGACCAGGCGATCTCGCGCATCGGCCGCGGGCTCTCGGCCAGCACCTTGGAGGCCCCGCCCCGGATGTCGCGGACGACGACCTGGGTCTTGTCGCCTACCTTGCGCAGCAGCGCGACCCGGCGGCTGTCCGGTGCCCAGCGGGCGACGATCACGCCCTGGGTCTCCGGCACCTCGATCCAGGTCTGCCGGTCGGACGACACCTTGATCACGTTCTTCTTGTCGTCGGTCGAGATGTCGCGGGTCGTGTGCACGTAGAAGATCTGCCGCCCGTCTGGCGAGATCTGCGTATCGGCGGCACTCACGAACGAGAATACGTCCATCGGGCGGCGAGACTCGGCAGTCATGTGAACTTCCTGTTTCAGGAACTGAGGTCGCTGGGAGGCCAGATGCGAGGAAACAACGCGCAGTCCATCTCGTCGCCGTGCTTGAGGCCGGGATCGGAGGTCGGGATCGCAACCTCGCCCGAATGCACGCAGTAGCGCGCGTCGTCGCCGGTCCAGCGCGTCGCGAGCGCGCGGCGGCGATAGTTCGGCGACGCATTGCCTGGCGCGCCATGGACGATCATCGCCTGGAAGACCAGGCAGTCGCCGGGCTCCATTTCGAATGCAACGATATCGAAGGCGCCGCGGTCCGCGTCGATGTCCGGCATCGCCTCCAGATCGCGCTCGCGATAGGGACTGCCATCGTTGAAGTGGTAAGGAAGGAAGGACCTGGGCCAGAGGTGCGAGCCGCGCACGTATTCGACGGCATTGACCCGAGGTACAGGATCGAAGGGTAGCCAGATCGAGCAGACCTGCCGGCCGCTGACTGCCCAGTAGGGCTGGTCCTGGTGCCAAGGCGTGCGCTCGGCCGTGCCCGGCTCCTTCACCAGGAGCTGATCGTAGAAGAAGTTGACCTTGGAGGCACCCATGACGCGACCGGCGATCTCGGCCGCCGGCGACTCGTAGACGAAGCGCCGGAAGCCGGGCAGCCGCTGCCACATGTCGAGGTCGCCGAAGAAGCCGCCGGGATTGCCGGCCTTGGTGTAGCTCTCGCCATGCGGTCCGGGCCTGGCCAGCGCCTCGGCGACCGCCTCCCGCATGAAGCCGATCCAGTCCGCATCGAACATGCCGCGCAGGCAGACGACGCCATCCCGCTCATAGGCGGCGATGTCGGCGGCACCGACCGGGCTCAGCGGGTTGCGGTTCATCGGGAGGAGGTGTCGGATTTAGGCGATCGGAAGGGCGTCCAGGCGCTAGCTTAAGGAAGCCGGTTCGGCGCTGGCAAGGCGACGACACCGCCCGCGAAAGCCTGGGGGAGCCATGTACGACGCGGCCAAGGTCAAGGCGTTCCTCGATCAGCGGAAGCCTGGGCATGCCCTGCCGCAGGCTTTCTACCGCGACCCTGCGTTCTACGAGTTCGACCTGGACGCGATCTTCGGGCGGGTCTGGCTGTTCGCCGGCCTCGACCTCGATCTTCCGAAGCCGACCGGCTACGTGACCCTCCGGATAGGTCACACCTCGGTCATCCTGGTTCGCGATCTCGACGGCGCGATCCGCGGCTTCTTCAATACCTGCCGGCATCGCGGTGCCGAGATCTGCCAAGCCGCGAGCGACAAGGCGTCCCGCCTCGTCTGCCCCTATCACCAATGGACCTATGGCCTCGACGGCAAGCTGCTGGTCGCCAGCGGCATGCCCAAGGACTTCGACCGCTCGGGCTACGGCCTGAAGCCGATCCATCTCGAGGTCGTCGCGGGCACGATCTTCATCTGCCTTGCGGCGACACCGCCCGACTTCGCCCCGATCCGCCGCTCGCTCGAACCGTTGCTGGCACCGCATGAACTCTGGGATGCCAAGATTGCCTACGAGGCGACCGTCATCGAGAAGGGCAACTGGAAGCTGGTCATGGAGAATGCGCGCGAGTGCTACCATTGCCCGGCACAGCATCCTGAGCTGATGAAGTGCTTCCCGGAGCTTCGCCGCGAGCCGCCGTTCGAACGCGACGATGCGCTATTCCGCGCGCACTGCCGGGCGCAAGGCCTGCAGATCGGCCCCTTCAAGGTCGAGGGCTTCGAGGCCAACCGCTTCGCGCTCCGCGGCGGCGCCAGGTCGTTCACGATCGACGGCAAGCCGGCGGTCGCCAAGCTGCTCGGCCAGGTCGGTGACGGCGATGTCGGCTCGCTCCGCTTCGCGCTCGATCCCAACAGCTTCGCGCATGCGACCGGCGACTACGCCTTCCTCTTCTTCTGCCTGCCCAAGGGACCGGAAGAGACGCTGGTCCATATGAAGTGGGTCGTGAGCCGCGAGGCGGTCGAGGGTGTCGACTACGAGGTCGACCGCCTTACCAGGCTCTGGAACGTGACCAACGACCAGGATCTGTGGCTGGTCGAGAACAACCAGCGCGGCGTCAATTCGGCGGGATTCGAGCCTGGCCCCTATTCGCCGGTCTCCGAGCGCACGCTGATCGAGTTCACCGACTGGTACGTGAGCCAGGCCCGCCGCGCCCTGACGTGAGCCGACGCGGTACTTCCGCACGCCGTCAAAGACCAAGGGAACAACCGAACCGAGTCGCGGTTCTAAGGACGTGCCGCCTCGGAAGCTGGGGGTGGCGACGCATGCCTCTCGCTCGGCGCCGGTCGGCGCACGGGTCGAAAGAGCGAACCTCTCGGGAGTAAGGACGATGAAGGCTTTCCTCTTGATCACAACGGCCGTGGTCGCGCTGAGCGGGCCGGTATTCGCCGCCGGCGCCAAGAAGATGCAGAGCAGCGCCGCGATGCCTGCCGCCCCCATGGAAATGAAGCCGCCGGCTTCCGAGCCCGGCGGCTGCCCGCACAATCAGCCGATGTGCGGCGGCCTGGTCCAGACCCAGGACGGCCGTTTCGTGCGGCCCAACCGGATGGCCCAAGATGCGCGGGAGCAGCCGGTCACCGACGACCTCAACCGGCAGGCCCAGGGTGCCGCCGGCGTCGGCCTCCCGTACTACGCGCCCGCGCCTCAGTTCGGCGCGGTGCCGACCAACCGCTGACGTCGAGGGGACCGCCCGCGGCATGCGCTGCGGGCGGTCCTGTCGCGTCAGACTGCCGGCGGATTGCGATCGAGGCTGGTGCGGCGCTGGTGCCAGTAGGGGTATGCCAGCGGCCGCACGCTGACGTCGTCGAGGCGCTTGATCTGCTCAGGGGTCAGTTTGAACTCGACCGCGCCGAAATTCTCCTTGAGCTGCGATTCGTTGCGGGCGCCGACGACGACCGTCGAGACGGTCGGGCGGCAGAGCACCCAGTTCAACGCGACCTGGGTCACGGTCCTGCCGGTTTCCTTGGCGATCGCTTCCAGCACGTCGACGATGTCGTAGAGCTGCTCGTCGGGCACCTGCGGGCCCATCGCACCGATCTGCGCGATGCGGGTGCCGGCCGGTACCGGCTTCGAACGGCTGATCTTCCCGGTCACCTTTCCACCCGCGAGCGGGCTCCAGACCACGGCGCCGACGCCCTCGGCGATGCCGAGCGGCATCAGCTCCCATTCGTAATCGCGGCCGACCAGCGAGTAATAGGCCTGGTGCGCGACGTAGCGGCTCCAGCCGTAGCGGTCGGCGACAGCCAGCGACTTCATCAGGTGCCAGCCCGAGAAGTTCGAGCAGCCGATGTAACGGACCTTGCCGGATCGCACGAGGTCGTCGAGCGCGCGCATCGTCTCCTCGATCGGCGTCTTCGCATCGAAGCCGTGCATCTGCCAGAGATCGATGTAGTTGGTGCCGAGCCGTTTCAGGCTCGCATCGCATGCGGCGATCAGGTGATGGCGAGACGAGCCGACGTCGTTGGGCGTCGGCCCCATCTTGAAGGTCGCCTTGGTCGAGATCAGGACCTTGTCGCGGCGGCCCTTGATCGCCTGGCCGAGGATTTCCTCCGCGAGGCCGCCGGAGTAGGCGTCCGCGCTGTCGAACATGGTGAGGCCGGCATCGAGGCAGAGGTCGATCAGCCGCGTCGCCTCCTTGACGTCCGAGGCTCCCCAGGCGCGGAAGAAGTCGTTTCCGCCGCCGAATGTTGCGGTGCCGAAGCTGAGCGCGGGCACGCTGAAGCCGGAGCGGCCGAGCAGGCGGTATTCCATGGGTGGATCTCTCGGAGGGTGGGAGTGTGAGGCGACTTTAGAGCGAAGCCGCCATCCGTGCACGAAGCGACGCGTCGGGCAGCTTGCCGAGACCGGCCCGCGCATTGTCCGCCATGTGCTCGGGCCGGCTGGTGCCGGGGATCACGCAGGTGACAGCCGGATGGCCGAGGCAGAACTTCAGCAGCGCCTGGGCCCAGGTCGTGCAGTCGATCTCCTTCGCCCAGTCCGGAAGCGGCTTGTCGCGAAGCGAGCGGATCAGCCCGCCCCCGCCAAATGGCTGGTTGACCAATACAGCGATGCCGCGATCCTGGGCGACCGGCAGCAGGCGGCTCTCCGCAGCGCGGTCGTCCATCGCATAATTGAGCTGGACGAAGTCGAGCTTCTCGGCGCGCATCACCGCTTCGAGCTGGTCGTGCGCGCCCGGAGTGTAGTGCGTGATGCCGAAGTAGCGGATGCGGCCTTCGCTCTTCCACGCGCGCAGGGTCGCCAGATGCACGCGCCAGTCGACGAGGTCTA
>CAZDGR010000280.1:0-6247 GCA_964504845.1 uncultured Rhizobium sp. | reverse complement strand
AGCTCCTGTCGCATATCCCCGGGCGCCGCCGCTACGCCCGGGCGTTGCTCCGCGATCCGGATCGCGCCGACGACCTGGTCCAGGACTGCCTCGAACGCGCGCTGGGACGAGGACATCTGTGGCAACCCCGACCCGGGGGCCAGGGGCTCAGAGGGTGGCTTTTCACCATCATGCACAACCTGCACATCGACCAGGCTCGCCGGCGGACCTCAATGCCCCCTGAGGTTCCGCTGGAGGCGAGCGGCCCGCTCGCCGAGCCGGCCCGGCAATCTGACCGGATCGCGCTCGGCGAGCTGGCCGCAGCACTCGACCGCCTTCCCGACGATCAGCGCCAGGTGCTGCTGCTCGTCGGTCTCGAGGGCATGTCCTACAGGGACGCCGCCGACGTGCTGGCCGTGCCGATCGGCACGGTGATGTCGCGCCTCGCGCGCGGCCGCGACCGGCTGCGCCAGGCGATGGCCGGCGAGTCCTTCCCTCCGCTCCGGAGGATCAAGTGACGACGCCGCAGCGCCCGACCGCGGCGGAACTCAACGCCTATCTCGACGGCGAGCTCGGACCCGAGGCCGCGGCCGCGGTCGAGCGTCACCTCGCGCTCGAAGGCGATGACGCGCGCCGGATCGCGGACTACCGGGAGATCGGCGAGGCGCTGCATGCGCTCTACGACCCGGTGATGGCCGAGCCGGTGCCGGCGAGGCTGACCCAGGCGACCGAACGCAAGCGCTCCGCCGCGCTCGACTGGACGATACGGATCGCCGCGGCCCTGGTGCTCCTCGTCGTCGGCGGCGCCGGCGGCTGGATGCTGAACCGGACCATCGCGGGCGGCGAGATGGCGCAGGTCGCCTTCACCCGGAAGGCGATCGATGCGCACCGTCTCTACTCCGTCGAGGTCCGCCACCCGGTCGAGGTCGTGGCGGAGGACGAGGCGCACATGTCGAGCTGGCTCTCTCGGCGCCTGGGCAAGGACCTGAAGCCGCCGGCGCTCGGCGGGGCCGGCTTCAAGCTGGTCGGCGGCCGATTGCTTCCGGCCGACGGCAAGCCGGCGGCGCAGTTCATGTACGAGAATGCAGGCGGCCAGCGCCTCACGCTGTTCTTCGCGGTCGCGGCCGGCGGCGGCGACTCCTCGTACCGATACGTCCATGACGGCAGCACGCTCTCGCTGTTCTGGTACATCGACGGCTTTGCCTGCGCGCTCACCGGCGAGTTCGAGCAGAAGGACCTGATGGCCTTCGCCCGCGAGATCTATCGCGCCCGGCCCAGCAGCGGCGGCGGCAGCGGCGCCAGCCCCTACGATTCCTGGTAGGCCGTCAGCCGGGCATTCCGTCCGGCAACCGCGCCTCTTCCCCTCAAGGCCGGCCCTTGCCATTCTGAAGGCCCGCCGCCGTCCTTCCGGGAGAGACCTCGTGCTCAGCTGCTTCGCTCCGCGCGCCGGAGCCGACACCGTTCCGATCGTGCCGGTGACCCGCGATGGCTTCTCGAAATGGACGAAGAGCCTCTCGCCAGCGAGCCGTACCTGGCTCGAGCAGAGCGGCTTCACCGGCGAGCCCGGCACGCATGCGCTGATCCCCGACGAGAAGGGCAAGCTCGCCCGGGTCGCCGTCGGCGTCGAGAACGCGGGGCACGTCTTCGCGCTCGGCGGATTGCCGATGACGCTGCCCGCGCGCACCTATGCGCTCGATGCCGACCTCGATGACGGTGCCGCGACCCGCGTGGCACTCGGCTGGGCGATGGGAGCCTACGCCTTCACCCGCTACAAGAAGGCGAAGCGTGAGGCGGCGAAGCTGGTCTGGCCGGACGGTGCCGACCGCGCCCAGGTCGAGGCCCAGGCGCGCGCCATCTACATGGCGCGCGACCTGATCAACACGCCGGCCGAGGACCTGGGCCCGAGCCATCTCGCCGAAGCGGCGAAGGCGATGGCGCGCCGCCACCGCGCCAGGACCGAGGTCATCGTCGGCGATGCGCTGCTCAGGAAGAATTATCCGTCGATCCACACCGTCGGCCGCGCGGCTGCGAATCAGCCGCGGCTGATCGACGTCGTCTGGGGCTCGCCGCGCAATCCCAAGGTGACGCTGGTCGGCAAGGGCGTGTGCTTCGACTCCGGCGGCCTCGACATCAAGCCGTCCGGCTCGATGCTGATGATGAAGAAGGACATGGGCGGCTCGGCCGCGGTGCTGGCGCTCGCCGACATGATCATGTCGGCGAACCTGAAGGTCAGGCTCCGCGTCATGGTGCCGGCCGTCGAGAACGCGATCTCCGGAAACGCCTTCCGTCCGCTCGACGTGATCACCACCCGCAAGGGCCTGACCGTCGAGATCGGCAACACCGACGCCGAGGGCCGCATCATCCTCTGCGACGCGCTCGCCGAGGCGGACTCGGAGAATCCGGAGCTGATCGTCGACTTCGCGACCCTGACCGGTGCGGCGCGCGTGGCGCTTGGGCCTCAGCTGCCGGCGATGTACACCAACGACGACAAGTTCGCGGCTGAATGGGAGAAGTCGGCGGCGCGTGCCTCCGACCCGATCTTCCGCATGCCACTCTGGCAGCCTTATCGGAAGATGCTCGAGTCGAAGGTGGCCGATCTTTCGTCTACCGGCAACTCGCCTTTCGCCGGCTCGATCACCGCGGCCCTGTTCCTCGAGAGCTTCGTCTCGAAGAAGACCACCTGGGCTCATGTCGACACCTTCGCCTGGAATGCGACAGCGCAGCCTGGCCGGCCTGAAGGCGGCGAAGCGCTCGGCGTGCGCGGGCTCTTCCAGCTGCTGGCCGACCGCTACGGACGCTAAGGGGAGCTTACGCGACATGAGCACGCTCAAGGGCAAGATCGTCTGGATCAACGGCGCCGGCTCAGGCATCGGGCTGGCGGGAGCCGAGGCGCTGGCCGAAGGCGGCGCCACGGTGGTCCTTTCCGGACGCCGCGTCGACGTGATCGAGGCGGCGGCGAAGAGGATCAAGGGCGCGGTCGCTTTGCCTTTGGACATCACGAAGGAAGCCGACGTCGCCAAGGCCCACGCCGAGATCGAGAAGAAGCACGGCATCGTCGACATCCTGGTCAACTCGGCCGGCGGCAACCTGCCGAAGCGGAAGTTCGACGAGCTGACGCCTGAAGCCTGGCGGATGATGATCGACATGAACCTGAACGGCGCGTTCTTCTCGGCCCGCATCGTGCTTCCCGGCATGCGGAAGAAGAAGAACGGCCTGATCATCAACATCGCCTCGATCGCCGGAAAGCGCGTCTCGCAGGTGAGCGGCATGTCCTACACGGCAGCCAAGCACGCGATGGTCGCCTTTTCGGAAGCGATCAACCAGGAGGAGTGCGCCAACAACATCCGCGCCTGCGCGATCTCGCCGGGCGAGGTAGCGACGCCGATCCTGGACAAGCGGCCGATCCCGCCGAGCCAGGAGGAACGCGCCAAGATGCTGCAGCCCGAGGATCTCGGCCGCATCATCCGCTTCGTCGCCGAGACGCCGGCGCATGTCGCGATCCACGAGCTGCTGGTGGTGCCGACCTGGAATCGCTCGGTGATGGGCGGCGCCGACCTGAAGGGCAAGCTCTAGACCTTCCGGCGATGACGCTCACCGCACCGCAGGCGCTCAATCTCTGGCGCGTGGCACTGGTCGAGTCGCTGAGACGCGGCGGGCCGGACCTGACCGCACGCCAGATCGCGGTGCTGCTGACCGTCTACCTGACCGCTCCCCCGCATACGGTGAGGGGTCTAGCGACCGGCCTCAAGGTCTCGAAGGCGGCGATCAGCCGTTCGCTCGACCGGCTGGGACAGCTCGAGCTGGTGCGCCGCAAGGTCGACGAGACCGACCGCCGCAGCGTGCTTGTCCAGCGTACCGTCAGGGGCTCGGTTTTCCTTTCGGATTTCGCCGAAATGGTGATCGCCGCGGAGCGCGACGCTAGCGAGGAGCGAGCCCCGACAACCTGATCGTGATGTCGCAGATCCAGAGGAACACCGAGGCGGCGACCGTCATCCGCGCGAACCTGATATAGGTGTCGCGCAGCACCTGGCCGAAGATTGCCTGCGCTCGCGCCTCCGGAAGGTCGTGTCGCTTTCCGATCAGGATCCATACTTCGGTACGTCGATAGCTCCGCGACGGAGCCTGCATCGCCTTCAGCATGAGGATCGTGGCGGTCATCAGGAACAGGATCGCGCCCGACCGCATGGCGAGGTCGGGCCAGCCCATCAGACCCATCATGAAGGTGACGGTCCCAAGCAGGCTGAACATGCAGGCTCGCCCGATCGAGTACTGCGCCATGTCCCGGATATGGTCGTAGCCGTTCATCGTGTCCTCCGAACGCCAAGGAAACGTGCCGGACGCCATTTCGATCCGCAAGTCGGCGGTTGGAATCCGGGCATCACGAGTCCGCGCCCGGTTCGTGCGGCGATTGCCCGGATAGGGTAGGCTGGGCTCATGGGAATCCTTGACCTATTCCGTCGCCCTCCGGCAATCCGCGATGCGCGGGCTTTGGCGGACTTCATCGACCAGAACGCCGCCTTCGTGGCGCAGAAGGGCATCTACGAGTACTCCCGTGCCCGAGCCGGCCACTACGCCAAGGTCTTGTTCCGCGAGACCGAGTTCCGGGACGCCTGCGACCGGGCGCGGTGGCGCGCCTATCCCGTCGGGCTCGCCATGGTCGGCGAGCTGGTTGAAGCCGCGCTGTTCTCGCCGGACTCCCACGAGCGCCAGGCGCGGATCGAGGCCGTCGGCGGGCTCACGCTCGCGGTATTCGATCGCCACCCGGTGCCGGCGCCTCTCGACCGGATCACGTGGGATGCCCTGCGCGGCGAGCTTGAGCAGAATCTGGCCCGCATCGGTCTGCATCCGCCAAAGCGCGCGATGGACGTCCCGGCGTCCTATGCCGAGGCGTATTTCAACCTGATGCCGATCCACAAGACTCTGCGCGGCCGGGACGCGCCGACCGTTCACAACTATTTGCGCGTGACGATGTGCAATATCCAGGACGAGCTGACCAGGCGGATCGACGCGCCGGCGGTCATCGAATCCCTGCGGGGTCAGAGGCCGGCCGCGTCGGCGGCCTGAGTCGTCTCAGAGCTTGAATTCGAGGAAATTGCCGACCGCGGGAAGCGTGAGCAAGGCCGTGCCGGCGAGCCAGATCCAAAGCGAGATCTCGGTCGAATCCTCCTTGGCTCCGACGTATCTCTCGTAGAGCGCGGCGGGGATGCCGCCGACGATGATGGTCGCGGTCGAGACCACCAGCGAGGAGAACATCAGGGTCAGGCTGGCGCTGCCGAAAAGCAGTGCCGGCGCCAGGATCTGCACGTGAAGCAGCGCGAACAGCACCCAGAGCTGGTTGAACAGCCCGTTGATCATGCCGAAGAAGGCGATGCCGACGAAGTAGACGGTGCGATCCATGCGCGTCGCCGGCTCAGCTTGCCTTCGGCATCAGGCCGAAGAAAAGGAACACGTAAAGCAGTGCAACTCTAAGCCAGAACAGCCAGACCACGCCGAACAGCCAAAGCACGACCGGCGCCACCGCCTTCGGCGTGACGACTGCGACGGCCGCGACGAAGGGATCGGTGATGCGGCAAAAGAACCGCCAGATGTAGTTCGGCGAGTCCGGATCCAGGAACAGACTCAGCAGCGCACGGCCCAGCAGCGTGTACATCACGGCGGCCAAGGCGAAGTTGGGCACGTGGAACGCCAGGATGGAGAGGAGCGAATTCGATGGGTCCACGGCAGCGTTCTGTTCAGGTCAGGTTGCGGGCAGGGCCGCATCCAACCACAGGCGGCGGCGAGCGGCACGCCAAAAGAGAAGCGGGGCCCCGAAGGGCCCCGCTCCAGACGACGTAGGCAACGACGGATCAGGTCTTCTCTTCGAGAATCGTTCGGCCTCGCGGCTTCCGGATCTCGTCGACATAGGCCTGCATCTCCGCCGACGGCTCCTTGTCCATCAGGCTGACGACGTAGATGACCAGGAAGCCGAGCGGCATCCCCAGCAGACCGCAGTTGATGTTGTTGAGGTTGAACCAGCCGACCTTGTTGGCGAGCGGATGCGCCAGGGTCGGCCAGGACTCCATCGCGTTCGGCAGGGCCATCGCCGCGGTGATGTCGACCAGCGGCATGCCGGTGGTCGCATTCAGCAGCGAGGTCATGCCGAAGTACTTCACGCCCATTCCCGGGAAGTAACGGGTGCACACCAGATAGAAGATGCAGAGGCCGAAGCCGGCGATCATGCCGGCGATCGCGCCCTTGGCGGTTGCCCGTTTCCACCAGATGCCCATGA
>CAZDGR010000279.1:0-6248 GCA_964504845.1 uncultured Rhizobium sp. | reverse complement strand
CTCAAGCGCTATCCCAAGGCCGAGATCAAGGCGCGGGTCGACGAGGCGGCGCGCATCCTCGACATTTCCGAGCTTCTCGACCGCAAGCCCAAGGCGCTCTCCGGCGGCCAGCGCCAGCGCGTCGCGATGGGCCGGGCGATCGTGCGCAATCCCAAGGTCTTCCTGTTCGACGAGCCGCTGTCGAACCTGGACGCCAAGCTCCGCGTGCAGATGCGCATCGAGATCAAGCGCGTGCACCAGAAGGTGCGGACCACCACGGTCTACGTCACCCACGACCAGGTCGAGGCGATGACCCTGGCCGACCGGGTGGTGGTGATGAACCACGGGCGGATCGAGCAGGTAGGCCCGCCGAACGAGCTCTATCACTCGCCGGCGACCCGCTTCGTCGCCGGGTTCATCGGCTCGCCGGCGATGAACTTCATCCCGGTCCGGCTCGAGGGCGACGGGGACGGGCTCGCCGCGCGGCTCCCCAACGGCGTGTCGCTGCAGCTCCCGGCCGACCGGGCCCAGCGCTACAAGGCGCTGCGCGGCACCGACAAGCTGCTGCTGGGGCTCAGGCCCGAGCACATCACCGAGATGCACCGCGACCTCGCCCCCGGCGTCGTCCCGATCACCGTGCCGGTCGACGTGACCGAGCCGATGGGGATGGAGACGCTGGTCTACTTCAAGATCGACGGCGCCGAGCTCTGCGGCCGGGTCGATCCCAAGGCCGCGGTCCAGGTAGGGGCGCAGACCCAGCTCGCCGCCGACCTCAACAACATGCACATCATCGACGAGGCGAGCGGCCGGGTCATCTGACAAGGAGCGGCATGCGGCCTCCGCTGGCGTCCGGCGCGGGATGTGCTAGAAGGCGGCGCCGGCGGCCCGCCGCCCCTCCTTCGCCCTAAGGCCGATGCCCCGTCCCAAGGCCATCCTCTTCGACCTCGACGACACGCTGATCTCGTCTTCGGGCGAGCGCCAGGAGGTCTGGGCCGAGGCGTTCGCGCCGCATCTCCACCGGCTCGCCGAACGCACAGAAGCCGAGCTGACCAGGGAGATCGAGGCGGAGCTTCGCTGGTTCTGGTCCGACCCGGTGCGCCATCGCGCGGGCCGGCTCAATATCGCCCAGACCCGCCTCGACGTGATCGGCAAGGTGCTGGCCAAGCTCGGCATCGCCGACGCGACGCTGGCCGCCGATCTTTCCGAAGCCTTCCGCGTCAGCCGCGACAAGCGCACCAGGCTTTTCGACGACGCGCACACCGTTCTCGACCGGCTCAATGCCGACGGCTTCCAGCTCTGCCTGATCACCAACGGCGAAGGGGCGGTGCAGCGCGAGAAGGTCCGGCGCTTCGATCTCGCCCATCGCTTCCACCACATCCAGATCGAGGGCGAGCATCCGTTCGGGAAGCCGGAGCCCGCCGCCTACGCGCACGCGTTGAAGACGCTCGGCGCATTGCACGGCGAGGCCTGGATCGTCGGCGACAACCTCGAATGGGAAGTCGCGGTGCCGAGCAGCCTCGGCTTCGACCGCTGCATCTGGTTCGACGGCTTCGGCCGCGGCCTGCCGAAGAAGGCGACCGTCACGCCGACCCACAGCCTGACCAGGCTCAGGGACCTGCTTCCGATGCTGGATCCCGCGTGAGCGACGACACCCCTCCGGGCCTGGGACCCCGCGGCGAGAGCGGGCTCGCCTATTGGCAGGCGCTTCGCCGCGGCCGCCGGCTGCCGGCGCGCACCGACATCGACCCGGCCGAGATCCCGAAGCTGCTGCCGGGAACGATCCTGGTCGACGTGCTGCGCGAGCCGCTCGACTTCCGCTATCGCCTGGTCGGATCCGAGATCGACCAGATCTCGCACCGGAACTTCCGCGGCATCCGCTTCTCCGACATCCTGCACATGCGCCGCGGCAACCGGCTCTGGGCGCAGTTCGAGGAAGTG
Organism: uncultured Rhizobium sp.; assembly: GCA_964504845.1. GTDB lineage: Bacteria > Pseudomonadota > Alphaproteobacteria > SHVZ01 > SHVZ01 > SHVZ01. The sequence goes on along the minus strand of CAZDGR010000279.1, from coordinate 4,331 downwards.
GCCGAGGCCAGGAAGCCGATCTGGTCGGAGGTGCCTTACGTCGGCGCCGACCCGTTCATCCGCCGGATCCGCCACTGCCTGATGCCCCTGGGTGCCGACGGCGAGACCGTCGACATGATCTTCGTCGTGGTCGACATCGACCGGGTCGCCTCGGCCGTGGCCTGAAAAAATTCGTCGGCGGCGTTAACTCCGCCGCAAGGTTTGGTGTTCATAGTGGGCACCATGTCGCTGCCTACCGCATTCCCCGACTATCTCCGCACGCTCTTCGCGCTCTGGAACACCAAGCGCGGGCTCAAGGTCATGCCGTCCCGGCGGGACTTCGCGACGGTCGAGCTCCAGCCCTGGCTGAACGAGCTGCACCTGGTCGCGGTCCGGCCGGAAGGCCTCCGCTTCGTCGTCTTCGCCTCAGGTCCCGCCACCCGCTACGGCACCGAGATGACCGGCCGCACCGTCGGCGACCTCCAGCCGGCGGCGATGGCCGACGAGGTCGAGCGCGCCTACCTCACCGCGGTCGAGACCCGCTCCCCGGTGTTCGGCACCCATGCGAACCGCGGCTTCGGCACCGAATCCCAGACCTGGTCGCGCCTGATCCTGCCGCTCTCCGAAGACGGGGTCGCGGTCGACCGCCTGTTCGTCGCGGTCTGGGAGCCCGGCACCGGCTTCGGTCCGCGCAGCCTGGCCCATCAGGCCCTCCTCGTCTCCAAATGGGCGCTCGCCGAAGCCTTCGAGGCGCCGGCGACCCCGATCCAGATCCACCCGGCTCTCGCCGCCGACTGATGGGCCGACTTTTCACGCGTCGCCTAAAGCCTCCAGTTGCGTTTTCCCTCCTGACTTCCAAGGCCCGCAGCGCCAAGCCGCGGGCCTTTTTCCTTCTTGCCGCTGTCTTTCAGACGACTCTCCAAAGACAGACAGTCCATTTCTTTGAGATTGCAGCGCGAATAAAGATCCGTCCCGCGCACTCTCGAAGAATAGATTGAGAAGTCTGGCGTTTTACCAAGCATGTCGCTTTCCGGCCTTTGCGGGCCGGCGAACCTCGCCTAACATTGAGGCACGGCCCTGCTAGGGTGGGTGCGGCCTACAATCATAGATCGCGGTCGGGGCGCGAATGCGTCGTCCGGCTGCGAGCGGACGTCGGTCCAGACGTCCGCCCGGGGGGGAGATGGACGCGCAATTCGGCGATGGACGCCTCGAAAGGCTCTATCGCTACTGGTGGAGCAAGCGGGCCGGGCGGCTGGCGCCGCACCGGGTCGACCTCAATCCGGCCGAGATTCCCGAGCTGCTGCCGATCGTCCACCTGATCGACGTCGGATGGAATCCGCTCTCCTTCCGTCATCGCCTGGTCGGCACGGAGCTGGTGGAGCGCCTCGAGCGCGACGTCACCGGCAAGGCCGTCGACGGCTCCCTCTATGGCGATGCGACGGCGGGGATCGTCGCGGACCTGAGCCGGATCGCGACGGAGATCCGGCCCTATCGCCGACGCAATCGGGCCGCTTGGCACACGCGCGACTGGCTGGTGGTGGAATCCGTCGAGATGCCGCTGGTCGACGATGCCGGCCGGGTCGAGATGATCCTCGCCGGCCGCGCCGTGTCGACGCCGACCCGCTCCGCGACGGAGACCATCGAGTTCGTACCGCTGAACCCGCCCGCGGGCTGACGCCTGCCCGCGGGCTCGCTCGGTATCAGTCCGCCGCCGCGGCCAGCCCGCGTGCATGACGGACATGGGCGAGCGTCCGCCAGCAGGCGGACGCCGCCTCCTCTCCCTTCACGACGAAATGCTCGCGGAAGAAGCGGCGATGCTCGTCGTGCTCATGGAAGGCCTGCGGTGTCAGCACGGCGGAGATCACCGGCACCGAGGTGGCGAGCTGCACCTGCATCAGCCCGTTGATCACCGCGTCCGACACGAACTCGTGCCGGTAGATGCCGCCGTTGACGACAAGGCCGGAGGCCACGATCGCCTGGTAGCGGCCGCTCTCGGCGAGCAGCTTGGCCTCGAGCGGAATCTCGAAGACGCCGGGCACCTCGTAGAGGTCGATCCGATCCTCCGGCAATCCGAGGCGGACGATCCCGGCGACGAAAGCCTTCCGGCATTCGTCGACGATGTCCTTGTGCCAGCACGACTGGACGAAGGCGATACGATCTTCTGTCTTGGCTGGGTGGCGCTGATTCATCGGGCTTCCTTTCATCGAAGCGTTTGAATCAGGGCGCACGGGCTTGAACCCGGCAGAGCATGGCTCCGCCGGGCGACCCGTTCTCTTTCATCCGGACTGTGACCGTCGGCTCCGGAATTGCACCGGATCTGCTGTCCCTCGGCTTTCGCCGAAGCGCTCGCGGGCTCGAGGATCGCTCCCCTCACCGCCGGTGGGGACTTCCACCCCGCCCCGAGAACGTGCCGCCCGCGGGATGCGGGCGGCGCGCGAATTATAGTGCCCAATTCGTGGGCAGCGCCAGTTCGGGGCAGCGAATGTCTTAGATCGCCCGCGCCAAAACGCCGATACTCCGGCAATGACCATCACGATGTACGACCTTGCCGGCGCCGATCCTGAGCGGCGCTTCAGCCCCTATTGCTGGCGTGCGCGGCTGGCGCTCGCGCACAAGGGTCTCGAGGTCGATGCGGTACCATGGCGCTTCACCGAGAAGGAGAAGATCGCCTTCTCGGGCCAGGGCCTGGTGCCGGTGATCGTCGACGGCGACAAGGTCGTCCACGATTCCTGGAAGATCGCCCAGTACCTCGAAGCGACCTATCCCGACCGGCCGTCGCTGTTCGGCGACAACGCGCTGGCGCAGATCCGTTTCATCCAGGGCTGGGCCGACTCGATCCTGCACCCCGCGATCGGCCGCATGATCGTCGCCGACATCGTCGCGCTGATCGACGCGAAGGATGCGGCCTATTTCCGTGAGAGCCGGGAGAAGCGCTTCGGCATGACGCTGGAGGCCTTCTCCGGCGACCGCGAGCAGCGGCTGCCCGACTTCCGCAGGAGCCTGCAGCCGATCCGGCTGCCGCTGGCGGACTTTCCCTTCCTCGGCGGCAACGCGCCCACCTACGCCGACTACATCGTCTTCGGCGCCTTCCAGTGGGCGCGGTGCACGAGCCCGTTCAGGTTGCTCGCCGACGACGATCCGGTGCTCGCCTGGCGCCGGCGCATCGAAGGACTCTTCGGCGGGCTCGCCGGCAAGGCCCCCGCCTTCGACTGAATGACCACCGACACCGGCACCGCACTGCCGAACGAGACCGAGGCGGAAGCAAGGACGCGCGTCCGCCTCGGCATCGCTCTCGGCATCGCGATGGCGCTGATGGCGGCATCGTCGTTCTCGGTCGCGCGCGGCGGCATCCTTCGCGGCGTGCGGCCCGAGGACATCACGCTGCTCCGCTTCGGCGTCGCCGGGCTGATCTTCCTTCCGATCCTCCTGAAGCACGGCATCGCCAATCTCGGCGGCATCGGCTGGAAGCGCGGCCTGCTTCTGGTGCTGACCGCGGGCCCGCTCGCCGCCTTCAGCCAGGCCGCCGGGTACTTGTTTGCTCCCTTGGCTCATGGCGCGGTGCTGGTGCCGATGTCGGTGACCGTCTTCTGCTCGATCCTGGCGATCGTGCTGCTGAAGGAGCGCCACGGCATCGCGCACGCGATCGGCACCGGCGGCATCATCCTAGGCCTGGGCCTGATCGGCGGCGAAGGCTTCCTGGCATCCTCCGGCGGCGCCAATGTCTGGCTCGGCGACCTGATCTTCCTGTTCGCGGGCCTGCTGTGGGCGGCCTACACGATCCTGTTCCGCATCTGGCGGCTCGACTCGCTGATCGCGATGGCGGTCGTCTGCGTGCTGTCGCTGGCGATCATGTCGGTGGTCTATCCGCTGTTCTTCTCGGTGAAGCACCTGCTGACGCTTCCCTGGCAGGAGCTGGTGCTGCAGGGCGTCGTCCAGGGCCTGCTCTCAGGCACGCTCGCGACCATCGCCTACAACCGGATCGTGGTCCTGCTCGGTGCCGGCCGCGCCGTCCTGTTCCCGGCGATGGTGCCGGGCCTCGCCATCCTCTTCGGCATCCCGATCCTCGGCGAGGTCCCGACCTGGATCCAGCTGCTCGGCCTCGCCTCGGCGATGATCGGCCTCCTGGTCGCCCTCGGCATCATCCGCTGGCCGGGCGTGCGAAGGCATTAGAGCGTTGGATCAGCAGGGTGCGTGCTTCGACAGGCTCATCATGAGGTCATTTCTTGGTGCCATGAAGACTGTCCCTCATGCTGAGCCTGTCGAAGCACGCACACCGGATGTGCAGCGCGCCTCGTAGGCGCTAGGATCGGCCTCCCGTTCTGCCGGAGGTTCCATGGAGATCGTGCCGATTC
>CAZDGR010000278.1:0-6287 GCA_964504845.1 uncultured Rhizobium sp. | reverse complement strand
ACCAAGACCGACTGGGTGCTGAAGCAGGAGGGCGTCGCCTACGAGGGCGACACCGAAGTCTTCCGCAGGACCTGGTCCCACACCCAGCCGCGAGACCTGATGTGACCGACAAGCTCTACAGCCGCGATCCTTCCTTCGGCGTCGTCGTTTCCGAGGACGTGATGGTGAATATGGCCGACGGGGTCCATCTCGCCACCGACATCTACCGTCCGGCCCTCCCGGACGGCTCGCCGGCACCTGGCAAGTTCCCGGTGATCCTGACGCGCACCTCCTACGACAAGTCGAACCCGGTGATGCAGGTGGGGCCGGTGGCGAAGTTCTTCACGCCGCGCGGATACGTGACCGTGGTGCAGGATCTGCGCGGCCGCGGCCTGTCGGAAGGCCATGGCCAGTACTTCCATGTGGCAAACGTCCGCGAAGGCCTCGACGGCGTCGACACGCTCGCCTGGATCGCGGCTCAGCCCTGGTGCGACGGCCGAGTCGGCATGGTCGGAAGCTCGCATTCCGGCATCGTGCAGAACGTCGCCGCCTTCCATAAACCGCCGGCACTCAAGGCGCTCTGGGTCGATGTCTGCCCGACCTCGGCCTTCGACTGGGAGGCACGCCAGGGCGGCGCCCAGGCGTTGCAGATGTTCGCCGCCCTCTTCCTGCACGGCTGGGACGTGCCGGAGATCCAGAACGATCCCGCCGCCAAGCGCCGGATCGAGTCCGCGGTGGAGAACATGCGCTCGCTGCTGCCGACCGGCCCCTGGAAGAAGGGACAGAACCCGCTCTCGGTCGTGCCCAACCTCGAGCAGGTCCTGATGCGCTACCAGAACAACGGCATCAAGGACGACTGGTGGAACATGGAGGTGCTGGAGCACAAGGCACATTTCGACCGTTTCGCCGACATCCCCTGCGTCGTCTCCTCGGGCTGGTTCGATCCGTTCGTCGCCGACGTCGCCGGCCAGTACCAGGCGCTGTCGACGCGGCTGAAGTCTCCACAGCGCATGGTCGTCGGTCCCTGGGGCCATGCCGGCATGCGCGCCGGCGGTACCGCCTCGATCGAGGTCGACTTCGGTCCCGGCGCCGACTGGGGCTATCGCGTCTACAACGCCGAGCGGCTGCGCTGGTTCGACAAGTGGCTGAAGGACATCGGCACCGGCGTCGAGAAGGACGTGCCGGTGCGCTACTTCGAGATGGGCGGCGGCTCGGGCGCCCGCACCAGGCGGGGCCATCTCGATCATGGCGGCGTCTGGCGCGCCTGCGGCCAGTGGCCGCCGAAGGGCTCGGCGCCGACAAGGTTCTACCTCGCCGCCGACGGCGCGCTCGCCCCGTCGCCGGCCGACGCCGCGCCGATCTCCTGGACGCATGATCCCGACCACCCGGTCGCCACGATCGGCGGTGCGGTCGCGGGCTTCCTCGAATGGGTGAAGCCGGGCGAAGGCATGGATCTCTCCTATGTCAGCCCGCGCGCGCGCATGCGCTCGCTCGTGCCCGACGGGCCGATGCACCAGAAGGAGCGCCCCGACCAGGTGGGATCTCGCCCGCCCTATCCGCTTCTCGCCGAACGCCCCGACGTGCTGGTGTTCGAGACCGCGCCGCTGAAGGAAGACGTGGTGATCGCCGGGCCGATCGAGGCCAAGGTCTGGGTCGCGTCCAGCGCACTCGATACCGACGTGACCGTGAAGCTGCTCGACATCTCGCCGCCGACGGCGGAAGACCCGGCCGGCTTCCACATGCTGCTCTGCGACTCGATCCGCAGGCTCCGCTTCCGCAACGGCTACGACAAGGAGGAGCTGCTCACGCCCGGCGAGATCGTCGAGGTGACGGTAGAGCTGCCGCCACTGGCGAACCGCTTCAAGGCCGGTCACAGGATCCGCGTCGACATCGCCTCCTCTAACTTTCCGCGTTTCGACATCAACCCGGGCACCGGCGAGCCGCTCGGGCGCCATACCCACAAGGTCAAGGCGCGGAACACGCTCCATCTCGACAAGAAACATCCGTCGCACATCGTGCTGCCGGTGATGAAAGGCTGAAGCCCATGCGTATCGCGACAATCCACGTCGGACAGGAAACCAACGACTTCAACCCGCTGCCGACGACGATCGACGACTTCAAGGCCTTCGGCATCCTCGAAGGCCAGGAGATCATCGAGAAGATGGCCGGCAAGGGCCAGGTCGGCGGCTGCGTCGACGCAATGGCGGCCTCGGGCATGAACGTCGAGTGGGTCCCGATCATCTCCGGCTGGGCGATGGCGGGCGGCCGCATCGACACCGGCGCACGCCTGTTCTTCGAGGAGCGGATCGGGACGGGCCTCCGCAAGGCGGGCAAGATCGACGCGCTTGCCCTCCACCTGCACGGCGCCGCCGCGGCCGAAGGCGTCGACGACGTCGAGGGCGCGCAGCTCGCCATCTGCCGCGCCATTCTCGGGCCGGACGTGCCGATCGTGCTGTCGCTGGATCACCACGCCAACGTCACGCGCCAGATGGTCGAGCTGTCGGATGCGATCGTCGCCCACCGCACCCAGCCGCACGACACCTACGACACCGGCCGGCTCGCCGGCGACATGCTGGTGCGCATCCTCCGCAAGGAGGTCAAGCCGGTGATGGCCTGGCGGAAGATCCGCCTCGTCACCCACCAGGAACAGTTCCTCACCTCCCAGGGCCCGATGAAGAAGTGGTTCGACCAGGCCCGCGCGTGGGAGAAGAAGGACAGGCGCGTGCTCCATGTCGCGCTCTGCCCGATGCAACCCTGGCTCGACGTCGCCGAGGGCGGCTGGACCACGATCGTCAACGTCGACGGCGACCGGGATCTCGCCGAGAAGCTCGCCGACGAGTCCGCCGACTTTGCCTGGTCGATGCGCAAGGACTTCATGGTCAAGGAAGCGGTCGCGGTCGATGACGCGGTACGCCGTGCCGACCAGGCGGCCAAGGGCGTTGTCGTGCTCAGCGACACCGGCGACACGGTGTTCGGCGGCACCGCCGGCGACTCCAACCTGATCCTGGAGTCGATCCTCCGTCTCGGCATCAAGAGCAAGGCGCTGATGCCGCTGGTCGAGCCGCAGACGGTGGCGAAGCTGGTCGCCGCCGGCGAAGGCGCCGAGGTGACGCTTCCGGTCGGCGGCCACAGCTCGCCGAAGTTCTTCAAGCCGCTCCTCGTCACCGGCCGGGTGAAGAAGGTCGCCTCGGGCGTGGTCAAGGTTCCGGTCTTCCAGCAGCCCGAGCACGACATGGGCCGCACCGTGTTCTTCGAGGTCGGGCCTGCGACGCTGATGGTCAGCGAGAAGCCCGGCGCCGCCGGCAACGTGCCCGAGGTCTATCGCTGGTTCGGCTACGAGCCGTCCGACTTCAAGATGGCGGTGCTGAAGACCGCGTCCAACTTCCAGTTCTTCAAGCCGATCACCTCCGAGGTGATTCGCGTCGACACAAGCGGCCCCGGACAGTCCGACGTGGTCGGCCTGCCCTGGCAGCGGGTGCCGCGGCCGATGTATCCGATGGAGGATCCGAAGAGCTGGCGCGGATAGGACGCGCCTGGGCGATGATGGGCATGACGCATCCCTATCGTCGCCTGCTCCGGGACCGGGACATCCGCACGCTCTGGGCCGGCGTCACGATCTCCTCGATCGGCTCGGAACTCTACGCCTTCGGCGCGATCTGGCTCGCGGTCTCGATCGCCGGTGCCGACGGCGGGCTGATCGTCACGGCGCGCTTCACAATCATCTTGGTCATGAGCGTCGCGGCCGGCGCATTCGTCGACCTGCTGCCGCGACGCACCCTGCTGATCGGTGCGGATGTCGTCCGCGCGACCTTTTCTCTTCTTGTCGTGGCTGTCGCCCTCACCGACGACCTGTCGCTCGGGCTTCTCGCGGCGACCGCGATGGCGCTCTCCGCCGCCGGGACGATCTATCAGCCGGCGCTGCAGTCAGGCCTCCCCCTTCTCTCGATCGATCCGGAGCGGCTTCGCGAGACCAACGGGTTGATCGACGCAACGACGCGCATCGCGCAGGCGATCGGACCTTTCCTAGCCGCCGCACTCGTGGCAATCCTCCCCGTCATCCATCTGCTCACGCTGAACGCCGTGAGCTATCTCGCCTCGGCCGCAGCGGTTCTTCGCATGGGGCATCGGTTCGACGAAGTGACGCCGCCCGCCAGGCAGGACTTCCGGAAGCGTCTGCTCCGCGGACTCGACGCGGCACACGTTTGCCCCGGCGCCTGGATCATCCTGCTCACCACAGGCTTCCGTGCCGGCGTCGTCGTGCTCTGCTGTGTCGTCGGCATCCCGCTCTTCTTTGCGCAGTCGCCGACAGGAGTCGTGAGCGCCGCGGCATTCGTGATTGGCATGTCGGCGGCCTCGGAGATCCTGTCCAACTTCCTCATCGTCGCCCGCCCCATCGGATCGCCCTGGCGCTTCATATTCTTGGGCTACGGCACCATCGGTGCCGGCGTGGCGCTGCTCGGCCTTACCGAGAGCTTCCTGACGGGCCTGCCTTTGGTGGCGGCGATGGCGGCGGCCGCCTCCCTGGTCGGCGTCGGCAACTCGATGGCCGGGATCCAGATGCTCACCTGGTTCGGCAGCCGCCTGGACGCCGGAGACTTCGCTGCGATCCTGCGCCTAAGGCTGATCCTGGTGACGACCGCCGCCGCGGTGTCGACCGCACTGGGCGCCTGGGTCTTCGATGCGGCCAGCATCGCCGAGACCACGTTTCTCGGCGGCTCGCTTCTTTTGGGGGCGGCCACATTCGGCATAGTATCGAAGACGCATCGACAAGGAGTTCCCGAATGAGCACACCAGAGCCGATGAAACGAGCCCATGTCGAGGCCGCCCTCGAACGCGCCGGCCTCAGGCTTTCGCCCGAGCAGGTCGACGAGCTCCACCGGATCTCCGGCTATGTCCGCGACTACCTGGCGGAGCTGAACGTCGAGCGCCCGATGTCGGTCGAGCCCGCCCTCACCTTCAAGATGCCGGTGCCATGAGCCAGGTCCCGACCATCGCCGAAGCGTCGCGGCTGATCGAGGCGAGGAAGATGTCGCCGATCGAGCTCACCGACATGCTGCTGAAGCGCATCCATGCGGTGGATGCGAAGCTGAACAGCTTCCTCCTGGTCACCGAGGACCTGGCGCGGAAGACCGCGAAGAAGGCCGAGGAAGACGTCATGGCGGGCAAGATCAGAGGCCCGCTGCATGGCATCCCGATCGGCCTCAAGGACATCTACGACACCAAGGGCATCCGCACGACCGCGCATTCCAGGGTGCTGGAAAAGCGCGTGCCGAAAGAGGACTCGACCGTCGCCGCCAGGTTCAAGAAGGCCGGCACCGTGCTGCTCGGCAAGCTCTCGACGCACGAGTTCGCCATCGGCGGTCCCTCCTTCGACACGCCCTGGCCGCCGGCGCGCAACCCGTGGGACCTGGAGCTCAGTCCCGGCGGCTCCTCCAGCGGCAGCGGCGCCGCCATCGCCGCCGGGCTCGTGCTGGGCGCCACCGGCTCCGACACCGGCGGCTCGATCCGCTCGCCGTCCACCTTCTGCGCCGTCGCCGGCATGAAGCCCACATACGGCCTCGTCAGCCGATACGGCATCCTGCCGCTCGCCTTCACGCTCGACCATGCCGGCCCGATGGCGTGGACGGTCGAGGACTGCGCCATCCTGCTGCAGGCGATGGCCGGCCACGACAAGAAGGACGCCGCCAGCGCCAAGGTGAAGATCCCCGACTTCCGAGCCGCGCTCAGGAAGGACCTCAAGGGCGTGCGCGTCGGCTACATCGGCCATTGGCACGACGGCGAGCATCCGGTCGAGCCGGAAATGCGCCAGGCGGCCGAGGGCGCGGTCGAGACCATGAAGAGGCTCGGCGCCGAGATCAAGGACGTCGCCATGCCGAAGCTTTCCGAGTTCGCGCCGGCCGGCCGCGTCATCATCCTGACCGAGGCTTTCGCCGTTCACGCCAAGACCCTGCAGTCCCGCTACAACGACTACGGCGAGCGTTTCCGCGCCAGCGTCACCCCGGCGGCGCTGTTCTCGGCCAACGACTACGTGCAGGCGATGCGGCTTCGCCAGCAGCTGATCGAACGCACCCGCGCGGCGATGGCGGACATCGACGTGATGGTCTGCGCCGCCGCACCCGGCGTGCCGACCAGGATGGTCGGCTTCGACAAGGATGCCGCCTACAAGCGGCCGTCGCTGACGATGCCGTTCAACCTGACCGGCCTGCCGGTGATGACCGTCTGCTCGGGGTTCACCCCGGCCGGGCTGCCGCTCGGCATCCAGGTGGTCGGGCACCCGTTCGGCGACGCGACCGCGATGGGCGTCGCCC
>CAZDGR010000277.1:0-6295 GCA_964504845.1 uncultured Rhizobium sp. | reverse complement strand
CGGCCTCTTCGATCATGCGGCGCGCCACGCCGATGCGGCGCAGCGGCTCCTGCCCGTTCCCGACGGGCGCGAGCGCTACCTCGTGATCCGCGCCTGGGGAGCGGGCTTCTGGGCCGACGTCTCGCACACCGTGATCGGCCTCACGCATGCGGAGGCGGCCGGGCGCACGCCGATCATCCATTGGGGCCGCGAATGCCGCTACCGCCGCGCCGGCATCGAGGATGCCTGGCGCCTCTACTTCGAGCCGGTGTCGCCGCACACGATCGCCACCGCCGAGCGGAACGGCCTCACCATCTTTCCGCCGAAGTGGACCAGGGAGAACCTGCGCGAGATTCGCGTCAACAAGGAGACGGGCGAATGGAGCTCGCTCTCCGGGATCTACCTTCTCAACCGGCCTGAAGATGTCGCCGTCTTTGACTTCTTCACCGAGTTCGACGACCTAGTGCCGTGGCTGCCTCCAGAGCATCCGCTAGCGGTCAACCTTATGAACGGGCTCGGCCAGCTCTACCGCCGCTACGCGCGGCTGACCCCGCAGCTCGCCGAGGATCTGGCGCGGCTCGAAGCGCGGCTGATCAAGCGCCGGCCGACCATCGCCGCGCATTTCCGGACCCAGGGCCCGCAGAAGATCAGCGAGTCGTCGGACCAGAAGGCCCTCGGGATCGAGAGCCTGGCCGAGCCGGTCGACCGGTATCTCGCCGCACATCCCGACGGCGGCGTCTACCTGATGACCGACTTCGCTCCGGCGGTCGCGCATTTCCGCGAGCGCTACGGCGAACGCCTTTCCTGCCGCGAGGTGACGCGAATCAAGGATCCCGAGGAGCGTTCCCTCGAGATCCACCAGCGCTACGACGGCGTGATGCTGGGGCGCGAGGTGGTGCTCGACACCTTCCTCGCCACGCGCTGCGACGCCTTCGTCGGCGACGGCGCCTCGGGCGTCTCCTGGGCCGTGGCGCTGCTCAAGGACTGGCCGAAGGGCGCGGCGACGCTGCTGAGGAAGGCGGAGCCCGATCTCGCCGCACCGATCCGCAATCACGCCGATCCGTCGGCGTGGTGGAACCCGCCAGCCTGATCGACGGGGCTTAGGCCGCCTTCTTTTCGATCGCCGCCTGGGCCGCGGCGAGACGCGCGATCGGCACCCGGTAGGGCGAGCACGACACGTAGTCGAGGCCGATCTTCTCGCAGAAGCGGATCGACGACGGATCGCCGCCGTGCTCGCCGCAGATGCCGAGCTTGATGTCGCGGCGCGTCTTCCTGCCGCGCTCGGCCGCGATCTCCATCAGCTCGCCGACGCCGTCGACGTCGATCGAGACGAAGGGATCGGTCTCGAGGATGCCCTTGTCCTGGTAGATCTTCAGGAACGAGCCGGCATCGTCGCGCGAAAGGCCGAAAGCGGTCTGCGTGAGGTCGTTGGTCCCGAAGGAGAAGAACTCCGCCGACTCGGCGATCTCCTGCGCCCGGAGCGCAGCCCTGGGCAGCTCGATCATCGTGCCGGTCAGGTACGGGACCTTGGTTCCGGTCTCCTTCGCGACCTCGGCTGCGACGCGATCGATCATCGTCTTCAGGATGTCGAGCTCCTTCTTGGTCGCGATCAGCGGGATCATGACCTCGGGCAGCGCCGTCTCGCCCAGCTCCTTCGACACGGCGGCCACCGCCTCGAAGATGGCGCGCGCCTGCATCTCGTAGATCTCCGGATAGGAGATGCCGAGACGGCAGCCGCGGTGGCCGAGCATCGGGTTCGATTCCTTGAGCTCGATCGCCCGCTGGCGCAGCGTCTCGGCGGAAGCGCCGGAGGCCTTGGCGACCTCCTCGATCTCGGCCTCGGTGTGCGGCAGGAACTCGTGCAGCGGCGGATCGAGAAGGCGCACCGTCACCGGCAGGCCGCGCATGATCCGGAAGATCTCGACGAAGTCTTCCCGCTGCATCGGCAGGATCTTCGCAAGCGCGGCTCGCCGGCCCTCGGTGGTCGTCGCCATGATCATCTCGCGGACCGCGACGATGCGGTCGGCCTCGAAGAACATGTGCTCGGTGCGGCAGAGCCCGATGCCCTCGGCGCCGAACTGGCGCGCGGTGCGGGCGTCGGTCGGCGTGTCGGCGTTGGTGCGGATCCTGAGCCGGCGGAGCCCGTCGGCCCATTCCATCAGCGTCGCGAAGTCGCCGGAAAGCTCCGGCTGGATCGTCGGCACCTCGCCGACGAAGACCTCGCCGGTGCCGCCGTCGATGGTCAGGATGTCGCCTTCCTTGACCGTGGTGCCACGGACCATGAGCTGCTTCTTCGCATAGTCGACGCGAAGCTCGCCGGCGCCGGAGACGCAGGGACGTCCCATGCCGCGCGCGACCACCGCCGCGTGGCTGGTCATGCCGCCGCGGGTGGTGAGGATGCCTTCCGCGGCATGCATGCCGTGGATGTCCTCAGGACTGGTCTCGATACGAGTGAGCAGCACGCGCTCGCCCTTGGCGGCGCGTTCCTCGGCCTCGTCGGCCGAGAACACGACCTTGCCCGAGGCGGCGCCCGGCGATGCCGGTAGGCCACGCGCGAGCACGGTCTTCTTCGCCTTGGGATCGAGGGTCGGGTGGAGCAGCTGGTCGAGCGAGGACGGGTTGATGCGGAGCACCGCCTCCTGGCGGTCGATCAGCCCTTCTGAGACCATGTCGACCGCGATCTTGAGCGCAGCCTTGGCCGTGCGCTTGCCCGAACGCGTCTGCAGCATGAACAGCTTGCCGCGCTGGACCGTGAACTCGATATCCTGCATGTCGCGGTAGTGCTTCTCGAGCTGACCGCGGACGCTGTCGAGCTGCCGGAACACCTCCGGCATCGCCTCCTCCATCGCCGGCAGCGTCGAGAGGTTCGCCTGCTTGCCGGCGATGGTCAGCTGCTGCGGCGTGCGGATGCCGGCGACCACGTCCTCGCCCTGGGCGTTGACCAGGAACTCGCCGTAGAAGCGGCGGTCGCCGGTCGAGGGATCGCGCGTGAAGGCGACGCCGGTGGCGCAGTCGTCGCCCATGTTGCCGAACACCATGGCCTGGACGTTGACCGCCGTTCCCCATGAGGCCGGGATGTCGTGCAGCCGGCGATAGACGATCGCGCGCTGGTTCATCCAGCTCTTGAGCACGGCACCGATCGCGCCCCAGAGCTGTTCCTTCGGGTCCTGCGGGAACGGCTTGCCGGTCTCGTCCTCGACCTTGGAGCGATACGCCTTCACCAGCTTCTTCAGGTCCTCGGCATCGAGCTCGGTGTCGAGCGAAACGCCCTTGTCGTCCTTGGCTTCGCCCAGGATGTCCTCGAAGTGGTGATGCTCGACGCCGAGCACCACGTCGCCGTACATGGAGATGAAGCGGCGATAGCTGTCGTAGGCGAAGCGCGGATTTCCCGAGAGCCTGGCCAGGCCCGCGACCGTCTCGTCGTTGAGGCCGAGGTTGAGGACGGTGTCCATCATGCCCGGCATCGAGGCGCGCGCACCGGAGCGGACCGAGACCAGGAGCGGATTGGCGGCATCGCCGAACCTGGCGCCGACCGTCTTCTCGATTGCGGCCAGCGCCGCCTCGACTTCGGCCTTCAGCTCGGCCGGGTACTTCTCGCCGTTGTCGTAGTAGTGGGTGCAGACTTCGGTCGTGATCGTGAATCCCGGCGGCACCGGCAGGCCGAGATTGCACATCTCGGCCAGGTTGGCGCCCTTGCCGCCCAGCAGGTTCTTCATCTTGGCGGTGCCCTCGGCGGCGCCGTTGCCGAATCCGTATACCCACTTGCCCATGGTCAGCCCTCGATCTTCGAGAAGTCGGCGATCGCGTCCATGCCGACGCGGATCTGTGAAAGGAGGCAGAGCCGGTTGGCGCGAAGCTCCGCCTCATCGGCGTTGACGGTCACCTTGTCGAAAAAGTCGTCGACCGGCTGGCGGAGATGCGCGAGCGCGCCCATCGCGCCGGAGAAGTCCTCGTCGACCAGCAGCGGGTCGGCCTTCGAGCCGACGTCGAGGATCGCCTGGTGCAGGCGCCCCTCCTCGGCCATCGCGAAGCGCTTCGGATCGGCGAGGCGGTCGTAGCGCTTACCGTCCTTCTTCTCCTCGATGCGGAGGATGTTGGCGGCACGGCGGTATGCCACCAGCAGGTTGGCGCCGTCGTCGGAAGCGACGAAGCCCTTCAGCGCCTCGCCGCGCGAGATCAGGCGGACGAGATCGTCCTCGCCGCCCGGCACGCCGAACACGGCGGCGACCAGGTCGTGCTTCAGCCCCTGGTCGCGGAGATGGACCTTGAGGCGATCGGCGAAGAAGTCGAGCAGGCCGCGTGCGACGCCGTCGACCTTCGACCTGTCGAAGCCCGGATAGACCGCATGCGCGCGCTCGAACAGCTCGAGCAGGCCCAGGCGAATCTTGTTCTCGACGATCAGCCTGATCGCGCCGAGTGCCGCGCGACGCAGCGCGAACGGATCCTTCGAGCCCGTCGGCTTCTCGTCGATCGCGAAGAACCCGACCAGCGTGTCGATCTTGTCGGCGAGAGCGACCGCGACCGACACCGGGGCGGTCGGGCAGCGATCGTCAGGACCTTTGGGGGCGTAGTGCTCGGCGATGGCCTCGGCGATCATCTCCGGCTCTCCATCGTGGCGGGCGTAGTAACGGCCCATCACACCCTGGAGTTCCGGGAACTCGCCGACCATGCCGGTGGTTAGGTCGGCCTTGGCGAGCCGGCCGGCACGCTCTGCCGCGACCGCATCGCAATCCGGAATCCTGGCCGCGATCCAGCGCGCGAGCTTGGCGACACGCTCGGCCTTGTCGGCAACGGTGCCGAGGCCCTGGTAGAACAGGATCGACTTCAGATCGTCGACGCGGTCGGCGAGCTTCTTCCTGCGGTCCTGGTCCCAGAAGAAGCGTGCGTCGGAGAGACGCGCCCTCAGCACGCGCTCGTTGCCGGCGACCACCTGGCGGCCGCCGTCCTCGTTCTCCATGTTGGCGACGACGACGAAGTACGGCGCCAGGGAGTCGTCGAGGCGAAGGCAGGCAAAGTACTTGAGATGCGTGCGCATCGAGGTGGTCAGCACCTCCGGCGGCACGCTCATGAATTCTTCGTCGATCTTGCCGATCAACGGCACCGGCCATTCGACGAGGCCGGCGACCTCTTCGAGAAGACTCTCGTCGACCTTGAGCTGGAGCCCGTGCTCGCCGGCGCGCTGGCCGGCGATCCGGCCGATATAGGCCTTCCGCTCGGCCGCATCGACCGTCACGAACGCCGTGTCGAGCTTGTCGGCGTAGTCCTCGAACGAGGTCACCGCGAAAGCCTGCGGTGCCAGGAAACGATGGCCGACGGTCTCGTTGGTGAAGCCCATGGCACCGCCGCCGAGATCGATCCTGCCCGGCACGGTCTCGCCGCCGAAGACGCAGAGGACCGCATGCAGCGGGCGGATCCAACGCTGGCCCCAGGTCGCCCAGCGCATCGATTTCGGCCACTCGAAGGCCTTGATCAGCACGGGCACGATCTCGGCCAGCACCGCGGACGTCGCACGTCCCGGCTGCTTCTGGACCGCGAAGTAGAAGACGCCCTTGCCGCTGTCGCGCTGCTCGGCCTGGTCGAGGCTCGCGAGACCCGCCGCCTTGAGGAAGCCGTCGATCGCGCCCTGCGGCGATCCCACCTTCGGGCCCTTCCGCTCGACCGTGCGGTCGGGCTGTGCCGCCGGCAGGTCGGCGACCACCGCCGTCAGCCGGCGCGGGCCGGCGAAGGTCCTCACCGCATCCTTGGGAAGCTCGAAGCCGTTCTCGGCGAGGAGCGCGGCCAGCCGCTCCTTCAGCTGCTCGCCGGCGCGGCGCTGCATGCGGGCCGGGATCTCCTCCGACCTGATCTCGAGAAGAAGCTCAGGCACGCGACTGGCCCACCCAGGCCTCGCAGCAGGCTTTCGCCAGCGTGCGGACGCGGCCGATATAGGCCTGGCGCTCGGTCACGCTGATGACGCCCCGCGCGTCCAGCAGGTTGAAGGTGTGGCCGGCCTTGAGCACCTGGTCGTAGGCCGGCAGCGCCAGCCCCCGTTCCAGCAGCAGCGCGCATTCCTTCTCCGCATCGGTGAAGCGCGTGAACAGGCGGTCGGTGTCGGCGACCTCGAAGTTGAAGGCGGAGAACTCCTGCTCGGCGCGGAGATAGATGTCGCGATAGGTCTTGCCGCCCTTGTCCTTGGGCACGCCGTCCCAGTCGAGATCGAAGATGCTGTCGACGCCCTGGATGTACATCGCCAGGCGTTCGAGGCCGTAGGTGATCTCGACCGGCACCGGATCGCACTCGATGCCGCCGACCTGCTGGAAGTAGGTGTATTGGCTGA
>CAZDGR010000276.1:0-6323 GCA_964504845.1 uncultured Rhizobium sp. | reverse complement strand
ATCCGCATCGCCGTCCGCACCCATCCGGCGATGGAGTGGGACACCGGCATGTACCAGTCGGTGGGCCTGGATCCGGCCGAGGCCTGCCTCGTCTTCGTCAAGTCGCCGTCGCATTTCCGCGTCGCCTACGGCCCGATCGCCGACCGCATCGTGATGGCCGACACGCCCGGCCCCACCCAGGGCAGCATGAAGGGCCTGGTGCTCAAGCGCGCGCCGCGGCCGATCTACCCCCAGGACGCGAACGCGACCTGGTCGCCGGCTTCGTAAAGCGCGAAGCAATCCTCTCCCCCAAGGAGAGGGCTTATCAGAGGCGGGCTCGTGAGCTTCATCCGGGGCGCATGCTGTGGCACCATGGCGGTCCCGTTCACGCCCAGCTCCTCCCGGACTTCCAGTGACTGAACCTGCTCCTTCGGTCGAATCGCCGCTCGGCTGGCAGATCGCGACCGTGTCGATGCTGCTGATGGCGATCGCCTTCGGCGGCCCGTACATCACGGTCGTCTCTCTGAAGGTGATCGCCGCCGAGTTCGACTGGCCGCGCTCCGTGCCGTCCTTCGCCAGCGCGGCCACCTATATCGGTGCCGGCATCGGCGGCATCGCCATGGGCTGGTTCGCCGACCGTATCGGCGTTCACTGGATCGCGCTGGTCGGCGCGATCATGATCGGTCTCGGCGCCATCGTCGCCAGCTTCTCGCAAGGCATGGCGCAGCTCTACTTCGCCCACGGCATCCTGTTCGGGCTGCTCGGCAATGCCACCACCTTCGCACCGCTGATCGCGAACACGACACGCTGGTTCGACCGGCGCCGCGGCATCGCGGTGGCGCTGGCCGGCAGCGGCCAGAGCGTCGGCGGATTCATCTGGCCGCCGGTCCTGAGCTACGCGGTCGAGCATTGGGGCTGGCGCGAGACCATGTTCTGGTGGGGCTTCCTCGCGATCGCGACGATGGTTCCGCTCTGCTTCCTCTTGCGCCACCGCCCGCCGGTGTCGCCGGTGCGCCCCGGCGTGCGCGTGCCGGAGAAGGGCGACCGGGTGCTCGGCCTCAACGGCAACCTCGTCCTCTTCCTGCTATGCCTCGCCATCGTCGGCTGCTGCGTCGCCATGGCGATGCCGCTGACGCATATCGTCGCCTATTGCACCGATCTCGGTATCTCGGCGGCACGGGGCGCGGAAATGCTGTCGCTGCTGCTGGGCTCGGCGTTCATCAGCCGTCTCTATTGGGGCCGGCTCTCCGACCGTGTCGGCGGCCTCAAGACCATTCTCTACGGCGCCGCAGCCCAGGCGATCGCGCTGTCCTTCTACATCGTCATCGACGGCATGATCCCGCTCTACATCCTGTCGATCGCCTATGGCCTCGCCTTCGGCGGCATCGTCCCGGCCTACTCGCTGGTCGTGCGCGAGGTGTTTCCGGTCAGCGAGGCCGGCTGGCGCATGGGCGCGCTCTATCTGTTCGGCACGCTCGGCATGGCGGGAGGGGCCTGGATCGGCGGCGTGGTCTTCGACCTCGCGCTCGACTATCGCCCGGCCTTCCTGGTCGGCGTGCTGTTCAACCTCTCCAATATCGCGATCATCGGCTGGCTGGTCTGGCGCCAGCAGCACCCGGAAGGCGGCCAGGTGGCCGCCGTCCAGGGCGCCTGAGGGATCAGCTCCCCTCGCGCTTGGCGTTCGGGAAGAACAGCGACTCGCCCTCGATCCGGTAGGCGGCGATCGCCTGCTGGCCTTCAGCCGAGGTGATCCAGTTGACGAAGGCCATGCCGAAGTCGCGCTTCACATGCGGGTGGCGCTGCGGGTTCGTCAGCATCACGCCGTACTGGTTAAACAGCTTCACGTCGCCTTCCGACAGAATCTTGAGGGTCGCGCGGTTCTTGAAGGCGAGCCAGGTGCCGCGATCCGACATGATGTAGGCATCCATGCCCGAGGCGGTGTTGAGCGCCGGGCCCATGCCCGAGCCGGTCTCGCGATACCACGGCTTCTTGTCCGCCCAGGGCTGCAGCCCGGCCTGCTGCCAGAGCCGCTTCTCGGCCGCATGCGTGCCGGAATTGTCGCCGCGCGAGACGAAGGGCGCTTCCTTCGCGGCGATCCGCGTCAGCGCCTCGCCCACGTCCTTGATCCCGGCGATGCCGGCCGGATCCGTGGCGGGACCGACGATCACGAAGTCGTTGTACATGGCCTGGCGATGCTCGACCCCGTGGCCGGCGGCGACGAAGGCCTTCTCGGCGTCAGGGTCGTGCACCAGCAGCGCGTCCGCGTCGCCGCGCTGGCCGACCGCCAGCGCCTGGCCGGTGCCGAGCGCCACGACGCGGACCTGGATGCCGGCCTTCTCGGTGAAGCGCGGCAGCAGGTGGCCGAAGAGACCCGACTGCTCGGTGGAAGTGGTGGAGGCCAGAGTGATGAACCTGTCCTGCGCCGACGCCGGCAGGGCCAGCAGCATCAGCGCGACGATGACACGCATCAGTCCCATGGGAGGTCTCCCCGGAGGAAGGCGCCGGCCTCCGGCGTATGTGGCTGGGCGAAGAAGAGTCTCTTCGGCGCCCGTTCGATCAAGCGGCCGCGGTGCAGGAACAGGATCTCGTCGGCGAGCCGGCGTGCTTGCCCCAGGTCGTGGGTCGTCATGATCACCTTGGTGCCCTCGCCGGCGATCGCGGCGACGATCGCCTCGACCGCGCGGGTCGCGGACGGATCCAGGTTCGCGGTCGGCTCGTCGAGGAACAGCACCTCGGGCTTCATCACCCAGGCACGGGCGAGCGCCAGCCGCTGCTGCTCGCCGCCGGAAAGGAGGCGTGCCGGCCGCTCGGCCAGCGCCAGCAGGCCGACGCGGTCCAGCATCGCCCGTGCGCTCTCCAGACGCTCGCCGCGGCCGACCCCGGCGATTGCCAGGCCATAGCCGACATTGGCGAGCGCCGAGCGGCGCAGCATCACCGGCCGCTGGAAGACCATCGCCTGGCGGCGTCTCGGGTCGCCGCCGAAGCGCCCGTCCCAGGCGATCTTGCCCTGGGTAGGGGTGAGCAATCCGTGGCAGAGACGGAGCAGCACGCTCTTGCCGGCGCCGTTGGCGCCGAGGATCACGCTGACCGGCCCCTTCTCGAAACGCGCGGTGATGCCGTCGAGGATGCGGTTGCCGCCGGCCGAGAACCCGACCTCGGCGAGCTCGAGCGGCAGGATGCTCTCGGCGCTCATGCGCCCTGCCTCGCCGCAGCGTTGCGAAGCGCCAGTGCCGCCGCGTTGACCGCGAGCACGATCGCCATCAGCACGAATCCGAGGCCGAGAGCCTGCGGCAGGTCGCCCTTGCTGGTCTCGAGCGCGATCGAGGTGGTCATGACGCGGGTCACGCCGTCGATGTTGCCGCCCACCACGAGAACCGCGCCGACCTCGGCGGCGGCACGGCCGAATCCTGCAAGGATGGCGGTCGTCAGCGAGAACCGGCAGTCGTAGAGGAGGGTGGCTGCCGCCTGCACCGACCCTGCGCCAAGCGATGTCAGCTGCTCGCGGTACTCGCCCCAGGCGTCGGCGACGATCTGGCGCGAGACTGCGGCGATGATCGGCAGGATCAGCAGGGTCTGGGCGACGATCATCGCCCCCGGCGTGAACAGGAGGCCAAGCGGCCCGAGCGGTCCTGCCCGCGACAGCAGCAGGTAGACCACCAGGCCGACCACGACCGGCGGCAAGCCCATGCAGGCGTTCAGCACGACGATCGCCAGGTTGCGGCCGGGAAAGTCCTTGAGCGCCACCAGCGCGCCCAAGGGCAGGCCGATCGCGGCGGCGATCACGGTCGCGGCGAGGCTCACCTTGAGGCTGAGCGCCACGATCGACCAGAGCCCAACGTCGGCGCCGAGGATCAGCTGTATGGCGGCGGAGCCCGCCTGGCCGAGGTCGCCCATCTCACCCTTTGCACGGATAGACAGTCTTCAACGCGTGACCGACCAGGATCTCGGCGGGCGAATCCCGACGCTCCTTGTCCTTCCTAATGTACTCGATGATCGCCTCGACCGTCTGCTGGGCCGAGGCGCCGTTCGGGATGCAGGCCCGGCCGGGGTCGGTCTTCGGCAGCAGGTGCTGAGTCGTGTCGATCACGCCCATGATGTAGCTGGCGCAGATGTAGCGCTCGTCGATCGAGGCCGAGGTGCAGTGGCCGTGGAGGTCCTCCCCGCCGAGGAAGCCGGCGAGGGCAGGGCCTGAAACGACCGCGGCGGCCATGACGGCCGCCGCGAGGATGCGTCGCATGAGACCTCCTCGGCGTCAGCCGAGGTTCTGCTCGGCGAAGCGCCAGTTCAGAAGCTTGTCGATCACGGCCGACAGGAAGTCCGGCCGCTTGTTCTGGTAGTCAAGGTAATAGGCGTGTTCCCAGACGTCGATGGTCAGCAGCGCCTTGCAGCTCTTCTCGGTCAGCATGTTCTCGGCGTTCGGGGTCTTCTTGAGCGTCAGCTTGCCGCCTTCGAGGCAGAGCCAGGCCCAGCCCGAGCCGAACTGCTCGACGCCGGTCTCGGTCAGCTTCCTCTTGAAGTCCTCGTAGCTGCCGAAGCTGGACTCGATCATCTCCTTCATCTTGCCCGCGGGCTTGCCGCCCTTGGGGTCGAGGCTGTTCCAGAAGAAGTCGTGGTTCCAGACCTGGCCGGCATTGTTGAAGATCTTCTTCCTCGCCTCGTCCTTGTGGGTCGCCTTGATGATGCTCTCCAGCGACTGGCCCTCGAACTCGGTGCCGGCGATCAGCTTGTTCAGGGTCTCGACATAGGTCCTGTGGTGCTTGCCGTGATGGAAGCCGATCGTCTTCGCCGAGATCGCCGGCTCGAGCGCCGATTCCTCGTAAGGCAGCTTCATCAGGGTGAACAGCTGGGCAGCGGGCTTCGGCGTCCTGGCGGCGGTCATGGCGGCCTCCTCGAAAGCGAAGGGATACAGGGGGAACACCGGGGCGGGAGGGCCGTTCCGCCCGTCTTGCACCACATCATGCCGCCCGGTAGGGTCACCGCTCACGAGGCTTAGAGGGAACCGTCGCCGGCCATGGGCAACCCGTTCCAGAACATCTTCAACGCGGTGGTCGAGCTCTACATCTGGTGCTTGATCATCTGGGTCATTCTCAGCTGGCTCGTCGCGTTCAACGTCGTGAATACGCGCAACCGGTTCGTCGCAGTTGTCGGCGACTTCCTCGATCGCATCACCGAGCCAGTGCTTCGGCCGATCCGTCGGGTCCTGCCCAACCTCGGCGGCATCGACATCTCGCCGATCCTGCTGATCCTGCTGATCTACTTCGTCCGCGACTTCGTCAATTGGTACATCTTCTGAGGCCTGCCCAAGGCGGCGCGCTTCTCACCGTCCATCTGACGCCGCGCGCCAGCCGCACGCGTCTCGGCAAGGCCGAGGCGGATGCCGCAGGCCAGCCTCGCCTCAAGGCCTGGGTCAATGCGCCGCCGGCGGACGGTGCGGCCAACCGCGCCCTGATCGAGCTGATGGCGGACGCGCTCGACCTGCCGAAATGCGACATCGAGATTCGCCGTGGTCTCACCGACCGCACCAAGACCCTGTTTATTGAAGGCGACCCCGAGACGATCGCCCAGCGACTGAAGAAGGTGCTCGAATGACCGCGCTGATCATCGACGGCAAGGCGGTGGCCGACCGCCTCAACGCCGACACCGCGGCCAAGGCCGCCGCCTATGCCAGGGCTCATGGCCGCCCGCCGGGCCTGGCCGTGGTGCTGGTCGGCGAGGATCCGGCGAGCCAGGTTTATGTCCGCAACAAGGGCAAGTCGACGATCGCCGCCGGCATGCTGTCGATCGAGCACAAGCTGCCTGCCGACACTTCGCAGGAGGAGCTGCTCAGGTTGGTGCGGGCGCTGAACGAGGATGCGCGCATCGACGGCATCCTGGTGCAGCTGCCGCTGCCGAAGCATCTCGATGCCGACCTGATCATCGACACGATCGATCCGGACAAGGACGTCGACGGTTTTCATGTGGTGAACGCCGGCCGGCTCGCGGTCGGCTTCGACGGCTTCGTGCCCTGCACGGCGCTGGGATCGATGATGCTGATCGACGAGGCCGGCGTGAAGGTCGAGGGCTCGGAGGCGGTGGTGATCGGACGCTCCAACCTCGTTGGCAAGCCGGTCTCCCAGCTTCTGCTCCGCCGCAACGCCACCGTCACGATGGCGCATTCGCGCACGAAGGATCTCGCCGCCGTCTGCCGGCGGGCCGACATCCTGATTGCTGCGGTAGGCCGGCCGCGGCTGGTGCAGCCGGACTGGATCAAGCCCGGCGCGGTCGTGATCGATGTCGGCATCAACCGGATAGAGGAAGGCGGCAAGAACCGGCTGGTTGGCGACGTCGCCTATGACGGCGCGGCC
>CAZDGR010000275.1:1949-6331 GCA_964504845.1 uncultured Rhizobium sp. | reverse complement strand
CCGGTCGCCTTGACCAGCTTCTGCAGCTGGAGGAACACGCCCTCCGCCGTCGTCGGGTCGAGGTTGCCGGTCGGCTCGTCTGCCAGCAGCACGCTCGGCACGTTGGCGATGGCGCGGACGATCGCGACCCGCTGCTGCTCACCGCCGGAAAGCCGTCCCGGCCGATGCGAAGCGCGCTCGGCGAGGCCGACCATACCCAGCAGCTGGTGGGCGCGCTCGCGCGCCTCGCGCTTGGAGAGACCGGCGATCAGCTGCGGCAGCATGACGTTCTCGAGCGCCGAGAACTCCGGCAGCAGGTGATGGAACTGGTAGACGAAGCCGACGGTATCGCGGCGGATCCGGGTACGATCGCTGTCGCTCAAGGTCGAGCAGGCGATCCCGCCGACCTCGACCGAGCCGCCGTCCGGCCGCTCCAGCAGGCCTGCGATATGGAGCAGGGTCGACTTGCCAGCGCCAGACGGCCCGACAAGCGCCACCAGCTCGCCTCTGGTCAGCGTCAGGTCGATGCCGCGCAGTACCTTGAGCTGGCGTTCGCCCTGTCGGAAGACGCGGGTGACGCCGCGGAGTGCCAGCGTCGGCTCACTCATGGCGGAGCGCCTCGATCGGATCGAGCCTCGCCGCCCGCCATGACGGATAGAGCGTGGCGAGGAACGACAGCAGGAGGCCCATCAGCACGATCGCCGCGACTTCCGGCGGCTCGACGCGCGATGGAAGCTGGCTGAAGAAATAGATCTCCGCCGAGAAAAGATCGGTGCCGGAAATCGACTCTATCCAGCGGCGGATCGCCTCGATGTTGAGTGCGAAGGCGACCCCGAGGCCGAAGCCGGCCAGGGTGCCGAGCACGCCGACGGCCGCACCGCTCATCAAGAAAACCCGCATCACCGATCCGGACGTGGCACCCATGGTCCTGAGGATGGCGACGTCGCGGGTCTTGCTCTTCACCAGCATGATCAGCGAGGACACGATGTTGAAGGCGGCGACCAGGATGATCAGCGCCAGGATCAGGAACAGCACGTTCCGCTGCACGGCGACCATGTCCATGATCCCGGCATTCGCCTGCTGCCAGTCGAAGGGGCGATAGCCTGCGCCGAGCCGGCTCTGCGCCAGCAGGCGGAAGTCCGCGGCGCGCTCGGGATTGTCGAGCACGACCTCGATGCCGGATGCGGCCTCGGGCACGCGGAAGAACTCCTGGGCCGCGGCGAGCGGCAGGAAGACGTAGCCCGCGTCGATCTCGGCCATGCCGACGTCGAAAAGCGCACCGACGACGTAGCCCCGGGTGCGCGGCAGGCTGCTCGGTGCGGCACCCTGGAAATTGGGCGCGACCAGGGTCAGCCGGTCGCCGACCTTGAGCTTGAGCTTCTGCGCCATCCGGTAGCCGATCGCGATCTCCTCGTCGTCGAAGCCCGCGAGCGAACCGTCCTTGAGCTTCCCCTCGAAGATCCTGCGGGACGCCAGGTCCTCGGCACGGATGCCGCGCACCAGGGCGCCCGAGGCAATGCCGTTGGCGGTCACCATGGCCTCGCCGTCGATGACCGGCGACGCCGCGACCACGCCGGGAAGGCCGCGCACGGAGCGGGTCACGTCCTCGTAGTCTGGCATCGGGCCGCCGACGCTGTAGACCGTCAAATGGCCGTTGAATCCGACGATCCTGGTGATCAGCTCGTGGCGGAAACCGTTCATCACGCTGGTGACGACGATCAGCGTAGCGACGCCGAGCGCGATGCCGATCAGCGAGAACCAGGCGATGACGGAGATGAATCCTTCCTCCCGGCGCGACCGGAGATAGCGCATCGCCAGCATCCGCTCGGAGGGACCGAAAGCGGCCATCAGCGCGACTCACTCATAGCGGAGCGCCTCGACCGGATCGAGCCGGGAAGCCCGCCACGACGGATAGAGCGTAGCGAGGACCGAGAGTCCTATCGCCATCGCCACGACGGCGATGACCTCGGGAGTCTCGACCCGCGACGGCAACCGGGCCAGGAACGCGATCTCGCCGGAGAACATGCTGTGCCCCGACAGCGACTCGACCCAGTGAC
Organism: uncultured Rhizobium sp.; assembly: GCA_964504845.1. GTDB lineage: Bacteria > Pseudomonadota > Alphaproteobacteria > SHVZ01 > SHVZ01 > SHVZ01. The sequence continues at coordinate 4,295 of CAZDGR010000275.1, read as the reverse complement.
GGATCGTCGCGATGTTGAGCGCGAATGACAGGCCCAGGGCGAAGCCGACGACGGTGCCGAGCACGCCGACCGAGGCGCCGCTCATGAAGAAGACCCGCATCACCGCGCCCGGCGAGGCGCCCATCGTGCGCAATATGGCGATGTCGCGCGTCTTGTCCTTCACCAGCATGATCAGCGAAGAGATGATGTTGAAGGCGGCGACCAGGATGATCAGGGTCAGGATCAGGAACATCACGTTCCGCTCGACCGTCAGCGCGTTGACGATGCTGGCATTCGCCTGCTGCCAGTCGAGAAGGCGGTAGCTCTGCCCGAGCCTGGCCTGGGCCGCGGCGCGGAAGTCGCCGACACGCGTCGGATCCGCGAGCTTGATCTCGATGCCGGTGGCGGCGTCGGCCACGCGGAAGAAGATCTGCGCGGCCTTGAGCGGCATGAAGACGTATCCGGCGTCGACCTCGGGCATGCCGACGTCGAAGATCGCCGCGACGGTGTAGTCGCGGGTTCGGGGCAGGCTACCGAGCGCCGTCGCCTGAAAGGTCGGGGCCACCAGCGTCAGCTTGTCGCCGAGGCCGATCCTGAGCTTCTGCGAGAGCCGGTAGCCAATGACGACCTCGTCCTCGACGAAGACGTCGAGCTTGCCGGCGCGGAGCCTGCCGTCGAAGGTCCCGCGGCCGGTCAGGTCCTCGGCGCGGAGGCCGCGGACAAGCGCTCCGGTCGCGGCACCGTTCGCCGTCGCCATCACCTGGCCGTCGACGATCGGTACCGCCGAGGTGACGCCGGCGAGACCGCGGACGGCGCGGCTCACGTCATCGAAATCGGACAGCGGCCCGGAAACGCCGGAGATCGTGGCATGGCCGTTGAATCCGACGATCCTGGTGATCAGCTCGTGACGGAAGCCGTTCATCACGCTCATCACGATGATCAGCGTGGCGACGCCGAGCGCGATGCCGACCAGGGAGAACCAGGCGATGACCGAGATGAAGCCTTCCTGGCGGCGCGCGCGCAGATAGCGCATCGCCATCATCCGCTCGAAGGTGCCGAAGGCGGCCATCCGCCTCAGGCCGTCAGTCGCTTCAGCGCCGCCTCGGGCGACAGCTCCTGCTTCTCGCCGGTCTTGCGGTTCTTGAGCTCGACCACGCCGGACTTGATCCCGCGCGGGCCGATCGCGATCTGCCAGGGCAGACCGATCAGGTCCATGTCGGCGAACTTCGAGCCCGGACGCTCATCGCGGTCGTCATAGAGCGGCTCGCGGCCGGCCTTCTCGAGCTTCTCGTAGAGATCGCCCGCGACCTTGTCGCACTCGGCGTCGCCGACCTTGAGGTTGGCCACGCCGACACCCCAGGGAGCCACCGACTCCGGCCAGATGATGCCGCTGTCGTCGTGACTCGCCTCGATGATGCCGCCCACCAGTCGCGACACGCCGATGCCGTACGAGCCCATCAGCACCGTCACCGGCTCGCCGTTGGGTCCTGCGACCTTGGCGCCGAGGGGTTCCGAGTACTTGGTGCCGAAATGGAAGATATGGCCGACCTCGATGCCACGCGCGCTGACGCGCCGCTCGGCCGGGATCTTCTCGAACTCGGCCGTGTCGTGCTTCTCGTCGGTCGCCGCATAGAGGCTGGTCCAGCGCTCGACGATTTTCTGCACGCCGGCGACGTCGTCGAAGTCGATCGCCTGGTTGGCGATGTCGAAGTCGATGTAGTCCTTGTGGCAGAAGACCTGGCTCTCGCCGGTGTCGGCGAGGATGATGAACTCGTGGCTGAGATCGCCGCCGATCGGGCCGGTGTCGGCGCGCATCGGGATCGCCTTCAGGCCCATGCGGTCATAGGTCTTGAGGTAGGCCACGAACATCTTGTTGTAGGCGTGCTTGGACGCCGCGTAGTCGAGGTCGAACGAGTACGCGTCCTTCATCAGGAACTCGCGACCGCGCATCACGCCGAAGCGCGGACGCACCTCGTCACGGAACTTCCACTGGATGTGATAGAGGTTCTTCGGCAGCTCGCGATAGCTCTTCACATAGGCCTTGAAGATCTCGGTGATCATCTCCTCGTTGGTCGGCCCGAACAGCATGTCGCGCTCGTGCCGGTCCTTGATGCGGAGCATCTCCTTGCCGTAGTCGTCGTAGCGCCCGCTCGCCCGCCAGAGGTCGGCCGACTGGATCGTCGGCATCAGCACTTCCTGCGCGCCCGAGCGGTCCTGCTCCTCGCGGACGATCTGCTCGATCTTCTTCAGGACCCGGTAGCCCATCGGCAGCCATGCATAGATGCCGGCCGAGGTCTGGCGGACCATGCCGGCGCGCAGCATCAGCCGGTGCGAGACGATCTGCGCCTCGGTCGGGGTCTCCTTGAG
>CAZDGR010000275.1:0-1849 GCA_964504845.1 uncultured Rhizobium sp. | reverse complement strand
GCGATCCGCTTGCAGAGGTCGAGCCCCTTCGGCGACAGCCGGATCCGGATCGAGCGACGGTCATGGGCAGAACGCTCCTGGGCCAGGTAGCCGTTCTCCACCATTTTCCGCACGTTGTAGGAGACGTTCGAGCCGAGGTAGTAACCCCGGTTCGTGAGCTCGCCAACAGTCAGCTCGTCCTCGCTGATGTTGAACAAGATCAGCGCCTGGACGTTGTTGATGTCTTCGATGCCCTGGCGGTCCAACTCAGTCTTGACGACTTCGAGGAACTGCCTGTGCAGCCGCTCGATCAGCCGGATCGCCTCTAAATACGCTGCGCGCACATCAACCTCGCTCGACTTTAGCCCCGCACACCCCGACCCGAGCCCCCGAGGCGCTTTATCATAGGGGATTACAATATTCTACCGAGGGCGAGGGCGCTAGGCCGGTTTTCTGTCTTGAAACAAGCCGATGACGCCCGAAAAGTCGAGCGCCGCATTACCCTGGCTGCAGAACAGCCCGTAAACCTGAGCAGCCTCCGCACCCAACGGGGTTAACGCGCCGGCGGCGGCGGCAGCTTCCTGAGCAAGCTTCAAGTCTTTCAACATCATGGCAGCCGTGAATCCCGCCTTGTAGCCGCGATTGGCCGGGGACGCCGGCACCGGTCCCGGCACCGGGCAATAGCTCGTCATCGACCAGCATTGGCCGGAAGACTTGGAACTGATGTCGAACAATTTCTGAGCATCGAGACCGAGTCGCTGGGCCAAAGCGAAGCCTTCGGCAGTCGCGATCATCGAAATACCGAGAATCATGTTGTTGCAGATCTTGGCGGCCTGGCCATTCCCAGGCCCGCCGGCATGGACAATGGTCTTGCCCATCTTCTCGAGAATCGGCTGGGCCTTGGCGAAGGCCGCCTCCGTCCCGCCGACCATGAAGGTCAATGTCCCCGCCTCCGCCCCGCCGACGCCGCCCGAGACCGGCGCATCGACGAGAAGCACGCCTTTCGCCTTGGCTGCGGCCTCCATGTCGCGGGCGGTCGCGACGTCGATGGTCGAGGAATCGATCAGGAGCGCCCCCGACTTCATCGCCGCCAGGACGCCGCCCTTGCCGGTCAGCACCTCGCGGACATGAGCCCCGGCCGGCAGCATGGTGACGACCGCCTCGGCGCCGCTCGCGGCCTCGGCCGCGGATCCCACCGGCTTCACGCCGGTCGCGGCATCGAGATTCGCCTTCACCAGGTCGAAGCCGATCACCTCGTGGCCGGCCTTGACCAGGTTGCGGGCCATCGGCCCGCCCATGTTGCCGAGCCCGATGAAGCCGATCCTAGTCATGCCGTCCTCCCGTTGAGCCTTGGTCAGGCGAATTCGAGATCGCCCGTTTTCGGAGCTTCAAAGTAGCGCGCGACGTCGGCGTTAGTCACCTCGGCCAGCGTCGGCGGCCTCCACTTCGGCGACTGGTCCTTGTCGACCAGCAGCGCCCGGATGCCCTCGAAGAAGTCGTGCCCGGCCATGAATGCCTGGGTCATCCGGTATTCCATGACCAGCACGTCCTCGATCGAGAGCCCGGCGCCGCGGCGGAGCTGCTCGAAGGTCACCTTCAGGCTGGTCGGCGATTTCGAGCGAAGCGTCTTCAACGTCTCCAGGGCCCAGTCGGAACCGTCGGCCTCCAGTGCTGCGAGGATCGCCTCGACCGAGCCGCCGGCGAAGGTCCGGTCTGCCTCGGCCTTGGCGGCGGCCAAAGGCGGCGGGCCAGGATCGGCCGAGATCTTGCTGATCGCGGCCTCGACCTCCATGCCGGCGACGAGGTCGCGCCTGAACCCTTCGAGCGCGGCACTCGGCGCGTAGTGCGTGGCGAAGCCGACATAAAGCGC
>CAZDGR010000274.1:0-6341 GCA_964504845.1 uncultured Rhizobium sp. | reverse complement strand
ACCGAAACCAGTCGACATAAGTCCACCCGAAACCGAGAAACGCCTGCCGCCCGCTTCCCCTGTCCCCTTCGGCCCTGGGATCCGTGAGATCCCGAGAACAAGCTTACGAGTCCCGTTACCAATTGGCGATAAAGAGGGCCGGAAGGTGAGTGCGCGAAATGCCATCCAGGTTCATCCGAAAAGCGGATGGCGGCGCGTTTTGCCCGAGGATCACGTCGGGGATCGAGTCCATACGACGCCGGTGCAGCCCATCCGACAGCTTCAAGCGCTCTCCCCTGGGCACCAATCCGGTGCAGTCGTCGCGAAGCATCTCGGTCGCTTCGGCGCGGGGCCAGCCGACCCGCTTCCTGCCATCGCACGGGGCTGCGAATGCGGGGGCGATCGGCGGCCGGATGATGGTCGGAACCTCAGAAATCGTGTGAAAGATGTTGTAATCATTTGCATTTGGCGCGGCGTTCCGATGGCCATGAACGACCTCCGCGTCGGCGACGCGGCGCAACCGGAGCGTCGGCACCGGCGGCGCATGCGAGTTCCGTTCCTCGATCAGCTTGTCGGCAAGCAGACGCTCAGCCTCGGCGATCCGGCCCGGCGCGGCGACACCCTGCGGCCCGCTGGCCGTCAGGGCGACCAGCAATGCGGCTAGGACCCGGACACCGCGGGCGTGAATCTCTTCGGAGGGAATCAGGATCGACGGGGGGGCCGAGCCGGCCTGAGCCGGACCGAGAAGCATCGCCAGCACAAGAAACGCCGGCCCCAGCGCCCGAGCGAGCAGCATGGCACCACCCCCGTGGATACCCAGGACCCGCCCTCCCCCTGTCCCTCCCCTTCCCGGCGACGTGACGACGCCGGAAACAGACGACGAGCCCGGCAACTTTTCGATGGCAAACCAGAGGGCTACAGGGTGAGTGGGCCGGACGCAGCTAGAGGTTCATCGTGGTCGTCGAGATCGCGGTATCGGCTGGAGCGGCGCTGTCATAGCATTCCTCCCAGTCGATCTAACGGGAGGTGAATCAACAAATGCGCTCGCTGAACTTTCTCCGGCGCGCCGGCGTCCTGGCCGCGGTCGCGCTCGCGATCCCGAGCCTTGCCATGGCGCAGGGCAGCAACAGGGTCCTGAAGATGGTGCCGCACGCCGATCTCAAGGTGACGGACGCCCACTTCACCACCGCGACCATCACCAACGATCACGCGATGATGGTCTACGACACCTTGTACTCGTGGGATTCGAAGCTGGCGGCGAAGCCGCAGATGGTCGGAAACCACGCGCTGTCGGCGGACAAGCTCAAATACACGTTCACGCTTCGGCCCGGCCTTACCTTCCATGACGGCTCGAAGGTCACGACCAAGGACGTGATCCCCTCGATCAAGCGCTGGATGGTGCGCGACTCCGCCGGCCAGAAGCTGGCCGAGTTCACCGCGTCGGTCGATGCGGTCGACGACAACACCTTCACCTGGACGCTGAAGGAGCCCTACGGCCTCGTGCTGTTCACGATCGCGTCCACGGCCGGCAGCATCCCCGCGATCATGCCGGAGGCGGCGGCTAAGACCGAGGCTTTCACCGCGCACAACAACACGATCGGCTCGGGCCCCTTCAAGTACAACGCGGCCGAGCTCGTCTCCGGCTCCAAGGTCGTCTACGAGAAGTTTGCGGGATACGTACCGCGAAGCGAGCCCGCCGACGGTCTTGCCGGCGGCAAGGTGGTCAAGGTCGATCGCGTCGAGTGGATCTCGATGCCGGACGCTGCCGTTTCCGCCGCGGCGCTGACCGCCGGCGAGGTCGACATGATCGAGGCGATCAACAACGACCAGAAGGTCATCCTGGCGAAGAGCCCGAACGTCCAGGTCGAGGCGTTGTCGAAGGCTGGCTGGTATGGCCTCCTACGGCCGAACCACCTGCACCCGCCATTCAATCATCCGAAGGCGCGTCAGGCGCTCGCCTTGATGGTCGAGCAGCAGGAGTACATGCAGGCGGCCTTCGGTGGCGGCGAGACCTGCTTCTCGTTCTTCACCTGCGGCACGCCGAACGGCACGCAGGTAGGATCCGAGCCCTACGCGAAGCCGAACTACGAGAAGGCGAAGCAGCTGCTCAAGGAAGCCGGATACAACGGCGAGAAGATCGTGCTGCTCGGCGCCGGCGACCTCTTCCACCACAACGCCGTGGCGCAGGTCACGACCGAAAACCTGAAGAAGATCGGCATCAATGTCGAGCTGCAGATGTCCGACTGGGGCGCGGTCATCACCCGCCGCGGCAAGAAGGACCATCCCTACCAGGGCGGCTATCACATCTTCCAGACCTTCTCCGACGGCGTCGGCGGCATGTCGCCGCTCACCAACATCAGCGTCGGCACCGGCTGCGACGGCAAGAACTGGTTCGGCTGGCCCTGCGACGAAGAGGCCGAGAAGATCCGCAACGCCTATCTCCGCTCGACCACCGAGGCCGACCAGCTGAAGAACCTCGAGGCGCTGCACAAGCGGCTCTGGGAGGTCGTGCCCTACGTGCCGCTCGGCAAGTACGAGCGCCTCGCGGCGTGGCGGAAGAACCTCGACGGCGTGCTCAGGACCAACGTCCTGGCGCTCTGGAACATCGAGAAGAAATGACGCGTCTCGCCCCTTCCCGCGCAGGCGGGAGGGGGCGCCCTATCTGATCGGGATCAGAAGCTCAAGCCAGGCGTCCTGCCAGGGCTCGGTCCGCATTGCCCGCGCGGTCCCGACAAAGCGCTGATCGAGACGGCCCGCAAGGGCCATCGCGGTTCGCGCCTTCTTCGGATCGAACATCCCCTCGAACCCTTTGACGCCGGCATCGCGGCGCGTGCGATCGAACGTGATCCGGGTATTGGCGAATTCCACATGCGTCCGGCTTCCGATCGCATAAGGCTCGAGCCAGGCGAGCGCGCGGATCAGCGCCCCGTCCGCCTCCCCCACCCAGTCCTGGCCGTGCTGGCGCGCCGCGAGCGCCACGATTGACAGCGGCTCCAGGTCAAAGACGACGTAGTGGATCGCGTCCCGGAGCTCGAAGTCGACGGTGCTGCCGTCGGCGCGGATGTTGGCGCGAAGCTGGGCGACATAGGCGGCGCGCGCTTCGGCGATCAGCGCGGGATCGTCGAGGGCGAAGGCGGCCAGAGCGATCAGCTTCACACGATGGCTGTTCCAATTGTTGATCGCGGTGCCGCCCTTGAGCGGGTGATCGAGATATCCTCGCGCGAAGGCTTGGAGCATCCGGCCGTATCCCATCTCCAGACCGGCGCGGCGCTGCGGCGAGAGCAGATCCCAGGCGACCATCAGCATGTCGAAACCGGTCTCGTCGATCGGGTTGAAAGCGACCTGATACGTTTCGATCCAGGCTGCCATGAGCCGCACCGACACCTCGGCATAGCGCACGTCTCCGGCGAGCCTGGAGGCGAGCGCGAGATCGCGAGCGGCCGGAAGATCCCTCAGCGCCTCGGCGCTCTGGTCGTAGATACCCTGCCCCGGCAGCGTACCTTCGACATGGACCCGAGCCATTGCATGAGGCGAACGGGTCACCACGCGGTCGGCGGCGCGCAAGGCGGCCGCGCGGGCGGGGCTCGCCGCCAAGGACGAGAGCGCTGCCGCCGTTTCCGGCGGGATCAGCGCATAACCGCGTGGCCGAGGATCGGCGGCAAGCGCCGGCGTGACGAGAAGCGCGGCGACGACCGCGAGCGCCGCCCAGCGCATCAGCTCCCGCCGAGCGCGTTTCCGCCGAGCAGCGACATCACCCGTTCCTTGACCAGCTTGCGATCGGTCTTGCCGGCGCCGTTCAGCGGCAGGGTGTCCTCGAAGAAGACTCGGCGCGGATGGGCGTAGGCGGGTCCGTTCGAGAGGCAGAAAGACTTGAGCGCCTGCTCGTCGGCCTCGATCCCCTTCGCCTTCACCACGATGGCGACTGGGACCTCCCCCTTGATCGTATGCGGCACCGGCACGACCGAGACGTCGGCGACGGCGTCGTGCCTCAGCAGCAGGTTCTCGACTTCGAGCGGATAGACGTTCTCGCCGCCGCTGTTGAACATGTCGTCGGTACGGCCCTTGAAATAGAAGAAGCCTTCCGCGTCCTTGGCGAAGAGATCGCCGGTCTTGAGCCAACCGTCGACCAGCCGCTGCTTGTTGACCTCGGGAAGGTTGTAGTAGCCGGGCGTGACGCCGGGGTTCTTCACCCACAGCTCGCCGTAGCTCTCGCTGACCTTGCCGTCGGTGCCGACCAGCTTCACCTCGCCCTCCGGCCAGACCACGCCGCAGCTTCCATGCGGCGCCGGCTTGCCGTCGAGCCGGGGGCCGATCATGACGGGACCGCCCTCGGTGAGCCCGTAGCTCTCGGCGACGGGAATGCCGAAGGCTTCCTCGACCGCGTCCATCAGCTCCTTCGGTGTCGGCGCCGAGCCGATCTTCAGCGACTTGAGCGCGGAGAAGTCGAGCGACTTGATCAGGTCCTTCTGCTGCAGGAGCAGCGTGAACACGGCCGGCACGCCGCCGGCATGGCTGCACTTGTACTCCGACAGCACGGTCAGGAAGCGCCTGGGCTCGAAGCCATTCAGGATCACGACCGAGCCGCCATAGTTCAGCATCGGCTTGATCGCGCCGGCCATGGCGTTCTTGTGATAGAGCGGCACCGCGGCGAGCGCGCGGTTGCTGGGATCGCCGGGCCAGTACTTCTGCAGCGCGCGGATCCACCAAAGCTGCCCCGCATGGGTCAGCACCACGCCCTTGGGCTTCCCGGTCGAGCCCGAGGTGTAGGGCAGGAACGACGGGTGGTCGGGCTTGAGCTTCGGCGGATCGAATCGCGCCGGCGCGCCGCCGAGCGCGTGTTCGTAGTTCATCCAGCCCTTCGGCACCGGATCGAAGGCGAGCTTCACCTTGAGGCCGGCCTTGTCGACGATGCCGGCGACATGCGCGTTGGCCGAGGGCTCGATCACGGCGGCGACGCAGCCTGAGTTCTGAATCGTGAACTCGATCGTGTCGGCGCCGAGCTTGGTGTTGAGCGGCACCGGCACCACGCCGGCGCGCATCGCGCCGTACATGACCTCGACGAACTCGAAGCGGTTGCCGATCGACATCGCCATGCGGTCGCCGGGCTTGAGACCCAGCTGATGCAGCAGCGCCGCGAACTGGTCGTGCCGGCGGTCGAGTTCCTTGTAAGTAACCTCGCGCGGCTTGGCGCCGGAGAGGTCGATCAGCGCGACCTTGTCCGGAAACCTCTTCGCCGAGTCCCGGAAGAAATAGCCGAGATTGTCCTTGAAGCGATCGGCCATGCTCGTCCCCGTTCAGGCGTTGGCGGCTTCGCGGCCGGCGATCCGGCCGCCGATGAAGCATTCGGCAAGATTTCCGCCCGACATGTAAAGGTGCCCGAAGACGCTGCCGAGCTCGCCTGCGGCGTAGAGGCCCGGGATGGGGTCGCCGAAGGCGTCTAGCACCCGCTGGCGCTCGTCATGCGCCGGCCCCCCTTGCGTGTTCGAGACGACCGGCCAGACCTCGCCCCAGAAGAAGGGCGGCTTGGCGATCGGGATCATCGAGGAGGGCGGGCGGCCGAACTCGGCGTCATGGCCGGCGGAGCAGTACTGGTTCCAGTCGGCCAGCGTGCGGGCGAGCACCGTCGCGTTGGTGTTCATCTGCCGCGCCATCTCCTCGATCGAGTCCGCGCGCTTGAGGATGCCGAGATCGACCTCGGCGAGATTATCCTTGCTCCACGCGAATGAGACGTCGCGGTCGTTGTAGGTGGGTGCCCCGATCGGATAGCGCTTGCGGCCCTCGTCATCGAAGATCAGGAAGCCCGGCACGTGCGGGTAGTCCTGCTGCTCCGGCTCGTAGTGGTCCATCGGCCGGTGGCCGGTGTCCTGCAGGTACGGGTGATACTCGTTCATGAAGCGCTTGGCCGACCGGTTGGTGACGATCCAGGCCATCGTCACGTCGCCGCGCGCGCCCTTCCCCGGCAGCCAGTCGGGAAGCCGCTTGAGCCGGATGCCGAACGGATAGGTCGGGTCGGGATGGCGGAAGCCGTAGCAGCCGTGGAAATGCCACATGTGCCAGAGCGAGGCGCCGACCGACTGCGCCATCCGGATGCCGTCGCCGGTGTTGCAGCGCACCGCCGCAGAGAGCACCGGCTTCAGCTGCCAGAACTGCGTCTGCATCTCGTGATCGGCCTCGAAGCCGCCGGTGGTCAGCACCACGGCCTTCTTCGCGCGCAGCGGGCCCTTGTCGGTCTCGACGCCGACGACCTTGCCCCCTTCGCGGATCAGGCGGCGGACGGGCGAGCTCAGCCGCACGTCGATCGGCCGGTTCATCACGTTGTCGAGCACGACCTTGAACATCCTGGCGCCGGCCGGATTGCCGCG
>CAZDGR010000273.1:0-6345 GCA_964504845.1 uncultured Rhizobium sp. | reverse complement strand
CGCATGTCGCTGAACCCCTTCATCAGCGACATCGGCGGCATCCTGCCCTCGATCATATCCGGCGCCGCCGTCGTCTCGATCGTGATGAACCTGCCGACGACGGGGCCGATGCTGCTGCGCGCATTGCAGGCGCAGGACACCTACCTCGCCGGCTCGTTCCTGATGTTCCTGGCGGTGCTGACGGTGATCGGCGTGTTCCTCTCCGATCTCGCGCTGGCGGCGCTCGACCCGCGCATCCGCCTCCAGGGCGGCACGTCGCGATGACCGCCCAGCAGCCGCTCGACCACTTCGTCAGCAAGGCGCCGTTCAGCCCGGCGACCGACGAGAAGCTGACGCCGGAGCAGGAACGCTACTACATGGCGTCGCAGTGGCAGATGGTGTGGCGGAAGCTCCGCCGCCACCATCTCGCCGTGGTCTCCGGCGTGATCCTGCTGCTGCTCTATCTCTCGATCTTCGTGACCGAGTTCATTGCGCCCTATGCGTTGACCACCCGTCACACCGACCACCTGTTCGCGCCGCCGCAGACGATCCACTTCTTCCACGAGGGTGAGTTCGTCGGCCCCTTCGTCTACGGCTACACCTATCGCCTCAACATGGAGAACCTGAAGCGCGAGTACACGCCGGACCCGAAGAAGGTGAACAAGCTCCGCTTCTTCTGCCAGGGCGACGACTACCGCTTCTGGGGCATGGTCGAGATGAGCTTCCACTTCATCTGCCCGGCCCGGAACACCGAGTTCTTCTGGCTGGGCACCGACCGGCTCGGGCGCGACATGTTCTCGCGCATCATGTACGGCACGCGAATATCGCTGACCGTGGGATTGATCGGCATCACGATCTCCTTCGTGCTCGGCATCGTCGTCGGCGGGCTCGCCGGGTACTACGGCGGCTGGACCGACGCGATCGTGCAGCGCTCGATCGAATGCATAAGGTCGTTCCCGGAACTGCCGCTGTGGATGGCGCTCTCGGCGGCGCTCCCCGTGGACTGGAGCCCGATCCTGATCTACTTCGGCATCACGATCATCCTGGGATTGCTCGACTGGACCGGCCTCGCGCGCTCGGTCAGGTCCAAGCTGCTGGCCTTGCGCGAGGAAGACTTCTGCACCGCCGCGGTGCTGATGGGCGCCAGGCCGAGCCGCGTGATCTTCCGCCACCTGATGCCGAGCTTCACCAGCCACCTGATCGCCTCGGCCACGCTGTCGATCCCCGGCATGATCCTCGGCGAGACCGCGCTGTCGTTCCTGGGGCTCGGACTCCGTCCGCCGATCACCAGCTGGGGCGTGCTGCTGAACGAGGCGCAGAACATCAACGTGGTCGCACTCTATCCCTGGCTGATGCTGCCGGTGCTCCCGGTGATCGTCACCGTGCTCGCCTTCAATTTCTTGGGCGACGGCCTCCGGGACGCGGCGGATCCGTACAAGTAGCTAGGTCGGCCGGCCCGCTTCGCGCAGCGGGCGGGTGAGGAACCCGGCTAGGCCGGCGCCCGTCATCGCGGTGCCGAGCAGGCCGACGGTCGCCGCGAGTCCGATCGCAGGCAGCAGGAAGCCCGCGAGTGCGCCGCCGATCGGCCGGCCCGACTGCATCAGCATCCTCAGGAGCGCGAAGGCGCGGCCGCGCATCTCTTCGGGAATGATCTCCATGCGGAGCGTCTGCGCCCAAGGTGTCAGCGGCGCGGCGGCGATGCCGAACAGGAAGAAGGCGGCGCCGGTGAGGATCGCGTCGGTGGCGAAGATCATCAGGATCATCGCGATGCCGGCCAGCATCTGCGCCAGCGCGATGCCGAGGCCGAGCGGCACGCGGTTGCCGATCTGGCCGACCACCAGGGTCGCGGCCACCTGGGCGGCGAAGACGGTACTGAGCAGGACGCCGTAGAGCTCCGGCCCGCCTTCAAGGGTCTTCTCGACATGGATAGGGAGCCACACCGGGACGCTGCCGGTGCCGAGGTTGAAGACCAGGAACATGAAGGTGGTGGCGATCAGGATCGGGTTGCCGAAGAGGAGGCGCACCGCGTCGCCGATCGCGACCTTGGCGCGCGTCACCGGCGCGGGCAGCGACAGCTTGAGGCGGAACAGGATCAGCGCGTAGAGAAGGTAGGAGACGACGTCGAGCATCACCGTCGCCGGCGCGCCGATGCCTGCGATCAGGAATCCGGCGATCACCGGCCCGGCGACGCCGGCGCACGAGTAGCCGAGGCTCTCGAGCGCGTTCGCCGTCGCCAGGCGCTCCTTGGGCACGAGGGCCAGGATCATCGTCGGCGTGCCCGCGAGCGAGACCATCATCAGGAGCCCATGGACGGCGGCCGAGACGTAGACGTGCCAGACCTCGAGCCAGCCAAGGAAATGCAGCGCCGGCACCATCGCGATCGCGAGGCCGCGCGCCAGGTTGTCGATGGTCATCACCAGGCGGCGGTCGAAGCGGTCGAGCAGCCAGCCGGCGACGAAGCCGCCGATCACGATCGGCCCGGTGAAGCAGAGCATCAGGAGGCCCAGCGCCTCGGCCGAGCCGGTCTTCTCGTAGACGAACCAGACGAAAGCGACCCTGGTCAGCTCGTCGCCCGTCGCCGAGGCCATGAGGCCCAGCCAGAAGCGGCGGAACGGCTTGTTGCGGAGAAGGTCGGCGTAGGGACTGGCCACGGCCCGAGAATAGCGCCTGATCCTGACACCGTGGCGTCAGGTATCGCGCCCGTTTTCGAATCCAGTAGCCATAGGCGCCGCAATCCGAGCCAATCTTGGTCCGTGTCGACCCTCGGCCCCCTCCTTCGGCGCTCCTTCTCGATCCCGGCTAGCCTGCCGCCCGTCGCGGCCGCCGCCTTCTGGATGGGCATCTGCGCCATCGCCTTCTCGCTGATGGCGGTGGCGGTACGGATCGCCACGGCCACTTTGCCGGCTGGCGAGGTCACGTTCTTCCGGAACTTCATCGCGTTGGTGTTCCTGGCGCCGCTGCTCATGCGCGGCGCCGCGGTCGTCCGGGTGCCGAGACCCTGGACGGCGGCCACGCTGGCGCTATGGCAGGCGATCTCGAACCTCTGCATCGTGATTGCGTTCGCGGCGATGCAGCTCGCCGACGCCGTCTCGATCAGCTTCCTGACGCCGCTCATCGTCGTGGCGCTTGCCGCCGCGCTCGGCATCGAGCGGGTCGGCGCAGGGCGATGGGCGGCGACACTGGCCGGCTTCGCCGGGATGCTGCTGATCGTCCGGCCCGGTTTCCAGCAGATGCCGCCGGAGACGCTGCTTGTCCTGGCCTCCGCCACGGTCACCGCCTTCTTCAGCCTGACGGTGCGCAACCTCGGCAGGGACCACCATCCGGACGCGCTTGTCCTGATCGCGCTCGGCGGCTCGCTTCCGATCCTCGGCGCGGCGGCCCTTTGGTCCTGGCGCCTGCCTGCACCGGAGGAGGCGGTCTACCTGCTCGCCATCGGGCTCGCGGCTGCGGTCGGGCAGGTAGCCATGGTGCGCGCCTACGCCGTCGCCGAGTCGTCCTTGGTGATGCCGTTCGCCTTCCTGCAGCTGCCGGCGACCGCCCTTGCCGCCTACGCGGCTTTCGATCAAGTGCCCGACCTCTTCACCTGCGTCGGCGCGCTGGTGATATTCGCCAGCGCACAATTCACCATGCGGCGGGAGAAGTAGCGGCAGTCGGGCGGAGCGAATACCGCCGGCCCGCCTCCATCTCGGGCCTGGCGACGACCTGCATGCCGAGCGCCTGACGGAGGGAGACGCGCGTGGTCGATCCAGTAGGCAGGAATGGACTTCGAGCCTTGGTGCCGTTCCTGATCCTCGTCCTCGGCGGGGGCCTCGGGATCGGCGCGCTGACCGTCCCGGGTGACTGGTATTCGGGTCTGGCAAAGCCTGCATTCAATCCCCCGAACTGGCTCTTCGGCCCCGTCTGGACCTGTCTCTACGTCCTTATCGCGATCGCCGGGTCGCGAATCTTCCGGCGCGACCGTCGGGGAGTCGCGATGAAGGCCTGGTGGATTCAGCTGGCGCTGAACTTCGCCTGGCCGGTCGCTTTCTTCGCGGCGCACGCGATTGCGGCGGCGCTTGCCCTCCTGCTGGCCTTGCTCGGCACGATCATCGTCTTCATGGTCGCGTCGAGGCGGCTCGATCCGCTCGCGGCGTGGCTGTTCGCGCCTTACGCCGCCTGGGTCGGGTTCGCGATGGCGCTCAACGGTTCGATCCTGGCGCTCAACTGACCGTCCCGCGGCTTGGCCAATTCGCTTGCCCCGAGGCCGGCGGCGCGCCGCAATGCCGTCATCGTTGCCATGGAGGAAGCCCGTTGAACGACGAAGATCTCTGCTTCACGCCGGCGGCCGAGCTGGCGCCGATGATCCGGCGCAAGGAACTTTCGCCGGTGGAACTGATGCGCGTTGTGCTGAAGCGCATCGAGGCGTGCGAGCCGAAGCTCAACGCGATGGCGCGCTTCATTCCAGAAGCCGCGATGGCCGGCGCCAAGGCCGCCGAGGCCGCGCTGATGAAGGATCAGCCCATCGGCCCGCTTCACGGGATTCCGGTCACCATCAAGGACCTGCACTACGTCAAGGGCGTGACCAACGAGCGCGGTTCGGTCACGCAGAAAGGCTTCGTGCCAGACACCGACGCGCCGTTCGTCTCACGGCTCAAGAACGCCGGCGCCATCGTCGTCGGCAAGACCACGGTCTGCGAGTTCGCCTGGAAGGGCGTGAGCCAGAGCCCGCTCACCGGCATCACCTCGAACCCATGGAAGCTGGGCTACAACACCGGCGCCTCGTCGGCCGGCGCCGGCGCGGCTTCGGCGGCGGGATACGGCCCGCTTCACCAGGGTTCCGACGGCGCGGGGTCGGTGCGCATGCCGGCGCATTTCTCCGGCATCTTCGGCCTCAAGCCCACCTTCGGGCGGATTCCCAACTGGCCTGTCGGAAGCAACGACAACACCTCGCATCTCGGACCGATGACGCGCGACGTCCGCGACGGCGCCATGATGATGAGCGTGATCTCGGGGCCTCATCCCTGGGATTTCACCAGCCTCGAGGCCTGCCCGGCCGACTATGTCGGCCGTCTCGACGAAGGCATCCGTGGCAGGAAGATCGCCTACAGCCCCGATCTCGGCCATGCCCGGGTCGATCCCGAGGTGGCCGATCTGGTGGCTGCCGCGGTCAAGGTTCTGGCCTCCGACTGCGGCGCCTCGGTCGAACCGGTGACGCCCGCCTGGGGCAAGGACGGACCGGAGATCATCCGCGTCATGTACCCGGTCCATGCCACCGGAAACGCCAAGTATCTGGCGGAGTACGAAAGCCGCATGGACCCAGCGCTGGTGGCGATGATCCGCGACGGGCTCAAGGTCACCACGCAGCAGTATCAGGCGATCCGCGACCGCAAGTCGGCCTACGTCACCGCCATGGCCCGGTTCATGGAAGATTGGGACTTCCTGGTGACCCCGACGGTGTCGGTGGCGGCCTTTCCGGCCGAACTCATCGCGCCGACGCACTGGCCGCAGCATCCCTGGGACTGGATCCAGTGGGCGGAGTTCTCCTACCCGTTCAATTTCTCCGGCATGCCGGCGGCGACCGTGCCGTGCGGCTTCACCAAGGATGGGCTTCCGGTCGGCCTGCAGATCGTCGGGCGGCGCTTTGACGACCTCGGCGTGATGCAAGCCTCGCAGGCTTTCGCCACGGCGCGCCCGTGGATGTCGAAGCGGCCGAAATTCTGATTGCGGGCGTCTGAGGGCGCGTCGATCCGCCCACTCCCCACGCGTCCTGACGCCGCCGGGCGGCGTTAGGCTATTGACGGAATAGCCGGTTCGACTTTCAGGATGGAGTCGCGTCTGGAGAAGGCCTTTCCAGAAGTCATCGTGTCACAGCTCCGAAGGAACCAATGCCCCGCTTCAAGACCCTCGACGATCTCCAGGTCAAGTCGAAGCGCGTGCTCGTGCGCGCCGACCTCAACGTGCCGATGAAGGACGGGAAGGTCACCGATACGACCCGCATCGACCGCCTTGCGCCGACGCTTGCCGAGCTGATGAAGAAGGGGGCGCGGGTCGTCGTGCTCTCCCATTTCGGCCGGCCGAAGGGCGGACCGGACGACGCGAATTCGCTCAAGCACATCGTCGCCGATCTGTCGAAGGCGGTCGGCAAGCCGGTCGCCTTCGGCGCCGACTGCATCGGGCCGGAGGCCGAGAAGACCGTTGCGGCGTTGAAGGACGGCGACATTGCGCTTCTGGAGAACCTCCGCTTCCACAAAGGAGAGGAAGCGAACGACGCGGTCTTCGCCGACGCGCTGGCGAAGCTCGGCGACCTCTATGTCGACGATGCGTTCTCCGCCGCGCATCGGGCGCATGCCTCGATCGACGCGCTGGCGAAGCGCCGCCCGGCGGCGG
>CAZDGR010000272.1:0-6359 GCA_964504845.1 uncultured Rhizobium sp. | reverse complement strand
ATTCCACGCGGCATCGAGCGCGGCCTCTGCCGCATTCTCGGCAACGACGGAGAACAGGTTGCCGAGGGGCGCTCCGCCGAAGCCGAGGCGCGTGACCTCGATCGTTGAACGCCCGAGGCGACGAGTATCGTTCATTTCAGGCCGACCACGCCCTTCTTCAGGATCAGGTTGGCGTAGGTGCGGAGCTCGCCGGTCTGCACGACCGCGAAGGCGGCACGGCTCCGTTCGTAGAAGGCATTGCGCTCGATCATCTCGATCCTGACCTTGCGACCCTCGGCGACGTCGAGCGCGCGATTGAAGTCGGCGACGGCCTCGGGGATCGCCTTCGGATCGCCGACCACCTGCATGCCGGCGGCCGGTGCGTCAACGAAGGTATCCAACGGCATCACCGAGGCGATGGCGCCGATCACCCTCGTCGCATCGACCCCGTCCATCCTAATCAGGCGCCTGGCGACGGAGGCGCCGGGGAAATGTGCGTCGGCGACGACGATCTCGTCGCCATGGCCCATCGAGGCCAGCGCATGCAGCAGGTCGGGCGAGAGAAGGGGATCGAGACCTTTCAGCATGCCCGGACGATACACTTGCCCGACTAACATGTCAGTGCGTACACTCGCTCCCGATGAAGCTTCGCGAGAAGGCCTACGAGAGCTTCCAGCAGCGGCTGCTGGCGCTCGACCTCAGGCCCGGCCAGTTCGTCTCCCAGCGCGAGCTGGTGGCGCTGACCGGCATGCCGTTGGGCGCTATCCGCGAGCTGATCCCGAGGCTCGAGGCCGACGGCCTCATCGTCACCATTCCCCAGCGCGGCATGCAGATCGCCGCGGTCGATCTCAAGCTCGTTCGGAACGCCTTCCAGCTCCGCATCATCCTGGAGAAGGAAGCGATTGCGAATTTCGCCACGAAGGCGCGCGACGAGGAGATCGAAGCACTGGCTCAGGCCTGCGAGCGCATCGTCGCCAAGGCGAAGAAGGGCATCAGCCGCGACCTGCTCGAAGAGGCGCAGGCAGTCGACTGGGCTTTCCACGACACGCTGATCGATTCCCTCGGCAATGACATCCTGTCGGCGACGTACCGGGTCAACTCGATCAAGATCCGCCTGATACGGCTCGATCGCGTGCTGCTGTCGCCAGTCAGCCTGATGCCGGCGCTGAAGGAGCATGGCGACATCATCGCCGCGCTCCGCGCCCGCGATCCCGCCCGCGCCGTCGCCGCGCTCGAGCGCCACCTTACCAGCGCCCGCAACCGGGCGATGGGCGTCCAGGCGGTCGAGACCTCGGCATCCGCCGTTTCACGCACCCGTACCCGTTCCGCAAAGGCCGCCCGATGACCCAAGCTTCCTCCCAGGCGCCGATCCGCGGCGTCTGGTCTGCCTCGCTGACGCCGCTGGAATCCGACGGTCGGATCGCCCACGACCTGCTGGCCAAGCATTGCCGGGATCTCTTCGCCCGCGGCTGCGCCGGCATCACGCTGTTCGGGACCACCGGGGAAGGCCAGTCCTTCTCGGTCGCCGAGCGCAAGGACGCGCTCGAGCGGCTGCTCGCGGCCGGGATCTCGCCGGCGCAGGTCACTGTCGGCACCGGCTGTGCGGCGCTGCCGGATACGGCCGAACTCACCAGGCATGCGGCCGGCCTCGGTGTCGCCGGTGTGCTGGCGCTGCCGCCGTTCTTCTGGCGCGAGCCGGGCGACGACGGCGTCTACGCCGCCTTCGCGAAGCTGGTCGAGCTCATCGGCGGCGCGAAGACGCGGCTGCTGCTCTATCACATCCCGCAGGTGACCGGCGTGCCGGTGCCGCCGGCGGTCGTGGCCCGCCTCGCCAAGGAATTCCCCGGGCTGGTCGCGGGCGTGAAGGACTCGTCCGGCAACTGGGACAATACGGTCGCGCTGCTGAAGATTCCGGGCCTTACGATCCTTGTCGGCCACGAGCCCTATCTGCCGCGCGCGATCAAGGCGGGCGCTGCCGGCACGATCTGCGGTCTCGGCAACTATCGGCCGGAGCTGATCCGCCGCCTGCACGATTCCGCCGGCAAGGCGGAGGAAGGGCGGCTGGTCGAAGTCGTCAACAAGCTGGTCCAGCTGGTCACGGGCGTTCCGTTCGTCCCGGCGATCAAGACGCTGATGGCGGCGGAGAGCGGCGAGCAGCGCTGGCTCAACGTGCGCACGCCGCTGCTGGCGCCGCCGGAGGCGGAACGCCGGCGCCTGATCGCCGCCGCGCAGGGTTTCGATGCGGAGGCCAAGGCCGCCGCATGAGCCTCGACAGGAGGCGTTTGGTCTCGCAAGCTTCGTAAACGGCTCCAGAAGCCAAAGTGGGAGGAAACAAGATGGACATGACCAACAGGTTCACCCGACGCAAGGCGTTGAGGATCGGTGCCGGTGCGGCGGGCGTGCTGGCAGCACCCTCGATCATGAAGGTCGCCCGCGCCCAGACCGGCGGGTTCAACTGGAAGAAGTTCGCCGGCCAGAGCATCGAGGTGTCCCTGACGCTCGGCCCCCGCGCCGACGTGCTCCGCCGCCATGAGAAGGAGTTCACCGATCTTACCGGCATCAAGGTCGGCTCCGAGGCGGTGCCCGAGCAGCAGCATCGCCAGCAGGTCGTGATCCAGTTCAACTCGGGCAACCCGCAGTTCGACGTGATCACCATCTCCTGGCACGTGCAGAAGCGCCTGGTTGGAAAGTCGAAGTGGCTCGCCGACATGAAGCCGCTTCTGGCCGACGCTTCGCTGACCGCGCCCGAATACGACTTTGCCGACATGACCGCCGGCGGCATCCGCTGGGCGACCCAGGGCGACGGCCGCATGGACACGCTGCCGCTCTCGATCGATCCCTGGATGATCTACTGGAACAAGGAGCTGTTCGCCGCGAAGGGCCTGGCCTTCCCGAAGACCTTCGACGAGATCGTGATGGCGGCCGAGAAGCTGACCGACAAGGCCTCGGGCCAGTACGGCTGGGTCTCGCGTGGCCTGAAGAACGCCAACGTGCCGGTGTGGACCAGCTTCATGCTGGGCCACGACATGGATCCGGTGAACCCGAAGACGGTTCAGCTCCAGACCACGACACCGGAGGCGATCGCGGCTGCCGAGTACTACAAGAAGCTCAACAAGGACTTCGCCCCGCCCGGCACGGTCGGCTTCAATTGGAACGAGTCCCAGACCTCGTTCAGCCAGGGCAAGATCGGCATGTGGCTCGACGGCATCGGCTTCGCTCCGCCGCTCGAGGATCCGACCAAGTCGCGCGTCGTCGGAAAGGTCGGATACGGCATCATGCCGAACGGCCCGAAGACCAAGAACTCGGCGACCTTCGGGGACGGCATCGGCATCGCCCAGGCTTCGAAGAAGAAGGAAGCGGCCTATCTCTACTGCCAGTGGGCGACCGGCAAGCTGATGGCTTCCCGCCTGCTGCAGTCGGGCGGCGGCTCGCCCTGCCGTGCCTCGACCTACACCGACAAGGACGTGATCGCCGGCCTCAAGCTGCCGCGCGAGTGGCTGACCTGCCTGCAGGAGTCGACCGCGATCGGCCGGCCGGGCCTGCCGGAGATCGTGCCGGTGACCGAGTTCCGCGACATCTTCGGCGTCGGTCTCACCAACACGATCGGCGGCGCCGATGCCAAGGCCGAGATGGTCAAGGCGACGGAGCAGTTCACGCCGGTTCTGCAGAAGTCCGAGGCCACCTGAGCCACCGAGACGGCCCCTCCTGCCGCGTTTAGGCGGCGGGAGGGTGCCGGATCCGCGTTCATGACCCAGGCCAGCACTCTCGAGCGGAAAGCCGCGGACGCCGCGTCCGAACGCGGACCCGGCTTCGGCCGCCATTACCTGCCCTTCGCCTATCCGGCGCTCGCGATCACCGCAGCGGTGATCGTCTTCCCGTGGCTGTTCACGATCTACATGAGCTTCCACGACTGGAAGATCGGGCAGCAGCGCGAGTTCGTGGGCTTCGCCAACTTCGTCAAGCTCGCGACCGACGTGCGCTTCCTGGAGTCGATCGGGCACACGCTCTATTTCACCGCGCTCGCGGTCATCCTGCCGGTCATCTTCGGCACGATCGCGGCTCTCCTGTTCAACGAGCGCTTCCCGTTGCGCGGCCTGTTCCGCGCCGTCTTCATCCTGCCGATGATGGCGACGCCGGTCGCCGTTGCGCTGGTGTGGACGATGATGTTCCACCCGCAACTCGGGGTGCTGAATTACCTGCTCAGCCTCGCCGGCATTCCACCGCAGCTCTGGGTCTACGAGCCCCGGACGGTGATCCCGAGCCTGGTGCTGGTCGAGGTCTGGCACTGGACGCCGCTGGTGATGCTGATCGTGCTGGGCGGCCTCGCTTCGCTTCCGACCGAGCCTTACGAGTCGGCGAAGATCGACGGCGCCAGCGCCTGGCAGATGTTCCGGCACATCACGCTGCCGCTGATCATGCCGTTCCTGCTGGTCGCGGTCGTGATCCGCACGATCGACGCCCTGAAGGCGTTCGACACGATCTACGTGATCACCCAGGGCGGGCCGGGCACGGCTTCCGAGACGATCAACATCTACCTCTATCTCCAGGCCTTCTCGTTCTACAACATCGGCTACGCCTCGGCGGTCACCATCGTGTTCTTCGTGCTGATCGTCGTGCTGGCGCTGGTGCTGCTCTACCTCCGGCAGAAGGCGAAGTGGTCGTGAACGCCCGCATCAAGCGATGGGGCAAGAGCCTCGGCTTCGCCTTCGCGGTCTTCGTCATGGTCTCGCCGGCGATCCTGGTGATGCTGTGGATGCTGTCGCTCTCGCTGAAGAACGAGGTCGACAACATGGCGTTCCCGCCGGTGTTCGTGCCGAGCCCGCCGACGCTGCAGAACTTCTTCGACGTGTTCGAGCGCAACCGATTCGACACCTACTTCATCAACAGCGTGATTGTCTCTGGTTTGGCGACGCTGATCGCGATCCTGGTCGGGGTGCCCGCCGGCTACGGCATCGCTAAGGCACAGGCACACAAGCTCGCGGTGCTGACGCTGATCGCCCGCATCACGCCGGCGCTCTCCTACCTGATCCCGCTCTACATCCTGTTCCAGTGGATCGGGCTCACCGGCACGGTCTGGCCGATCGTGATCACGCATCTGGTGATCACGCTGCCGATCTTCATCTACGTGATGATCGGCTTCTTCGAGAACCTGCCGCCGGACCTGGAAGAGGCGGCGCTTATAGACGGCTGCTCGCTGTGGCAAGCCTTCTGGCACGTGGCGCTGCCGCTGGCGCGACCGGGCATCGTCGTCGGCGCGATCCTCTCGATCATCTTCTCGTGGAACAACTTCGTCTTCGGCGCCGTGCTCGGCGGCCGTCAGACGCGGACCCTGCCGGTCGCGGTCTTCAACATGCTGACTTTCGAGCAGGTGGCGTGGGGACCATTGGCGGCGGCGGCGCTGCTGGTGACGGCGCCGGTGCTGATCCTCACGCTGTTCATCCAGAAAGAGATCGTCGGCGGGCTGACCGCCGGCGGCGTGAAGGGCGGCTGAACCTTCAGTCGGCGTCGACGTTGGCCATGCGCAGCTCGGCCAGCACGCCCTGAGCGTGCTCCTTCCGGCGGCCGGAGGTGATCTTGGCATGGAGCGCCAGGATCGTTCGCGAGCCAGTGGTCACGAACAGGAAGGGCAGGACGGCATGGACCAGGCAGGCGAGGCCCGCGCCGATCATCCTGAAGCCGACCGATCCTGCGACCTGACTGTGCTCCAGATAGGTCTCGCCGACGGCGCGCGGGTGATCGGTGAAGGGATTGGCCATGTCGTTCCCCTGTCAGGAGATGACATTCTATTTGAACCGATCTGACATGTCACGATTTTCTAAGAAGGATTTTCTCCTTCCAACGCCTGGAAGACTAAGAATTTTCTCCAGAGCGGGTGCGGGAAGCAATCCTTCGCCGACGGCACATGGGGCCTGCAGGGATTGCCGTCCTCGTAGGCGCCTTCGCCGGCGAAGGTCATGCCGATCTTCTCGGCGACCCGCATCGAGGAGTGTTCCCAGGATCGATATCGGCGACCAGCTTGGGCAGGCCGGCGCTTCGGAAGGCGTGTGCCGCCACCGGCACGGCCGCCTCGGTTGCATAGCCCTTGCCCCAGCTGCGCCGGTTGAGGCGCCAGCCGATGCCGACCTCCGGATCGCGACTCCTCCTGGTGCGCTACAGCTTGAAGATCTTCTCGGCGTTGGCCGAGCGTACCTTCTTCGCGACCTTCGCCGGAAGATCGTTCACGCGCTTGAGGCAACCTTTCATGCTGCCGATGTTGTGCGGGTAGTCGGAGCCGTACATCACCTTGTCCTCGCCGCCGACGTCGAGGCACATCTTCAGCGATTCCGGCCGGTAGGTGACGGCGTCGTACCAGATCTTCTTCATGTAGTGCGACGGTCGCT
>CAZDGR010000271.1:5901-6376 GCA_964504845.1 uncultured Rhizobium sp. | reverse complement strand
CACGGGATTGTCGCAGGCCGCCACCGACAGCAGCGGCAGGGTCGACAGAAGGACACGGCGCAGGGTCGGGGTCATCGGCGGGTCGCTCCGGGCAAGCCTGGGACGTCCGGCGGGCCGCTGATATAGTGCCCGCCGCTCCTTCCCGAAGACAAATTGCAAGGGCCGGGCCACCCGGCGGTACCCATGCTGATCGCCCACATCACCGACCTGCACCTGAGGACCGAGGGCGAGCTCGCCTTCATGGACCGGATCGACACCGCCGAGCGGCTGGCCCGGACAGTCGAGTTCCTGAACGCCTTCCGGCCGCGGCCGGACATGGTGCTGGCGACCGGCGACCTGGTCGATTTCGGCAAGCCCGAGGAATACAAGAACCTCCGCCGCGTCCTCGACCGGCTCGAGGTCCCGGTCTACCTGATCCCCGGCAACCACGACGACCGCGACGCCATCCGCGCGGCCTATCCGGACCACGCCTACC
>CAZDGR010000271.1:0-5891 GCA_964504845.1 uncultured Rhizobium sp. | reverse complement strand
CGTAGGATGGACTTCCTAGCCCGTCCTCAGCCACTACCTGCCGAAGACGGGCTTCCTCCACTACGTGATCGAAGGACATCCGGTCAGGTTGATCGGCCTCGACACGCTCGACCGCGGCAAGGTCGGCGGCCTGATGTGCCCGGAGCGCCTCGCCTGGCTGGACGCGCGATTGAGCGAAGCCAAGGACAGGCCGACGCTGATCTTCATGCACCACCCGCCCTACACGACCGGCATGGTGCAGATGGACGGTTACGGCTGTGTCGGCGGCGAGGCGATGGGCGAGATCGTCGCCAGGCATCCGCAGGTCGAGCGGATCGCCTGCGGCCATCTGCACCGTTCGACCGTGCGGCGCTGGAACGGCACGGTGGTGAGCTCGCACCCGGCGACGGCGCCGGAGATCGCGCTCAACATCCACAACGGCGGCACCTGGGGCTGGGCCGAGAGCCCGCCGAACGTCGGCTTCTACCTTTGGGAGGACGGCGGCATCGTCAGCCACCTGGCCGCGGTCGACCAGAGGGCGCCGGTGGTGGCTTTCCCGCCGAAGAAGGCCTGAAAAAAAGAAGGGGCCCTCTCCTGTACGGGAGAGGGCCCCGTCCACGTCAAGACTAGTGGATGGTCTTGATCACGTCGGTGACGGTATCGACGATCTGGTCGATCTGCCCCTTCGAGACGATCAGCGGCGGCGACATGCAGATGGTCTCGCCGGAGAAGCGGACCATCACGCCCTTCTCGAACGCCGAGAGATGCGCGTCCATGCCGCGCGAGGTGGGCGGCGCGTTCGGGCGCGGCGCCAGCTCGATGCCGGCGGTCAGGCCGCAGTTGCGGATGTCGATGACGTTGGGCAGGCCCTTCATGCTGTGGACCGCCTCCTGCCAGTACGGCGACAGCTCGGCCGCGCGCTCGAACAGGCCTTCCTCGCGATAGATGTCGAGGGTGGCGAGCGCCGCCGCGCAGGCGACCGGATGGGCCGAGTAGGTGTAGCCGTGGAACACCTCGATCATGCCTTCCGGGCCGTTCATGAAGGCGTCGTAGATGCCCTTCCGGCAGAACACGGCGCCCATCGGGATCGTGGCGTTGCTG
Source organism: uncultured Rhizobium sp. (assembly GCA_964504845.1). Lineage (GTDB taxonomy): Bacteria > Pseudomonadota > Alphaproteobacteria > SHVZ01 > SHVZ01 > SHVZ01. The sequence goes on along the minus strand of CAZDGR010000271.1, from coordinate 4,811 downwards.
ATGCCCTTGGCCGTCGTGAACAGGTCGGGCTTCACGCCGAAATGCTCGGTCGCGAAGCTGGAGCCCAGGCGGCCGAAGCCGGTGATGACCTCGTCGAAGATCAGCAGGATGCCGTGCTTGTCGCAGATCTGGCGGAGACGCTGCAGATAGCCCTTCGGCGGCACCAGCACGCCGGTGGAGCCGGCGACCGGCTCGACGATGACGGCGGCGATGGTGGACGCGTCGTGCAGGGCGACCAGGCGCTCGAGATCGTCGGCGAGGTGCGCGCCCCACTCGGGCTGGCCCTTCGAGAAGGCGTTCTTCTCGGGCTCGTGCGTGTGGCGGATGTGGTCGACGCCGTTCAGCAGCGACGAGCCCCAGACCTTGCGGTTGGCGACCATGCCGCCGACCGACATGCCGCCGAAGCCGACGCCGTGATAGCCGCGCTCGCGGCCGATCAGGCGCGTGCGCGTGCCCTGGCCGATCGCGCGCTGATAGGCCAGCGCGATCTTGAGCGCGGTGTCCACCGACTCCGAACCGGAGTTGGTGAAGAAGACCTGGCTGTAGCCCGGCACCAGCGAGGTGAGGCGCGCGGCCAGCTCGAACGCGATCGGATGGCCGACGTTGAACGACGGCGCGAAGTCGAGCTTCGCGACCTGAGCCTGCACCGCCTTCACGATCTTCTCGCGGCCGTGCCCGGCGTTCACGCACCAGAGGCCGGCGGTGGCGTCGAGGATCTTGCGGCCCTCGGGCGTCGAGTAGTGCATGTCCTTCGCCTCGGCGAGGAGACGCGGCGCCTTCTTGAAGTGCCGGTTCGCCGTGAACGGCATCCAGAAGGGTTCGAGGTCGTTCGGCAGCGCCGTCTGCGCGGTCATGCTTGGTACTCCCTGGAGGATCGGAGGGACGATTATGGCCGTCGCCGGGCATCACGGGAAGGGGAACCGCAAGCGGCGGGAAAGCCCGGAAATTTCTGGGCTTCGGGCGAATCCGGGTTCCCCCGCGCATCCCGGAGCCGCCGAGGGCCGCACGGACGCCGGGGCGCCGCTTTCTACCCCCCGCTACAGGTGCTAGCGTTTCGATGTCGAAACAATAAACAGGGAGCTTCCAATGAACCTCAGGACGCTGATCGGGCGATCGGTCCCGATCATCGCGGCGGCGCTGCTGATGAGCTCGCCGTCGCTGGCGCAATCGACCTTGAAGCTTGTGCCTCAAGCCGACCTCAAGAACATCGACCCGATCTGGACCACGGCGGCGATCACCCGCAACCACGGCTACATGGTCTACGACGTGCTGTTCGCGCCCGATTCCAAGTTCAACTACAAGCCGCAGATGGTGGACACCTTCGCCGTCACGCCCGACGGCATGAAGTACACCTTCACCCTGCGGAAGGGCATGACCTGGCACGACGGGACGCCAGTCACCGCTAAGGACGCGGTCCAGTCGATCAGGCGATGGGCTGTCAAGTCGGGCGACGGCAAGGTGATGATGGCCCATGTCGGATCGCTCGAAGCCAAGGACGACCTCACCTTCGAGATGACGATGTCGAAGAAGTTCGGCCTCGTCATCCAGACGCTCGGCAACCCGGTCCTGCCCTGCTTCATCATGCGCGAGGCCGACGCCAAGATCAGCGCCGACGAGCAGGTGAAGGAGCCGGTCGGCTCCGGCCCGTTCCTGTTCTCCAAGGACGAGTGGGTTCCAGGCAACAAGGTCGTCTACCGGAAGAATCCGAGGTACGCGGCCCGCGCCGAGCCGTCGGACGGCTATTCCGGCGCCAAGCTCGCCAAGGTAGACCGCGTCGAATGGGTCTACATTCCCGACACGGCGATCGCCACCCAGGCGCTTCTGAAGGCCGAGGTCGACGCCTACGAGATCCCGCCCATCGACCTCCTGCCGATGCTCAAGCGCGATCCGAACATCACGGTCAAGGTTCTCGATAATTTCGGCAGCATCGGGCATCTCCGCTTCAACCACCTGAACCCGCCGTTCAACGATCCACGGGTGCGCAAGGCGGCGCTGCTGGCCATCGACCAGAAGGCTTTCCTCGCCGCGATGATCGGCAATCCCGAATACGAGCGCGAGTGCTTCGCCGTCTTCGTCTGCGGCTCGCCCTACGAGACCAAGGTCGCGGCCGAGCCTTACATGAAGCCCGACTACGCCAAGGCGAAGCAGCTGCTCGCCGAAGCCGGGTACAAGGGCGAGCCGATCGTCCTGATGGACCCGACCGACCAGCAGATCATCCACAACATCGCGATCGTCGGCGCGGAGGCGCTGAAGAAGGCGGGATTCAACGTCGACCTGCAGGCGATGGACTGGTCGACGCTGACCACGCGCCGCACCAACAAGGCGGTACCCGGAACCGGCTCGCAGGGATGGCACATCTTCCCGACCTGGTGGACCGGCATCCCGATGTCCAATCCGGTCAGCAACCTGCCGCTCGCCGGCGACGCCGGCTGGTTCGGATGGTACTCCGATCCGGAGATCGAGAAGCTCCGCGCCGACTTCCTGGCCGCACCCGACCAGAAGGCGCAGATGGCCGTGATCGAGAAGCTTCAGGCCCGCTATTACGATCAGGTGCCGTATCTCAACACCGGACAGTTCCTCAAGCCGGTGGCCTGGCGCAACAGCCTCGTCGGTGTTCCCGCGGCAACAGAACTGGTGCTCTGGAACATCGAGAAGAAGTAAGAGTTCGCACGGTGGCCCTCCCCCGGCATGCCGGGGGAGGGTATATCTCCAGGCTATGCGTCGACCGATCCTGATCGGCAGCGAGATCTACCGGCACTCGATCTACGGGGCGAAGCATCCGCTGTCGATCCCCAGGGTTTCGACCGCGCTCGACCTGATCCGGGCGATGGGCTGGCACGATCCTGAGCGATACGTCGAGGGGCCTGTCGCGACGCTCGAGCAGCTCTCGCGCTTCCACGACCCGGCCTATGTTCGTGCCGTCCAGGAGGCCGAGGCGACGCGCCATGTCTCCGACGAGGTCCGCGACCGCCACAACATCGGCCGCAACGGCAACCCGGTTTTCGCCGAGATCTTCAGCAGGCCTGCGACCGCCTGCGGCTCGACCCTGAAGGCGATCGAGCTGCTGCACGAGCAAGGCATCGTTCACAGCCCGGCAGGCGGGACGCATCACGGCCGGCCCGACCGCGCCAGCGGCTTCTGCTACTTCAACGATCCCGTCCTCGGGATCCTCGCCCTTCTCGATGCCGGCATCGCGCCGGTCTACTACGTCGACCTCGATGCCCATCACGGCGACGGGGTCGAGGACGCCTTTCGCGGCGACGACCGCGTCCTGACCGTCTCCGTGCACGAGGCCGGGCGCTGGCCCAACACCGGCGTGCGCGGCGAGCGCGGCGGCGGCAACGCCCGCAACTTCGCCGTGGCGCCGGGTTTCAACGACTCCGAGCTCGGCGCGATCGTCGACCGCGCGCTGGTGCCGCTGGGCGAGCGGCTCAAACCGGCCGCGTTGGTGATCCAGTGCGGCGCCGACGGGCTCGCCGACGATCCGCAGAGCAAGCTCGAGCTTTCCAACGGCGCGATCTGGTCGGCGGTGGAGGGGCTGCGGCACCTCGCGCCGCGCGTGCTGGTGCTTGGTGGCGGCGGCTATAATCCGTGGTCGGTGGCGCGCTGCTGGGCCGGCATCTGGGCGGTGCTCGACGGACGCGATCCGCGTGCGCCCTTGACCGGAGAGGCGGAAGAGGTGTTGCGTGGGCTCCGCTGGAACCACAGCCGGGCGCGCAACGCGCCGGACCGCTGGTTCACCACGCTCGCCGACCCGCCCAATCCCGGGCATGTGCGGGCGGAGATCGACGAGATGATCGAGGAGGTCCTTCTTCCGTGAAACGCGTCCTCGCCCTCGTGCTCGTGCTCTTCGCTTTCCCGGCGCTGGCGCAGCCGGTGACGTTCCCGAAGGATACGGTGACGGTCGAGACCGCAGCCGGCGCCAAGCACAAGTTCAACGTCGAGCTCGCGACCACGCCGCCGCAGATCTCCCAGGGCCTGATGTTCCGCCGGCAGATGGCCGCCGATGCCGGGATGCTGTTCCTGTTCGACCCGCATCCGGCGGTGTTCTGGATGAAGAACACCTACATCCCGCTCGACATGATCTTCATCGGCACCGACGGCCGCATCCTCAACATCGCCGAGCGCACGATCCCGCTGACCGAGACGCCGGTGCCGGCCACGGGCATGACCCGTGCGGTTCTGGAGGTCAACGGCGGCACCGCCGCCCGGCTCGGCATCAAGCCGGGCGACCGCGTGCGCCACGCGCAGCTGCCTTAGCGCTGCGGCCTAGCGTTTCCGGGCCAGCGTCAATCCGTCGCCGATCGGAAGCAGGCTGGCAGTCACCCGCTTGTCCTTCAGAATCTTGGCGTTGAGCTTCCGGATCGCCGTCGTGTCGGCGTCCTTCCGCTTGGGATCGGCGACGCGCCCGCCCCAGAGCACGTTGTCGATCGCGATCAGCCCGCCCTTCCTCAAGAGCTTGAGCGCGCCTTCGTAGTAGGCGTCGTAGTTCGCCTTGTCGGCATCGATGAAGGCGAAGTCGAAGGTGCCCTTGTGCTCCTTGATCAGCTTGGCGACGGTATCGGCCGCCGGCGCCAGGGTCAGCGTTATCTTCCTGTCGACCTTCGCCAGCTTCCAGAACTTTCGGGCGATCGAGGTGAACTCCTCGCTGACATCGCAGCACCAGAGATGGCCGCCTGGAGGCAGCGCGCTCGCGACCGAAAGGCTCGAATAGCCGGTGAAAGTGCCGATCTCGATCGCCTTCTTCGCACCCGTAAGCTCGACCAGCAGGGCCATGAACTGGCCCTGCTCGGGCGAGATCTGCATGCCGG
>CAZDGR010000270.1:0-6451 GCA_964504845.1 uncultured Rhizobium sp. | reverse complement strand
CTGCTGACCTCGAAGAAGATCCCGCCCTGGGACCTGGGCCAGCTCCGGAGCCAGGGGATCGAGCCGACCGGGCTCAAGGTCATCGGGGTCAAGGCCGCAGTCGCGCACCGTGCCGCCTACAACCCGATCGCCAAGGCGAGCTACACGGTCGAGACGCCGGGGCCGGGCATGAGCGATCTCACCAAGTTCCCCTACAGGAAGGTCAAGCGACCCGTCTATCCTTTGGACGAGATCGGCACCTGACCATGTAGGAGGGGCTTTGCCCCGGCCGCAGACCATCGCGTTGATCGTCGCCTGCGCTCTCTTCATGGAGAACCTGGACGGTACGATCATCACCACCGCGTTGCCGCAGATCGCCGCCGACTTCGGCGTCAATCCGGTCCATCTCAGCCTCTCGATCACGGCGTACCTGCTGGGGATGGCGGCGTTCATCCCGGTCAGCGGCTGGCTCGCCGACAAGATCGGCGCTCGCGACGTGTTCCGGTACGCGATCGTCGTCTTCGTGCTGTCGTCGATCGCTTGCGGGCTGTCGACGAACCTGCCGATGCTGGCGGTCTCGCGTTTCGTCCAGGGTATCGCCGGGGCGATGATGATGCCGGTCGGACGGCTCGTCCTGCTCCGCAACTGCACCAAGGCGGAGCTGATCCAGGCACTCACCTACGTCACCATGCCGGCGATGATCGGCCCGATCGTCGGCCCGCCGATCGGTGGCTTCATCGCGACATACGCCGACTGGCGCTGGATCTTCTTCCTCAACGTGCCGGTCGGCCTGCTGGGCTTCGTCTTGGTCACGCTCAAGATCCCGCAGGATCCGGCCCCGCCGCCGCCACCGCTCGACCTCGTGGGATTCCTGCTCTGCGCGGTCGCGCTGTCCGGCCTGGTGATGGGCGTCGAGCTGTCGACGCATGCCGACGAGAGTCCGCTCGCCGGCGTGGCGCTGCTGGTCATCGGTGCCGTCGCCGGCGCGATCTACCTGGTTCATGCCGGGAGGCGCGAGCGGCCGATCCTCCAGCTCCGTCTGCTGCGCATCCCGACCTTCGGGCTCTCGGTGTTCGGCGGATCGGTCTTCCGCGTCGGCTCCGGTGCGCTGCCGCTGCTGCTGCCGCTGATGCTGCAGGTCGGCTTCGGCAAGTCGGCCTTCGCCGCGGGCCTGCTCACTTTCATCAGCGCGGTCGGCGCCTTCGCGATGAAGTTCACCGCCCGCGGAATTATCCGTGCCTTCGGCTTCCGTGCCGTGCTGATCGGCAACGGCGTGATCGCCGCGGTGCTGACCAGCCTGTACGGCATCTTCCGGCCCGAGAGCTCGGAGGTTCTGATCCTCGCTATCCTGCTCGCAAGCGGCTTCTTCCGCTCCTTGCAGTTCACGTCCCTCAACGCGCTCGCCTTCGCCGACATGAAGCCAGAGGACCTGAGCCAGGCGACCAGCCTCTCGGGGACCGCGCAGCAGGTCGCCCAAAGCCTTGGCGTCGCCCTGGGCGCCTCAGCGCTGCACCTGACGCTGGCAGCGCGCGGCACCGAGCAGCTTTCGGCGTCGGACTTCTGGCCGGCCTTCCTTGCGGTCGGCGTCGTGACGCTGCTCTCGGGGCTGATGTTCGTGAAGCTGGAGAGGAACGCCGCCCAGCAGGTGAGCGGCCACGGAGGCTAGTCGTCAGGCGATCTCGATGGCGACCCGGTTGCGGCCTTCCTCCTTGGCGCGGTAGAGCGCTCGGTCGGCGCGGCTGACCAGGGTCTCGGCGTCGTCGTCGTCCGAGCACTCGGCGACGCCGCAGCTGACGGTGACGCGGAGCCCGTCGTCCGGCGTCAGGATGGGCGCCGAGGCAACGGCCTCCCTCAGCGTCTCCGCCAGCTCCTGCGCATGGGGCAGGCGGCAGTTCTGGGCGAGCAGGATGAACTCCTCGCCGCCCCAGCGCGCCAGAAGGTCGGACTCGCGCACGCGATCCTTCAGGACCTGGGCGACGCTGCGGATCGCCTCGTCGCCCTTCAGGTGGCCGCGGGTGTCGTTGATGCTCTTGAAGCGATCGATGTCGATCAGCAGAACCGACATCGGCAGCGGCACGCGCTTCCTGAGCTTGAGCGACTGGTCGAGGGCGATATCGAGGAGCTGTCGGTTGCCGATGCCGGTCAGCTTGTCGGTCACCGCCATGTCCTCCAGCCGCGTCTGGTAGAGATTGATCGCGTAGGCGATGGTGCCGATCGTGAGCAGGATGATGACGATGCCGATCGCGAGGTTGGTGACGAAGCTCCGCCACAGCGCCGACAGCGCCTCGGACTCGCGCTGCTCGACGATCACCCGCCAGCCGAGATCGGGGATGAATCGGCTGGTCAGCAGCATGGTCTCGCCGTCGCGCACGTACTCGAAGTAGCCGTCGGGCTTCCTGAGGATCTCGGCGGCGATCGTGGAGATGCCCGGCGCGGTCTTGATGTTTGCTTCCTGGATCACCGCGCCGTCGGAGCGCACGGTGATGTTGCCGTCGCCGTCGATGAAATATATGCCGCGCTGATAGCTGGTCTTGTAGTGCGAGAGGATGCGCGTGACCGTGTCGAGCTTGAGGCCGACGCCGGTCGCGCCGATGAACCGGCCCTCATAGTCCAGGACGCGGTAGTTGATGAAGATCGTCATCTCCATGTTTTGCGCCATGTTGAAGTCGATGTTCACCTCGTATGGCTGCTTCATCTCGGCGACGCGGAAGAACCACTCGTCGTTCGGCTCGCCGGCCTTGATGGTCTTGGTCGGCCCGCTGAAGTGGTAGTACTGCTTGGTGCGGTCGGAGATCAGGAAGGCGGTGAAGACGTCGTACTTTGCGCGGATCTCGTCGAGATAGCGGGTGACCTGCCCCGGATCCTGCTCGCCGGCGATCAGCCAGTCCTTGACGAAGGTGTCGTTCGACATCAGCGACGAGACGAAGATCGGCCTCAGCAGGTCGGTCTGGATCTCGGCGTAGATGTTGGAGGAGGTGAGCGGCAGCTCGTTCTGGAGGATCGTCGCCTTCAGCGCCGCGGTCGAGACGCGGAAGCTGATCAGGTTGGTGGTGAGGAAGCCCAGCAGCAGGATGCCGCCGATCAGGACGATCAGGCGGCCGCGGCTGGGAAGGCTCGACGCGGAGAACATCGGCGGCGGTCAGCGCCCGGACAGCTTGTCGATCTCGGCCATCTCGTCCGGCGTGAGCTTCCAGCCGGCGGCGGCGACGTTCTGCTCGAGCTGCTCGGGCCTGGTGGCGCCGGCGATCACGCTCGCGGTCGGCTGCTTGCAGGCGAGCCAGCTGAAGGCGAGCTCGAGGATGCTCTTGCCGCGCTTGGCGGCGAAGTCGGTGAGCTTCTCGACGATCTGCCAATTGGCATCGGTCATGTAGCGGTCGGCCAGCGGCTGCATGTAGCTGAGCCGCGACTTCTCAGGCATCGGAGCGTTCCGCTTGTACTTGCCGGTCAGCATGCCGCTCGCCAACGGGAAGTAGGGCAGCAGGCCGATGCCGTAGGCGTTCATCGCCGGGATCAGCTCCTTCTCGGCGTCGCGCACGATCAGGCTGTACTCGTCCTGGCACGAAACGAAGCGCTCGAGACCGTCGCGGCGTGCGATCCATTCGGCCTCGACCACCTGCCAGGACTTGTGGTTGGAAAGGCCGAGGTAGCGGACCTTGCCCTGGGTTACGAGGTCGTCGAGGGCGCGGAGCGTCTCCTCCATCGGCGTCAGCGGGTCGACCATGTGGGCCTGGTAGAGGTCGATCCAGTCGGTCTTGAGCCGCGTCAGGCTCGCCTCGACCGCGGCCATGATGTAGCGCCGCGACGCGCCTTTGAGCTTTCCGGCGTCGTCCATCGGCCCGCAGAACTTGGTTGCCAGCACGATGTCCTTGCGCCGGTCGCCCAGCACCTGGCCGATCACGTTCTCGGAGCCGCCCTTGTTGGCGTAGATGTCGGCGGTGTCGAAGAGCGTGATGCCGAGGTCGAGAGCCTTGTGGATGACCGCCTTCGAGCCTTCGAAATCGGTGCGGCCGCCGAAATTGTTGCAGCCGAGGCCGACGACCGACACCAGCAGGCCGGACCTGCCCAACGTGCGCTGTTCCACGGGTCCCCACCCTTGCTTTTGGAATAGCTCGAAGCACGGCAAATTAGTGCCTTCACGGTGGGTTGGCTACCTCTGTTCGACACGCGCTGGCTCTGCCATGGTAGCGCCCTTTTGCTGAGGGGGATTTGATGACAGCGAGCGCCTGGCGGAGCCGTGCGGGAACGACCTTCGACTGCGAGAAGCGGCCGGCGTCGGGCCATCGCGGGATGGTAGTGACCAATCACCCTCTCGCCTCGGCCGCCGGAGCCGAGATGCTGGCGGCCGGCGGCAACGCCATCGACGCCGCGATCGCCGCGCTGTTTACCTTGAATGTCGTTGAACCAATGATGGTTGGCCTGTTCGGCGGCGGCATGATGCATGTCCGCCTGGCCGATGGCCGGCACCTCGTGCTCGACGGCATGTCGACCGCTCCGGCCGCTTCCGGCCCGACCTGCTACAAGCCCGCCTCGGATACTTGGCCCGACTATCTGGAGACGATCGGCAAGGAGAACGCGGTCGGCCCGAAGTCGATCGCGACCCCCGGCAATCTCAAGGGCTGGTGCGAGGCGCTTCAGCGCTGGGGCACCTTCTCGCTCTCTGACGTGACCGAGCCCGCAATCCGCCATGCCTCCCGCGGCTTCCGGGCGACGCCGTTCCTCAACGACTGCGTCCTGCAGGGCGCGGCCGACATGATCCAGGATCCGACGATCGCCAAGGTCTTCATGCCCGGCGGCAAGCCGGTGGATGCCGGCGACCGGGTGGTTCAGGGCGACCTCGCCGACACGCTGCGCACGATCGCCAAGGAAGGCCCGAACGCGCTCTATGGCGGGATGCTCGGTCGTGGAATCGCGCATCACCTGCAGAAGGAAGGGGCCTTCCTCTCCTTCGCCGACCTCGAGGCCTACAAGACCATCGAGCGCGAGCCGGTGCGCGGCAGCTATCGCGGCGTCGAGATCGTCGGTCCGCCGCCGCCGTCCTCCGGCGGCATCCATGTCATCCAGATGCTGAACCTGCTCGAGGGCTACGACGTCGGCGCGCTCGGATTCGGCTCGCCCAAGACCATCCATCTGATCCTCGAGTCGCTGAAGATCGCGTTTGCCGATCGCTTCGCCTCGACCGGCGATCCCGCCTATGTGAAGGTGCCGGTGAAGACGCTGCTGTCGAAGGACTACGGCAACATGCGCCGCGCCGAAATCGATCCGGCCAAGGCCAAGGCGCATGCGGCGAAGGCGGCCAGCAACGAGTCGGCGAACACCACGCACCTGACCGTCGCCGACGGCCAGGGCAACGTCGTCTGCGCGACCCAGACGATCAACAGCCTGTTCGGCGCGCGCATCATGGTGCCGGGCACCGGCGTGATCCCGAACAACTACATGTACACGTTCGATCCGCATCCGGGTCAGGCGCTGTCGATCGCGCCGGGCAAGCGGATCGCCACCTCGATGTCGCCGATCATGGGCTTGAAGGACGGCAAAGCGCAGTTCGCGCTCGGTCTCCCCGGAGGCGTGCGCATCTTCGGTTCGGCGATGCAGGCCGTCCTCAACATCGTCGATCACGGCATGAGCCTGCAGGAGGCGGTCGAGGCGCCGCGCGTCTGGACCCAGGGCCAGGCGGTCGAGCTGGAATCCAAGATCTCCGACAAGACGCGACAGGAGGTGGCGGCGATGGGCCATCCGGCCGGGTCGGTGCCGAGCGTCGGCGGCGGCATGTGCGCGATCCGCTTCGAGGCCGATGGCGGGATGACCGGCGCCGCCTGCTGGCGCGCCGACGGCACCGCGATCGGCGTCGGCGGCGGCCCGGCGCGGAAGGGCTCGCGCTTCGTCGCGGAGGCGCGGCGCTAGCACCTCGCGCAGCCCCCCATCCTAACCTTCCCCCACGCTCCGCGGGGGGAAGGGACACGATGGCGGCTGTTGGGTTCCCTCCCCCGGAGTGGGGAGGGTTAGGGTGGGGGCGATGCAGCGCCTGCTGCTAGCCCAACAGCTCGCCGATCTTCTGCGTTGCCTTCAGGCCCGAACCCGTAAGGACGAGCACCGTCTTCTCTTCCGGCTTGATCTTCCCATCCTTCACCAGTCGTGAGAACGCTGCCGCCGTCTGCGCGCTGGTGGGCTCGGCATAGAGGCCGCTCGCGGCGAGCGTCTTCAGGCCGTCGATGATCTCCTCCTCCGGCACGGCGACGGCGCCGCCGCCGGAGCCGCGAAGCGCGCCCAGCACTTCCTTGAGCCGGATCGGCTTCGCGATCGCGGTGCCCTCGGCGACCGTCGGCTCGACCTTGGTCTCGACCGGCGTGTCGACGCCGGCCGCGAAGCTCGCGGCGATCGGCGCACAATTGGCGGGCTGGCTGCCGAAGATGCGCGGCAGCTTTTTGACCTGTCCTTTGCGCAGCAGCTCGTTGAAACCGATCCAGCACCCGAG
>CAZDGR010000269.1:0-6458 GCA_964504845.1 uncultured Rhizobium sp. | reverse complement strand
TGATCTTCGAGACCCTGGCCGAGCGGACCTTGGCGCTGGCTCAGCTCGATCGCCGGCGCGACCCGGCCACCGGATATACGCCCTATCTCGCCGACTTCCTGAGGCCGATCCTGGAACGGTGTCGGCGATCGGGAATTCGCATCGTCGCCAATTTCGGCGCGGCAAATCCGATGGCGGCCGGCAGGCGCGTTCTCGCCGTCGCCGACGAGCTCGGTCTTCGAGGCCTCAATGTCGCCGTGGTCGAAGGAGACGATCTGCTGGCGGCGCTTGGAGCCGAAGCCGTTCGCGGCTGGCCCAACGACGAACGGACGGACTTGAGCGGCCGCGACATCATTGCGGCCAACGCCTATCTTGGTGCGCAGCCGATCGCTGCGGCGCTCGACAAGGGCGCCGATGTCGTCGTCACCGGCAGGTGCACGGATTCGGCGCTGGTCCTGGGGCCGCTGATGCACGAGTTCGGCTGGTCGCCTCCCGACTGGGATCGGATCGCCGCCGGTGTGCTCGCCGGTCACCTGATCGAGTGCTGCGCCCAGGTGAGCGGCGGCTATTTCGCCGACCCCGGCCGGAAGGACGTGCCAGACCTGGATCGCGTCGGCTTTCCGATCGTCGAGGTTGCGAAGGACGGCACGATGGTCGTCACCAAGCCTGCTGGGACCGGCGGCGTGGTCTCCGAGGCGACGGTAACCGAGCAGATGCTCTACGAGCTGCACGATCCCAAGGCCTATCTGACGCCCGATGTCTCGATGGACATCACCGGGGTCCATCTGGAGACCGAGGCGGCTGATCGCGTCCGCGTCCGGGGCGTGCGCGGCGCCGCGCCGCCGCCGACCCACAAAGTAACGGTCAGTCTCGAGGGCGGCTTCCTCGCCGAGGGGGAAATCTCCTATGCCGGCCCGAATGCGCTAGCCCGCGCCGAGCTCGCGGCAGATGTCCTGCTGAAACGGATCAAGCACCTCGGCATCAACCAGCCGGTCCGCTGCGACATCATCGGCGCAGTCAGCGTCTTTGACAGCGACGGCGGGGTGCGGCGACGGTCATCGGCGGCCCCTGCCGACGGCGACTATCGCGTCCGCCTGTCGGGCGCCTCCGACGATCGGGTGACGGCGGAGCGCATCGCGCGGGAGGTTCTTGCCCTGTATCCGACGGGGCCCGCCGGTGGCGCGGGCGTCCGCACATCCGTCACCGGGCGTGTCCGCACGGTCTCCGCCTACGTACCGTCGGAATCGATCCGACCGAGGATTTCCATCCTTGCGGCGGAAGCGGGCTGATCGATGTCCGAGATCGCGCTGCACGAGATTGCGCACGCCCGGACCGGCGACAAAGGCAACCGTCTCAATGTGAGCGTCATCGCCTATCGGGCCGAGGACTATCCGGTCCTGGTCGAGCAGGTGACCGCCGAACGGGTGAAGGCGCTGTTCGCCGGGCGCGGTGCCGGGCAGGTCAGGCGCTACGAGCTGCCGCTTCTCAAGGCCCTCAATTTCGTGATCGACGATGTGCTCGAAGGAGGCGTCAACGGCAGCCTCAATCTCGACGGCCACGGGAAATCGCTGTCGTTCCTGGTGCTGACGCTGCCGATTCAGAGATCCTAGAACAAGAAGAGGCCGGCGCGCCGGGGTGGGCGGCGCGCCGGCAGCAACGGTACCCTATGGGCGGCAGGGGGGAGTCGCCGTAGGTGTGGCACCGTCGCCTTTCGAATTCGTCGACCCACCGACTGGACGAGTGGGCCGCGCCTCGTGGCTCTCTTGACTAGACAGACCGAAGCGGAGGCGGTTTATTCCGGCGCCTCCACCTATTTCTTCACCGAATTTTGAGCGTTTTCGACGCCTTTTTCAGGCGATCCCCGATTTGTCACGGCCCCGTCGGGCAATGTCACGCTGTCCTCGGCTCCGGATCTCTATTTCTTGAGGAGCATAAATCGCGTCGGCGGCGCACTGCGACGCCGACCTCAAGGGCAGGGGGCCATCGTGAACAGTTCACCCAATGTGGTGGAGCGGTACGTTTCTGATCTCCGCCGATACGCGCGCGTGCTTTCCGCTGGTCGCGGCGACGCCGACGATCTGGTCCAGGAATGTCTGGCCCGCGCGCTCGCGCGGCCAAACTTCCCAGCCGACATCCGCAACGTGCGCGCCTATCTCTTCACCGTCCTTCACAATGTCCACGTCGACCAGGTGAGCCGCCGCGCCGAGACCAGCGATGCGGTCGATTTTGACGAGATCGCCGGTTCGTTGCCGCAGCCTGCCGCGCAGCCGGCAGCGATCGAGCTTCGTGACCTCGCGCGTGCCCTCGACTCGCTGCCGGAAGAGCAGCATCGCGTCGTCATGTTGGTCGGCCTCGAAGGTCTCACCTACGAGGAGACCGCCCAGGTGCTCGACCTGCCGATCGGCACCGTGATGTCCAGGCTGTCGCGCGGACGCGAAGCACTGAGGCGAATGATCGACGGCCGCCAGTCCGGAGAGCGCCGCGCGGCAGCGCCCGCCTAGACCCGGATAACCGCCCTGTTAGGAGGTGCCGGCAGCGGGCTCTCAACGGCGCCGGTCTTCGCTTCCGGTTCGGCGTGGGAGTGCGCGTAGCGTTGGATGATCTCGGCCGCGCCGTCCGCGAGTTCGGCACGGCCGAGCGCGAAGGCGAGGTTGGCTTCGAGGAAGCCCAGCTTGTCGCCGCAATCGAAGCGACGGCCATCGAAGCGATAGCCGTGGAGTGCATGGTCGGCGATCATGCGGGCGATCGCGTCGGTGAGCTGGATCTCTCCGCCGGCGCCGGGTTCCGCCGCCTCGAGATGCCGGAAGACATCCGGCTGCAGGATGTAGCGACCGATCACGGCGAGCGTCGACGGAGCGCGCTCTGGCGCCGGCTTTTCGACCACGCCGTTTGCTTCGATCAGCCTGCCGTGCTGCATCACCGGATCGATCACGCCGTAGCGCGAGACGTGGGTGCGGGCCACCGGCATCACCGCCATCAGGTTGCCGCCGACCTGCGCGTGGGCGCGGATCATCTGGCGAAGACAAGGTGTCACCGCGAGGATCAGGTCGTCCGGAAGCATGACGGCGAAGGGCTCGTTGCCGATCTGGGACCGCGCGCACCACACGGCATGGCCGAGGCCGCGCGGCTCCGGCTGCCTGAGGAACGTGACCTTGCCGGGTTCGGGCAGCCACGTGTTGAGGCTCGCGGCTTCGTCTTTCCGGCCGCGCGATAGAAGAGCGGATTCCAGATCCTGCAGGCGATCGAGATGACCCTCGATCGCGTCCTTGCCGCGGCTGGTGACGAAGATGAACTCCTCGATGCCGGCGGCCCGGGCTTCCTCGACCGCATACTGGATCAGAGGCTTGTCGACGACCGGGAGCATCTCCTTGGGAACGGCCTTGGTCGCCGGCAGGAAGCGGGTACCAAGACCGCCGACCGGGAATACCGCTTTGCGGATCTTCTGCTGGGCCTGCTTGGATCGAGGGGCCAGCAACCGAAACCCGGGTTTAGCCAGCATCGAGAGCTCCTTGCCGTTGCCTGGTAGAGCGAACGCCGCCGCCGGCTCTCGCGTCTCCTATGGACGGCCGCGGGTAACAATTATTCCGCACCGCAGCGTTCCAGGCCGCCGGAATAGAATCGATTTGCCCAAGTCTATGAGTGGATCGCATTGCATCTAGTAGTGACTGGGCCGTGACGACTCTCATTCCGAACTGCGGCTTTCAAGCGGCAGACCAAGAAGCCTCGGACGTCAGGGTCGTGCATCTTGCCGTGCGGCGAGCCGCTCCCGGCATCGACAAGGATGACCTGCAGGCCTATGTCGACGGCCTGCTCGAGGCCGAGCGCAGGTCTGGCGTGGAAGGCCGGCTCGCCCAGGATCCCGCCAGCAGGGCGGTGGCGAGCGCCTATCGAAATCTCAATATCGATCTTCACCGCCTGTTCGACGTCGCTCTTCCCCCTCCCGATGCGCGGTTAAGCGCGTTGAGCCGGGAGCTCGAGCGACGGATGGTGCGGCGCCACATCTTGTCATCGCTTCCGAATGCAGCGTGGATGGGTGTCTCGGCGTTTGCGACCGGAATGCGGAGGTCGATCATGCATGGGATCAGGTGGCCTGCCGGCAATCCGTTCCAGCGAGCCGACGCGAGCCTCGTCCTTGATCGGACCGCGGCGGCGATCGACCGTTCGCCCCTTGTATCGGTGGTCGTTGTGGCGGCATTCATCGTTCTGGCCGGCGTCGGCTGGCCGATGCTGGCAGGCGAGCCGGCATCATGCGCCGACCGGGTCGAGGCCGCCGCCAAGCAGGTGGCCAAGGGAAGGTCGTCGCCGGAGTTGGCCGAGCGCCTGGCCAGAGTCGGGTTCGTGTGCCGGGTCGGCGAAACCGAGCGGGCGGACCAGCTCCTCGCCCGCCTCGGCGAGGAAGCCCGCCAGCCACAGCATTGACATCTGTGGCGAGGCCGCTGAACCGGAAGGCTTCTCCGTCGTTCTAGGGAAGTAGCACGGCTTCGTCACAGGGACGGAGCCTCGACCTGGGCGACGGAAGGCAATGCCATGATGACAATCCTCCAGAAGGTCGTCGCCACCTCCGGCACGACCCCTGCGCCGGCGGAGACCGCGCCTCGGCGCCTCACCGACAAGATTCGTGTGGTGGTGGTCGATGATGACGACGGGTTCCGCGAAATGGTCCGCGGCGGCCTGGCGGACAACGGCTTCGAGGTCACCGCTTTTGCCGACGGCACCTCGCTCCTTCGCCATCTCGCCGACGGGGCCTCGGCGGATGTCGTCATCCTGGATTGGAAGATGCCCGGGATGAGCGGCATCGACCTCCTCGGCCGCATGCGCAACCAGGGGGCGGCGATGCCGACGATCTTCCTGACTGGCTTGCCCGAACGCTCGTTCGAGGCCGCCGCTCTGGACCAGGGCGCGGTCGACTTCCTCGACAAGTCCCGTGGCACCGACATCCTGACCAAGCGCATCAAGCTCGCCGTCGAGGCCGAGGGCGTGCGCCTCAGGCCGGTTCCCTCCGAGGACATCCATCGTGGCCGGCTGCTGCTCCGCGCCAAGGTCGGCCGCGCCTATTGGGACGGCGTCGACGTCAATCTGACGGTGACCGAGTACAATATCGTGCGCATGCTGGCGGCGAGCGCCGGCGAGCACGCCACGTATCGCGCGCTCTATGACTGCGTGCACCGCGCCGGATTCATAGCCGGCGCCGGCGACAACGGCTATCGCACCAACGTGCGCTCGGCGATGCGGCGGATCCGCGACAAGTTCCGCGCCCTCGACAACGAGTTCGACGAGATCGAGAACTATCCATCCTTCGGCTATCGCTGGAAGGCGCCGCCCGTCGTCGCGGCCGACCAGCCGGCCTAGCGACCGGCTGCCGCCTCAAGACCGAGCCTGGCGACGTCGGCGACCATGTCGCCGACGTCAGCGGCGTTCGCGCTCGAGGCGTTGCCGTCGATCCGCCGCTTCTTGACACCCTGCGAGATCGCGGCGAAGCGGAAAGCGTGGAAGGCGATCCAGAACGGCCAGTCGACCGGGCCGGTGATGGAGGCGTGCCGGAGGAAGTCGCGGAGGATGGTGTCCTCTTCCGGTATGCCGAGCGTGGAACGATCCAGCCCGACGAGTCCTTTCACCCGGTTGGCCCGCGGCAGGCGAAGCATCGTGCAGAAATAGGTGATGTCGACGAGCGGCGTTCCCAGCGTCGACAGTTCCCAGTCGAGCACGCCGATGATCCGGGGCTCGGTCGGGTGGAAGATGACGTTGTCGAAGCGGACATCGCCGTGGACCAGGGAGACGCCGCTCTCCTCGACCTTGCGTCCGCTCAACCAGCCGATCAATTCCTCCATAGCCTGGATCTTGTCGGTCTCGGAGGCGCGGTACTGCTGGACCCAGCGGGAAATCTGGCGCTCGACGTAGCCGCCGGCGCGGCCGAAGTCGGCGAGGCCGGCCGCGGTCGTGTCGAGCTTCGCGAGCTCGCCCAGGACCCGCGCCATCTCGCCGAAATAGGCACCACGCTCGCCGGCCGCGATCTCGGGCAGCGCCGGGTCCCAGAAGATCCGGCCGTCGAGATACTCCATGACGAAGAACGCGGTGCCGAGGATTTCGGCATCCTCACAGAGGTGATGCATTTTCGGTACCGGCACCGGCGTCGGCGCCAGTGCGTTCATGACCCTGTACTCGCGCTCGACCGCATGGGCGGACTTGAGCAGCGTGCCGGAAGGCTTGCGGCGCAGAACGTATCGCCCGGAGCCGGCGTCGATGAGGTAGGTTGGATTCGACTGGCCGCTCGCGAACTTCCGGGCCGTCGCCGGCCCGTGAAAGCCCGGAAGGTTGGATTCGAGGTAAGGGACCAGCCGATCGAGGTCGACGAGACCGGCGCCCACCATCAGGTCTTCGCTCCGTAACGCCCGATCGCCTGCTTGCCGAGCGCGGCGAGGTGCACGGCATCGGGGCCGTCGGCGATCCGGATGGTGCGCGCATATTTCCAGGCATCGACC
>CAZDGR010000268.1:0-6460 GCA_964504845.1 uncultured Rhizobium sp. | reverse complement strand
TCGTCGGCGAGCAGCGCCACCTCGATCGCCGCCGCCGGCTCGACGTCGCGCTCGATCAGGTCGAGGATCTTCGGTCCCAGGTACCAGTTCGAGATCGACTGGGTGCAGACCGCGCCGACCCCGGCGCGCACGAACGGGCAGCGCGATCCCACGGCGAGCGAGCGGGTGGTGACGGCGGCGGCGAAAGCTCCGCTCGCCTTGTCGTAGGCCACGATGGACCAGGTCATCGTCTCTCTCCTAGGTCAGCTCGGCAAAGGCGCGGACGGTCATCGACGTCGCCCCCTTGGCCTTGATCGGCACGGCGAAGAAGCGGAAGCGCTTCCCGATCAGCCGGTCGAGGCCGACCAGGTTCTCCGAGATCAGGATATCGCGTTCGAGCAGCCGCGAATGCACCGGAGACTTCTGATCCCCCGGAGCGTCGGCGCTGCCGGCATCGACCGCGTAGAGCTTGGCACCGTCCGATATCAGCCGGTCGACCACGTCCGGCCCGATGGCCGGATGCGCGGCGTAGCGCTCGGTTCCCCAGTGCTTGTCCCAGCCGAAGTTGAACAGCACGGCAAGGCCCTCAAGGCTCTGCCGCGGCAGCACGTCGACGCCGACGATCGCGCGGTCCGACTTGCCGCGGCAGTCGACGACGACCCCCGGCAGGATCACGTCGTCGAGGCTGAGCTTCGAGATGTCCCGCATCTCCGGCCAGCGGCAATAAGGCGCGTCGATGTATGTGGCGATCGCGGTCGGGAACTGGACCTCGGTCGTCTCGAAGCCGACCCCGGCCGGATTGAGCGCCGCCGACTCCGCATGGGTGCGGACGACGCTCAAGCGCACGGTTTCGTCGCGGAAGGACCCGTCCAGCATCTTCCGCCGGATTCCGGGCATGCCGTCGTGAAAGGTCTGGGAGAGATCGACGAAGCGAGAGGAGGTCATTTATCGGCGCATTGATTGGGCGCCACCTTCGCATGAGGGCGCAGGAATGGCACGCTTGACACGTGGAACAAATAGTGAACTAAATTGGAGGCACCATGGCCGGCCCGCAGACGCTGCCCGCCTCGCTTACGCGCGAGGAGCTTGAGGTGATCATCCGGACGGAGTTTCCGGAACGGGACGATTTCGATGCCCTTCTCGCATTGCTGAAGCCGTCCCTTTTCCTGTGGCCGCGCACGCTCGTTCCGACGGACTCACGCCTGGTGTCCAGGCTTGGCGGCCATCCCATGGCGCCGGCCGGCTGGGAATGGCCATGCCTAGGCGACGAGCCAATGCTGTTCATCGGACAGATCAACTGCGCCGAGGTCGCAGGCCTCAAGAAGTCCCAGCCGTTGCCTGCCTCTGGCTGGCTCGCGTTCTTCGCCGATCCCGACATCGCGACCGGCTGCGACGGTGGATGGGGCGAGGAAGGCGTGGTCTTCCATTGGCGCCCCGGCACCGAGCTTATGAAGGCCGAGCCACCGGAACCCGACGTCGAGATCATGCCGGAATGCGGCCTCAGCTTCACCGAGGTTCTGGATCTGCCGCATATGTTCTCGACGCGGATCGAGGGTCGCTTCGATCGCAAGAAGTATTTTCGCATCTACGAGCATAATGGCATTCGGATGCCCGAAGGACACCCGGGCCTCGACACAACCGACCTCAACAAGCTGCTCGGCTGGCTCCATCCTGTGCAAGGCGAACTCTCGCTCTACCAAGAACCCGGCGAGCATTGGCATCTGCTGCTCCAGGTCGGGTCCTACGACACCGGCGACCAACGGCACTTCTGGGGGCCCGGCGGTTCCCTCTATTTCGTGATCGAGGAGAAGGACCTCGCAGCCGGCCGCTTTGACCGCGTTCAGTTCACCGCTCAGCACACCTGACGCTACCGCCGCCGCTGCCTCAGCACGACGTAGAGGCCGCTGCCGACGATGACGAGGCCGCCGATCCAGGTCCAGAGATCGGGGGCGTTGCCGAAGACGACGTAGCCGATGATCACCGCGCCGACGAGCTGGACGTAGGTGAAGGGCTGCAGCAGCGAAGCGGGCGCCAGCTCGAGCGCCTTGATCAGCATGAAGTGGCTGGCGGCTCCGAGGAAGCCAGATGCCGCCATCAGGAACCACCCCTGGGTATCCGGCCAGCGCCAGATGAACGGCGCGAAAGCCGTGGTCAGCACCAGGCCGAGAAGTCCCGAGTAGAACAGCGAGGTCAGCTGCGGGTCGGCGCCGCCGAGCCGGCGCGTCGCGATCTGGAAGGCGGCGTAGAGCAGCGCCACGCAGAGCGGCAGGGCTGCCGCCCAGCTCATCACCCCGAAGCCGGGGCGGATGATGATCAGGACGCCGATGAATCCCAGCACGACCGCGACCCAGAGCGATGCCGGCACCCGTTCCTTCAGGAGCGGCGCCGAGAGGGCGACGACGAACAGCGGGCCGGCGAAGCTGATCGCCTCCACCTCGGCCAGCGGCAGCACCGACAGCGCGCCGACGAACATCAGCGTGGAGGCGATCATCAGGATGGAGCGGAAGGCCTGAAGACCGGGCCGCCGGGTGCGGAACAAGCCGGTCCAGCCGCCCGGCCGCATCGCCGCGAAGAGGAGGATCGTGATGTTGGCGAAGAAGAACCTGGCCCAGACGACCTGCGGCACCAGGAAATCCTGCGTCAGGTACTTGTTGACGCCGTTCATCATCGCGAAGCCGAGAACGGTCGCGACCACGAGCAGGATCGCGCGAAGGCTCGTGTTGGTGCTGGCGGACGCCGGCTGGGAGGTCACGGGCGGAACGCTATCATGGTAGCCGCACGCTCACGCACTCGTGTCGCCCGGAGGCGGAACGCGGGTCATTCGGCGACGGCGCTCAAGCTGCCGAAGACCGGCTTCGTGCTGCTCTCGGGCGATGTGGTCCACTTCAAGGACAACCGGGACAACAAGCGCGTCCCCAGCATGAACACCGACAAGGACAAGACGATCGCCTCGATGAGCAGGATCGAGGCGCTGATAGTCCAGATCAAGGGCCAGCTCTGGATCAACCACGACAAGCCGCAGAGCGACGGCATGAAACGGACTCCCGATTTCTACGAGTGAGTTGAAACGAAACGGTGTCCGGGGGAGGATCGCGCCGCCGCTCCTCCCCTCCTCCCTCCTTCGAGGCCGTTTCATGAAAATCACTGGCATCCGCACGGTCGTGGTCAACGCCGAGATGCGGAACTGGGTCTTCGTCAAGGTCGAGACCGACCAGGACGGCCTGTACGGGTGGGGCGAGGCGACGCTGGAATGGAAAACGCGCGCCGTCGTCGGCTGCGTCCAGGACCTCGAGCCGCTGATGATCGGCCGCGATCCGCGCGACATCGAGAACGGCGTCCGCGCGATGACCAAGCACGGCTTCTGGAAGCTGGGCGTGATCGGGCGCTCGGCGATCGCCGGCATCGAGCAGGCGATGTGGGACATCTTCGGCAAGTCGGTCGGGCTGCCGGTCTGGCGCCTCCTCGGCGGCAAGACCCGCGAGCACGTGCCGGTCTACACCCATCTCGGCATGGGCAACATGAACGCGGTCTACGACCAGAAGGAGCGATCCCAGCTCCAGGACCTCGTCGCCCAGATCAAGTCCAAGGGCTACAACGCCTTCAAGGTCGTGTTCCCGTTCTACATGGCCTACACGCTCGATCCCAGGTCGATGGCGAGCGTCGACGGCTGGATGCGCACGCTGCGCGAGGCAGCCGGCGATGCGACCGAGATCATGATCGACTTCCACGGCAAATGCGCGTCGGTCGCGCTTGCGGTGCAGTGCATCGAGATGCTCGCACCCTACCGGCCGATGTTCGCAGAGGAGCCGGTGCAGCCGGGCGACGCGCTCGCGATGAAACAGATCTCCGAGCGCACCAAGGTGCCGATCGCGACCGGCGAGCGGCTGATCGATCGCCGCGACTTCGAGGAGCTCTGCCAGCTGCGCGCGATCACGATCATGCAGCCGGACCTTTGCCACTGTGGCGGCATCTGGGAAGGGCGCAAGATCGCGGCGATGGGCGAGACCGCGATGATGGGCGTGGCGCCCCACAACCCGCTCGGCCCCATCGCCGGCGTCTCGGCGCTGCACTTCGACATCGCGACGCCCAACGTCATCATCCAGGAGGAGATGGTCGGCGCCGTCCCCTGGTATGGCGAGGTCGTCCAGGGGCCGATCAGGATGGTGAACGGAAGCTGGCAGATCCCGACCGCGCCGGGGCTCGGCGTCAAGGTCGACGAGCGCGTCGCCGCCAAGCATCCCTTCAAGCAGGAGATCATCCACTCCGTCGAGGCGAAGCTCGCGGACGGAACGATCGTCGACTGGTGATCCCTACATGTGGCGCGGCGAGCCGGTCACCACCGGCTCGGGTGACTTGAGGCCGTCGATGCTCCAGGCGCCGGGGCCTGCGACCATCAGGTAGAGGAAGATGAAGCAGTAGAGGATCGCCGCGTCGCCCATGTTCAAGAGCGGAAAGAACGCCTTCGGCGCATGCGCCATGAAGTAGGCGACGGCCATGAATCCGGCGAGCACGAATGCGACCGGCCGGGTGAAAAGCCCGATCAGGATCAGCGCCCCGCCGAACACCTCGAGGACGCCGGCGAACCCGATCAGCGAGAATAGAGAGACGCCGGCGACGTTCGGGTCGGGCGGGAAGCCGAACAGCTTCGCCGTGCCGTGCTCGATGAAGAGGAGCGCCGTCATGATGCGCAGGACCGCCAGCATCTGCGGCGTCCAGGACGAGAGGCGATCGAACGCGTTCATCGCGATGTCTCCTTCTCGGATCTCACTGGGCGGTCACGCCGCCATCCATGACCATCGACGAGCCGGTCATGAAGGCGGATTCGTCGGAGGCCAGGAACACGATGCCGTTGGCGATGTCGCCCGCGGTGCCGAAACGGCCCAGCGGATGGGTCGCCAGGCCCTGCTGCCGGGCCGCATCCATGTCGTTGCTGCCGGCGTAACGAGCGCGCGTCCTGAACGTCTCTTCGCCCATGTCGGTCTCGATCACGCCCGGGTGGATGGAATTCACGCGGATCCTGTACTTCTTGCGGGCGAACTCGAGCGCCGTCGACTTGCTGAACAGCGTAACGCCGCCCTTGGTCAGCGAGTAGAGCGGCGCCAGCGGCGAGCCGACCAACCCGGCCGTCGACGAGACGTTGACGATCGAGCCGCCGGCGGCGCTGGTCTTGGCCCGCTCCTTCAGCGCCGGCAGCGCCTGCTTGGTCCCGAGGAAGACGCCGGTCAGGTTGACGTCGCAGAGCCGCCGCCATTCCTCGAGCGTCGACTCCTCGCTGGTCTTGCCGAGGAAGAGCCCGGCATTGTTGACCAGAACGTCGAGCCCGCCATACCTGGAAACCGCAGTCGCGACGACTTGGTTCCAGTCGGCCTCGGAGGTCACGTCCAGGCGGAAATAGAAGGCCTTGCCGCCCGCCGCCTCGATCTCGCGGGCAACCGCCTTGCCGCCCTCGTCGAGCACGTCGCCGAGCGCGACCGCCGCGCCGGCCTTGGCCAGCCGCCGTGCGGTCTCCGCGCCGATACCGCGAGCGGCGCCCGAGACGAGAGCGACCTTTCCGTCGAGCCTGGTCATCAACGATCTCCTGAAGGCTTGGGGATGGCGGGACGCTAGCAGCTTCGCCGGATCGGGCACCCACCGATGCGAACGATCATGGAACTGGCCTTCCCGCACAGATGTTTAGCCGGTCGAAGCAAGGAGCTTTCCATGAGCAAGCCTCTCGCCGCGGCCGCGGCGATTCTCGCCTTGGGCCTCGCCGATCCCCTGATGGCTCAGAGCCCGCCGCAGACGGCGGCCTTGATCAAGCTCGACACCACCAGGCTCGCGAGCGGCTACCGGGCCAGCAAGATCATCGGCGGCGTCGTGATCAACGAGGCCAACGAGACCGTCGGCAAGGTCGACGAGCTGCTGATCGGTCCCGATGGCCGCACGCCCTATGCGGTGCTGTCGGTCGGCGGCTTCCTCGGGCTCGGCGACCGGCTGGTGGTGGTGCCCTACGAGAGCCTGAAGATGGCCGCGAACAGGATCATGCTGCCGGGCGCCACCAAGGAGGCGCTGAAGGCACTGCCGGAGTTCAGGTACGCCCGTAGCTGACGCCTTCTTCCCGCCGCAAAAATGCCCAAGGAAATCCCTACGCTTCCTCGCAGGATCGTGAAGCCGCGACGCGTTCCAAGAGCGCCCGCCAGAGAAGGCGGCAGGTTCGGATCGCGCCATCGGCGTGGAGAGGGAGGCGACGTGGTCAAGTCGGGCGGGAAACGGGGTCTGCTGGCGGCCGCCGGCCTTGTCGGGCTCCTTGCGCTGAGCGGGCCGGCGCTCGCCGAAGGTGCCAGCACGAGTCCCGAACAGTACAACCGCGAGAACCGGCAGCGTCAGGTGCGCCCGGAAGGTCAGGGCGTCGACCGCGATTCCTATCGCCAGCGCCGCGAGGAACGGGCGCGCGAGCGCGAGCAGCAGCGGAGCTCGGAAGAGCGCGCCCGCAACGAGCAAC
>CAZDGR010000267.1:0-6494 GCA_964504845.1 uncultured Rhizobium sp. | reverse complement strand
AACTCGTTACGGCTGCTTCCTTCCGGACCTGACCGGGTTGGCGAGGAGCCCGTCCACCACCAACCTCTCAACGCCTTTATATCAGGGCCGGACGGGGTCGGGGCAAGGGCCCCGGCCGCTCCCAACTCAATTTATGCACAGGCGGGGCGATCTTCGGCGGCCGCAACGGGCCGGGGCGCAGAAGCCTCTACCGCGGAACGAAAACCATTCCGTAATGCAGCTCGTCCGCGCCGGGCTGGTAGTGGCCCGGCGGATCGAAAGAGGCGACGCGCCTGAAGAGTTGCGAGGCCACGGCCAGCACATCGACCCGATCGTTCGCCCAGCCCTGATTGGTCGGCAGCCAACGACGCGTGGAGTTGACGAGAACGAAGCGGCCATCAGGTCGCAAGCTGTTACGTATGCGGCGGATTTCCAGTTCCGGGTTCTCGCAATGCTGGATCACGAGAACGGCGTAGGCGGCATCGAACAACTGATTGGAAGGCTCGTCCAGGTCTTCGGGTGCAATCGTGTGGAACCGAGGCGAGGCGACGTAGTCGAGAGCCATGCGCCGCATCGAGGCGCTTATATCGACCCCGACGATCTGACAGGCCGTAAGCGCCATGAATGGCTTGGCGACCCGGCCGATGCCGCAGCCGAAGTCCAGCACTCGCTGCCCGCCTCCAACGAGAAGATGCTCCGCAAGCTGAGCCGCGATGATTGGCGTGTCTTCTCGCCAGTGGCGATCCGTTTCCGCTGACGACGACGCGGTCAATATGATCTGCTTTGCCGCGTCGATCGTGTCGCAGTCGAAGGTCTCAGGCGAGTATCGTAGCGGCTGGTCGACCATGCATTTCTGAAACTATCAGTTGTCCGAGGGTCGACAAACCTCAATCCGGCTCCGCCAACGCGGCACCCGGAGCGGGCGCCAATCGAGCTCCCTGCTCCTGAAGCTTCGTCAGCAGCCGGTCGAGCGTTTGCCGGTCTCCCGGACTCAAGACCTCGAGCAGGCTCCCCTCGCGCTCGAGCGCCAGGGGCACGATCTCGCGATAGATGCGCCGGCCGGCGGGCGTGAGCGTCAGGTGCTGGCGGCGGCGGTCGGCCTCGTCCTCGTCGGCGGCGATCCGCCCGGCAGCGGTCAGGCGGGAGACGGCGCGGCTCACGCGCACCTTGTCCATCGCCGTCAATCCCACGATTTCGCTCGCCGTCAGCCGGCCATGGCGGCCGAGCTGGGCCATCACCCGCCATTCCGGGATCGAGAGGTCGAAGCGCTCGGCATAGATGCGCGCGATCGCCCGGCTGACGGTGTTGGAGAGCACCGAGAGCCGGTAGGGCACGAAGCGCTCGAGGATGAGGCTTCCTGCCTCCTCGGGTGTTCTCCTGACGGGGCTTGGCATTAGTTTCACTTGAAACTAATATCCCAGGCAACCACCCTCCCCGTCAAGGAGCACGCGCATGACCCAGAACACGGGATCCCCGAACCCGATGGGCACCGACGGCTTCGAGTTCGTCGAGTACACCGCCGTCGACACCCAGGCCCTCGGCCGGCTGTTCGTCTCGATGGGCTTCACCGCCGTCGCCCGCCACAGGTCCAAGGACGTGACGCTCTATCGCCAGGGCGACGTCAACTTCATCGTCAACGCCGAGCCCGACAGCTTCGCCCAGTCCTTCGCACGCGTGCACGGCCCCTCGGTCTGTGCCATGGCGTTCCGCGTCCAGGATGCGGCCAAGGCCTATACGCGGGCGCTCTCGCTCGGTGCCAAGCCGGTCGAGAGCCGCGTCGGCCCGATGGAGCTCAACATCCCGGCGATCCGCGGCATCGGCGGCAGCGCGATCTACCTGGTCGACCGCTATGGCGACCGCTCGATCTACGACGTCGACTTCAAGCCGATCCCGGGTGCCGACCAGGCCGCCAAGGGCGTCGGCCTCACCTATGTCGATCACCTGACCCACAACGTCCATCGCGGCCGCATGGACGAATGGGCCAGGTTCTACGAGCGCCTCTTCAACTTCCGCGAGATCCGCTACTTCGACATCGAGGGCAAGCTCACCGGCCTCAAGAGCAAGGCGATGACCAGCCCCTGCGGCAAGATCCGCATCCCGATCAACGAGTCATCCGACGACAAGTCGCAGATCGAGGAGTACCTGCAGGCCTACAACGGCGAAGGCATCCAGCACATCGCGCTCAGTTGCGAGAACATCTACGACGCGGTCGAGGGCCTGAAGAAACGCGGCGTCGAGTTCCTCTCCGACGTGCCGGACACCTACTACGAGATGCTGGACAAGCGGCTCCCCGGCCATGGCGAGGACGTGGCCCGCCTCAAGCGCGAGAAGATCCTGATCGACGGCGCGCCGACCAAGGACGGCGGCATCCTGCTGCAGATCTTCACCAAGACGGTGATCGGGCCGATCTTCTTCGAGCTGATCCAGCGGAAGGGCGACGAAGGCTTCGGCGAGGGCAACTTCCGCGCCCTCTTCGAGTCGATGCAGCAGGACCAGATCAATCGCGGAGTGCTGACCCAATGAAGACCTGGATCTCGGTTCCCCGTCGCGAAGGCACGGCCTCGCGCCAGGCCCATGCCGACCTGCCCCAGGGCACCTACGAGCGCGAGATCGGCAAGGAAGGTTTCTTCGGGCCGGCGACGCAGATGTATCACCGCCACCCGCCGACCGGCTGGGTCGAGTGGGACGGGCCGCTGAAGCCACGCGCCTTCGACCTCGCCAAGCTCAACGCGGTGCAGTCCTCGCCCTGGGGCGCGATCGACGTGCTGCACAACGCCCATGTCCGCATCCGCCACTGGCGGCCGGCCGGCGCGATGGATCACCTGGTCCGCAACAGCGACGGCGACGAGCTGATCTTCGTGCACGAAGGCGACGGCGACCTTTTCTGCGACTACGGCCATCTCGCGATCGGCGAGGGCGACTACGTCGTGCTGCCGCGAGGCACGCAGTGGCGGATCACGCCGAAAGCGGCGATGACCGCGCTGCTGATCGAGGCGACCAACGACAGCTACCAGCTGCCCGATCGCGGCCCCTTGGGCGCGCAAGCCGTGTTCGATCCGGGCGTGCTCGATGTCCCGGCAATGGACGAGGCCTTCCGGGCACAGCAGACCGAGGATCCCTGGCGGGTGACGATCAAGCGGCGCGGGCACTTCTCGACCATCGCCTATCCGTACAACCCGCTGGATGCCGCCGGCTGGCAGGGGACGCTGATGCCGGTCAGGCTCAACTGGCGCGACATCAGGCCGGTGATGAGCCATCGCTACCACCTGCCGCCCTCGGTGCACGCGACGTTCCTCTCATCGCGCTTCGTCGTCTGCACCTTCACACCGAGGCCGGCGGAGAGCGACCCGGGCGCGCTCAAGCTGCCGTTCTTCCATAACAACGACGACTTCGACGAGATGATCTTCTACCACCGTGGCAAGTTCATGAGCCGCGACAACATCCACCCCGGCATGGTCACGCTGCATCCTTGCGGCTTCCCGCACGGGCCGCACCCGAAGGCGTTCGCGATGGCGGCGAAGGCGCCGGGCGGCCACATGCTGGACGAAGTCGCGGTGATGGTGGACACCCGCGACGCGCTCGACATCGGCACGCTGCCGGAAGGCATCGAGTGGCCGGGCTATGTGGACTCGTGGCGGAAGAAGCCGGAAGCGGCGGAGTAGCCCATGAAGCTCGGAACCTTGAAGGAGGGCGGCCGCGACGGCACGCTCGTGGTCGTTTCCAGCGACCTCTCGCGTGCGGTGCGGGTGCCGAAGATCGCGGCGACGATGCAGGCGGCGATCGAGGACTGGGAGGCGCTGGCGCCGGAGCTGCGCTCCGTCGCCCGGCTGCTCGACGATGGCAAGATGCCCGACGCCTTCCCGCTCGACGTGAAGGCCCTCGCCTCGCCCTTCCCCCGCGCCTATCAGTGGGCGGACGGCTCTTCCTATCTCAATCATGTCGAGCTGGTACGGAAGGCGCGCGGCGCCGAGATGCCGCCGTCCTTCCTGCACGATCCGCTGATGTACCAGGGCGGCTCCGACCGCTTCTTGGGCCCGACCGACCCGATTCATGCCGCGAGCGAGGACTGGGGCATCGACTTCGAAGGCGAAGTCGCGGTCGTGGTCGACGACGTGCCGATGGGCGTGTCCGCCGAGAAGGCCCGCTCGCACATCAAGTTGCTGATGCTGGTCAACGACGTCAGCCTCCGGAACCTGATCCCGAACGAGCTGGCCAAAGGTTTCGGATTCTTCCACGGCAAGCCGCCGACGGCGTTCGGTCCAGTGGCCGTGGATCCAATATCGCTCGGCGACGCCTGGGATGGCGGCCGGCTGCACTTGCCGTTGATCTCGACCCTGAACGGGAAGCAGGTGGGCAACACCGATGCCGGCGCCGACATGCAGTTCGACTTCCCGGCGCTGATCGCGCATGCCGCCAAGACCCGGCCGCTGTCCGCCGGCACCGTCATCGGCTCCGGCACCGTCTCCAACCGCGACCGATCCCGCGGCTGGTCCTGCATCGCCGAGGTACGGATGATCGAGACCATCGAGGAGGGCAAGCCGAAGACGCCGTTCATGCGCTTCGGCGACACCATCCGGCTGGAGATGCCGGACTCCTCCGGGCGCTCCGTGTTCGGGGCGATCGAGCAGACCGTCGTCCGCGCCGAGCCGGCGTCGTAGACTGCCTCCGCACCTTGAAGGGGGATCCGGCGCGATGAGGCTCCATGGCTACTTCCGTTCCTCGGCCGCGTTCCGCGTCCGCATCGCGCTCAACCTGAAGGGCCTCGCCTACGAAAACGCCTTCGTCCACTTGAGGAAGGGGGATCAGAAGAGCGCCGCCTATCTCGGCCTCAACCCGCAGGCGCTGGTGCCGACGCTCGAGGACGGACCGCATGCGCTGACTCAGTCGCTGGCGATCGTCGAGTACCTGGACGAGACCCGGCCCTCTCCGCCGCTGCTGCCGAAGACCCCGCATGAACGCGCGCGGGTCCGCGCGCTGGCGCAGATCGTCGCCTGCGACATCCACCCGGTCGACAACCTTCGCGTCCTTCAGTACCTCGCGAAGGAGCTGAAGGCCGACGAGGCCGCGGTCGCCCGCTGGTTCAACCACTGGATCGCGACCGGCTTCAGTGGGCTCGAGGCGATGTTGGCGAAGGACAAGGCGACGGGACGATTCTGCCACGGCGACACGCCGGGACTCGCCGACATCTGCCTGGTGCCGCAGGTCTTCAATTCCAGGCGCTACAACCTGGATCTGGCGCCTTATCCGACGATCTCGCGGATATTCGATGCCTGCATGGCGCTGCCGGCCTTCGATGCAGCCCAGCCATCGAAGCAACCCGACGCCGAGCCCTGAGAGCCGTCAGCCCTTGCGGGCGCGGGCGACGATCGTCTTGAAGGTGTCGAGCTCGGCCGCGCCCGGCACGAATTCCTTGCCGATGATGAAGGCCGGCGTTCCGGTGATCTCGAGCTGGCCTGCGAGGTCGCGGTTCTTCCTGAGCGCCTCGTCGATCGCCGCCGAGTTGAGGTCGCGCTTGAGCTGCGCCATGTCGAGCCCGGCTTCTTTCGCCAGCTTCATCACCGTCTCCTGATCGAGCGCACCCTTGGCGGCGATCAGCAGACGGTGCATCGGCTCGTACTTGTCCTGCGCCTTGGCGGCGAGCGCGACCCTCGAGGCGAAAAGCGACTCGGGGCCCAGGATCGGGAATTCCTTCATCACCCGCCGGATGCGGCCGTCTTCCTTGACCAGCTGGTCGATCACGGGCGCTGTCCGCTTGCAGTAGGGGCAGCGATAGTCGAAGAACTCGACCACGGTCACGTCACCGGTCGGATTGCCCAGGACCGGCGAGCCCGGATCGAAGGCGAGCTCGTCCTTCAGCCTCGCCAGCGCCTCGACACGGCGCTCCTCGGCCGACTGCTGCTCCTTCGCCTGAAGCGCCTCGACCGCTTCTCGGATGATCTCCGGATTCTTCAGGATGTAGGCGCGCACGACCTCCTCGATCGCCTTCTTCTGATCGGGAGAAAAGGGCTGCGCGGCGGCGGGAAGCTGAAGAGCCAGGGCGAGCAGAACGGCGGCAACGAGGCGACGCATGAACAACCTTTCACGAATATCGCTTGGAACTATGGGAAGGCCGCGAGTCGAAGTCCACGCACGTTCGAGTGAAACACCGCGGGCGGGCTGTGGATCCTAGCGTCTCGGCTTCTTGCTGTCGGCCTCGATCTTGAGGTCCTGGGCGCGCAGCCAGCCGGGCGTGCCTTCCTTGAGGAGCCGCATCGCCCGGGTCGCCTGCTGGGCCGCGTCCATGCGCCGCCCCTCGACCATCGCCTGCTCGGCAAGCGCGAGGGCCGCCTCGCCGACCCGGCCCTCGCGGCCATGCGCGATCGCGAGCAGGCGCCAGGCAAGCCCGATGTCGCGGTCGACATGCACCGCCGCCTGCAGATGGGACATCGCATCCCGGGTCATAGCGGGCTGGTCGAGCTCTAGCTGAGCCTGGGCATATCCAACCCGGATCAGCGCCGAGGTCGGCAGCAGGCGGA
>CAZDGR010000266.1:0-6495 GCA_964504845.1 uncultured Rhizobium sp. | reverse complement strand
CGACGTCGAGGATGCCGTAGATGGTCACGGACTTGACCATGATGTGAGCTCCCGAGCTCCGCCGCCGAGCGGAAAAGTTTGCAATACGACATGCCTGCCCTGCGAAAGCAGGCTGTGGATCAGGACGAACTCGTCGACCTTCCAGCGAACCGGTCGACGCAGCGGCTCGGTGGGAATCGGCGTGCTTTCATGCATCAGGGTAATGTGGGGACTGAAGCTGCGGCTCGGCTCGCGGATCCGTCCCTTCTCCAAAGCCTCGCTCAAGGCAGTCTCCAATCGTCGAGCTCCGGCCACGCCGTCGTCCCCGGTCAGGACGATGCAGGACCGAAAACTCATGACGCGGTCGAACGCGACTTCGAATGGTCGCGTGCCAACCGACGCTGCCGCTTCGGCCAGTTTCTCGATCAGCCCACCGGGAAACCCGTTGAAGTCGCCGACATGCCTGAGCGTGACATGGAGCATGGACCTTTGCTGCGGCCAGGACTTCAGATGATGACGGTTCCGAAGATTCCACGCGGTCTGTCGCGCAGAGTAGGCAGCCTGCGCATCGAGGCGAATCCCGAAGAACAATCGGTCCTTGAGGCCGCCGAATTTCCTCGGCGGCCTCGCTTGCGGTGTCTGCGGCGATCCTTTCGGCCTCGCCGGCGGTTCGGGCGCACGCTCGAAGCCCGGGAGCGCGAATTGCGACATGGACGGCCTCGCGATGTTCATTGTTTGTTCTCATCACACCGCGAAACCCTTGTGGCCGTCAAGCCTTTCACTACGGAGCCGCCGCGTCGCTCGGCACCATGCTAGGAACTTCGCCATGGCCAGGAAGATCGAACCCGAGGTTCTGCTGCTGGAGCCTCATGCCTGGGTCCCCAACAATCGCCGGCTGCCGGTGCTGATCTACCGTGGCGTGGTCGACGTCGGCGGCGACGATCCCGCCTCGGCGTTCGAGACGCTGTTCGAGAGGAACGGCTGGCCGCCCAAGTGGCGCTCGGGCCTCTACGACTTTCACCACTATCACGCCCACGCGCACGAGGTGCTGGGCGTCGCCAGCGGCACGGCACGGCTCATCCTCGGCGGTCCCAAGGGCCACGACATCGAGGTCGGCGCCGGCGACGTCGTCCTCCTCCCCGCCGGCATCGGCCATTGCCAGCGCCAGGCGAGTCCGGAGTTCATGGTGGTCGGCGCCTATCCGCCGGGCCAGGATTGGCGCACCTGCCGCGAGGCGGCGAGCCCGGAGATGATCGAGCGGATGGAGAGCCTCCCCATCCCCGACTCCGATCCGGTCGCCGGCAAGGGCGGGCCGATGAAGTCGCTCTGGCAATAGGAACGCATGGCCGTCGAGCTGAACCACACGATCGTCTGGTGCACCGACAAGGCCAGGTCCGCCGGCTTCCTCGCCGAGATGCTCGGCCGGCCGCAACCCCGCGCCTTCCTGCACTTCCTGATCGTCGACATGGATAACGGCGTCTCGCTCGACTTCTATCAGCAGGACGAGAAGCCGGCGCTCCAGCACTACGCCTTCCTGATCGGCGAGGCCGAGTTCGACCACGTGCTCGAGCGCATCAGGAAGAAGGGCCTCGACCACTGGGCCGATCCGGCGCGATCGCAACCAAGCCAGATCAATCGCCATTGGTGCGGCCGCGGCGTCTATTTCGAGGATCCGGACGGTCACCTGCTCGAGGTGATCACCAGGCCCTATGGCGATCCCAAGGGGATCGTTCAGAAGACCACGAAGACCTGAGAAGAGCGCGTCCTGCCGCTCAGAGTTGCTCGCACCCGTAATACTTAGGCATTGACCTAAGTATTTAGCCGCCCCATGTTCCACCGCATGCACGCCGCAGCCGCCCCGCCGATCGACGGCATCTTCAAGGCGCTCGCCGATCCGACCCGCCGCCAGGTGATCGCGCGCTTGAGCCGGAGCCCAGCCTCGGTCAGCGAGCTCGCCGAGCCGTTCGAGATGGCGCTCCCTTCCTTCGTCGAGCACCTGAAGGTGCTTGAAGGATGCGGGCTCGTGTCGTCCCGGAAGGCCGGGCGCGTGCGCACGTATCAGATCGAATCCAAGCGGCTTCGGCTGGCCGAGGACTGGCTTTCCCAGCTGCGCTCGATGTGGGAGGAGCGCCTCGACCGGCTCGACGCCTATGCCCTGTCGCTCAAGGAGAAACGCAAATGATCATCAAGACCGATCCCAAGCTCGACCTCGTGCTGGAGCGCGTCATCGACGTGCCGCGCGAGCTGGTCTGGGAGTGCTGGACCAAGGCCGAGCACTTCCCGCACTGGTTCGTGCCTCGCCCCTGGCAGGTCGCCGACTGCGAGCTGGACGTGCGTCCCGGCGGCATGATGCGCACGGTCTTCCGCTCGCCCGAGGGACAGGAATATCCGAACCTCGCCTGCTATCTCGAGGTCACCCCGCATGAGCGGCTGATCTGGACCGATGCGCTGGAGCCGGGCTACCGACCCCAGGCCAAGGGCTTTCTGCCCGAAGGCATGCCGGTGACCGCCATCCTCACCTTCACGCCCGAGGGCAAGGGCACGCGCTACCACGCGCACTGCCTGCACAAGGACCCTGAAGGCCGGAAGAAGCACGAGGAGATGGGCTTCTTCGAAGGCTGGGGCACCTGCATCGACCAGCTCGTCGAGTATGCGAACACCACGCTGAAGCGCCGCTAGACCTTCTTCGGGATCTCAAGCCCGCGCTGCACGGCCGGCCGCTGGAGCCCGCGCTCAAGCCAGGCCGGCACGCGCTTGAACGAGCCGTAGTCGACGAGGTCGCCGGCACCGTAGAAGCCGACCAGGTTGCGCACCCAGCCCAGCATCGAGATGTCGGCGATCGAATACCCGCCCATGATCCAGTCGCGACCGTCGAGCCGTGTCTCGATCACGCCGAGCAGGCGCTTGGACTCATCGACGTAGCGCTTGAGCGGCCGCTTGTCCTCGTACTCGCGGCCGGCGAACTTGTGGAAGAACCCCACCTGGCCGAACATCGGGCCGATCGCCGCCATCTGGAAGAACACCCACTGCATCGTCTCGTAGCGGCCGGCGGCATCGGACGGCATCAGCTTGCCGGTCTTCTCGGCGAGATAGACCAGGATCGCGCCGGACTCGAAGAGACCCAGCGGCTTCCCGCCCGGACCGTCCGGATCGACGATCGCCGGGATCTTGCCGTTGGGATTGAGCGACAGGAATTCCGGCGTCCAGGTCTCGTTGGCGCCGATGTCGATCCGGTGCGGCTCGTAGGGCAACCCGATCTCCTCCAGCATGATCGAGACCTTGACGCCGTTGGGCGTCGGCAGCGAGTAGAGCTGCAGGACGTGCGGATGCTTCGCGGGCCAGCGCCGGGTGATCGGGAAGGACGAGAGGTCGGCCATCGGAAGGCTCCGGGGGATGGGAGCCTTATCCTAGCCGGTCCCCGCGCTTGCGGTCGCGGCGCAGCCGATAGGACCTGGAGAGAAGCGCGATGCCGACCCAGGCGGCGATCGCCGCCAGCGGATAGGCCAGCGCGTGCGGGAAGATCGCGATCGTCACGGCCGCCGCCAGCAGCGCCAGCCCCGTCCCCATCGTCATGCGCGCCTCGACGGCATCGAGGACGCGGCGATCGGTGAGCGCGGCGCCGACCGCCCGGCCGAGGCGCATGGCGCCGGCCGCCACCCGGCCGGTGCTGCCGCCGCCGCCGCTCGTCTGGAAGCGGACCCGATGCGGCGCGCCGGGAGACCGCATGCGGTGCTTCGCATCGAGGACGATCTCGGTCGCATTGCCGAGATCCTGCTCGTACAGGCGCGCCATCTCGCTGGCGAAAGAGGCGTCCTCGATCACCGCGTCGAGCTCGCAGTTGCCGAGCCAGCTCGCGACGTTGAGATTGGTCGAGCCGACGCGGGCCCAGCGGTCGTCCATGACCGCGGTCTTGGCGTGCAGCATCGAGCCGTTCCACTCGAAGACGCGGATCCCCGCCTCGAGCAGCGCCCGGTAGCCCGAGCGCGTCACCGGGCGCAGCAGCGGAATGTCGGTGGCGCCGGGCACCAGCAGACGCACATCGACCCCGTCGCGCGCGGCCGCCCTCAGCGCCTGCACATAGGAGGCGGTGCCGGCGTAGTAGGCGTCCGTCAGCCACAGGCGATGACGGGCGAGCGCGGCGACGAGCTGGTCGAGACGAAGCATGCCGGCCGTCGACGGTTCGCTCGCGACGATGCGGAGGCTGACATCCCCTGCGGGAGCGGGGGCGAGGCCGGGATTCTCGGGAAGCGCGCTTCCCATCGACGACCAGGCCCGGGCGAAGGCGCGCCGCACCTCGGCGACGGCCGGGCCTCGGATCTCGACGCCGGTATCCCGCCACGGCGCGATTCCCTTCGCCGGATCGCCGAGCCAGACGCTGCCGACGCACAGGCCCGAGATGAAGGCGACCTCTCCGTCGACCTCGAGCATCTTGCGATGGTCGCGCGACGGCCAGGCGAACGGGCTGTCGAAGCGCGGCGGGTTGTAGCAGCGGACCTCGACGCCGGCCGACCGAAGCCGCTGCCAGAAGCCGCTCGAAGCCTTGCCGAAATTGCCGAACCAGTCGTAGATGACCCGGACGGCCGCACCCTCTCCGGCCTTGGCCGCCAGGGCCTCGGCGAACTCGCGTCCGACCGCGTCGTCGACGATGAAGTAGCTTTCGAAATGGATGCAGCGGCGGGCATTTCGGATCGCCGCCAGCCATGCCGGGAAGTTCTCGCCGGCGTCCTTGAGGATGCGGACGCCGTTACCGTCGACCAGCGGCGCCCCGGCGGCGCGCGAGAAGGCCCGCGCTGCCAGATCGCGCATCTGCGGAACCGCCGCCTGCTCGTCCCAGACCGTCCGCTCGGCGCGCCGCCGCATCATGCGGGGTCCCCGAAGCGCGACGGGCGGATTATGCGGGATCCGGCGCTCATAACGGCTATGTTCTCCGGCGTATCCGAGAAAGTTGGCAGTCGCAACGCTATGACGACGAAACGCCCCGCTCCGGCGACGTGGCTTGGAGCAACGAACAATATCACCCAGCAGTTCCTCGCCGCCGGCGGGCGGCCCGACGTGGTGAGCCTCGCCGGCGGGTTGCCGGCGGCCGAACTCTACCCGATCGCCGAGATCGAGCAGGCAACCAGGCGGGCGCTCGAGCGACATGGATCGGCCGCGCTCGAGTATGGCGCGGTCGAGGGCTTCCCGCCGCTGCGCGCGCTGATCGCCGAGCGCTTCTCGGCCGAGACCGGCGGACGCTTCACCGCGTCCAACGTGCTGCTGACCTCCGGCTCGATGCAGGCGCTCGACCTGCTCGGCAAGGTCCTGATCGATCCGGGCGACCTGATCGTGGCGCAGGCGCCGACCTATCTCGGCGCGCTCGATGCCTGGCGGCCGCGCCGGCCGTCCTACGAGGCGCTCGACTGGAGCAATCCCGACGCCGCGCCGATGGCGAAGGCGAAGTTCGTCTACGGCGTTCCCAACTACTCGAACCCGACCGGCGTGCTGGTGCCTGAGGCCCGGCGCGTCGCGCTGCTCGATGCGGTGACGAAAGCCGGCACCTGGCTGGTCGAGGACGACCCCTATCTCACCATGCAGCTCGACGGCCCGCCGCCGCCGAGCATCCTGAGCGTGGCCGCGAAACGCGGTGCTCGCCCCTATGACGGGCCGGTGATCTATCTCGGCACGGTCTCGAAGAGCCTGGTCCCGGGGCTTCGCGTCGGCTGGACGCTCGCCGAGCCGGACATGATCCAGAAGCTGGTGCTGGCCAAGCAGGCGACCGACCTCTCCAGCAGCATGTTCGCGCAAGCCGTCTGCTTCGAGCTTCTGGATCGGAAGATCGACATCGCGCATTCCGCCTCGATCGTGCCGGCCTATCGCGAGCGCCGCGACGCGCTCATCGCCGAGGCGGCACGGCACCTGGGCGACTGGTTCGAGTGGGAGGTGCCGCCCGGCGGCATGTTCGTGTGGATGCGGTCCAAGGGGAACGCGATCGACACCGACGAGCTCTACCGCTTCGCGATGGAGGAGAAGGTCGCCTTCGTTCCCTCCAGCGTCTTCGACTTCACCGGCCGCGACCGCCACGCGATGCGGGTCAACTTCACCCGCAGTTCCCCTGAGACCATCCGCGAAGGCGTGCGCCGCCTCGGCCGCGCCATCGAGGCCTATGTGTCCTCGCGCCCGCAGCTTCAACGACGGGGCTAGTTTCGGATATTCTCCTTCTTCCCTCCCGCTTAGAGACTTGGACCATGCCTGCCCTCCGCTCCCGCACCTCGACCCATGGCCGCAACATGGCCGGCGCCCGCGGCCTCTGGCGCGCCACCGGCATGAAGGATTCCGACTTCGGCAAGCCGATCGTCGCCGTGGTCAACTCCTTCACGCAATTCGTGCCCGGCCATGTCCATCTGAAGGACCTGGGCCAGCTGGTCGCGCGCGAGATCGAGCGCGCCGGCGGCGTCGCCAAGGAGTTCAACACGATCGCGGTCGACGACGGCATCGCCATGGGCCATGACGGCATGCTCTACAGCCTGCCGTCGCGCG
>CAZDGR010000265.1:0-6516 GCA_964504845.1 uncultured Rhizobium sp. | reverse complement strand
GCCGTCCGCGCCGCCCGCAAGCTGATCGAGGTCAACAAGGTGCCGATGATCCTCGGCACCTGGGCCTCGGCCGTCACCGCCGCGGTGGCACCCGTCTGCTGGGAGTCGAAGACCTTCCTGATGACCGTGTCGGGCGCGGATTCGATCACGCTGCTGCCGCACCAGGGGTTCCTGGTCCGCACCCAGCCGACCAGCAAGCTGCAGGCGACCGCGCATGGCGAGTTCATCCTGAGCCAGGGCGCCAAGCGCGTCGGCATCATCGGCATCCAGGCGCCGTTCGCGCTGCCGAACAAGGAGCACCTCGAGAACACGCTGAAGCCGAAGGGCGCCGAGGTCGTCAGCCACGTGATCTACGAGAAGGACAAGCCGACCTACCGTTCCGAGATCGACCAGATGATGCGCGGGCGGCCCGACTACATTTATACGAACGGCTACGCGCCGGACACGGTGGTGCCGCCCCGCGACCTCTACCGCGCCGGCATCAACCTGCCGACGCCCGCCCCCTCCTACGCGGTGCCGCAGCCGACGCTCGACACCATCCCGCCCGAGGTCAGCGACAAGGTCTTCACCGGCCAGCCCTCGGCCGACATCGAGAGCCCGGCCTACAAGCTCGCCGCCGATCGCATCGGCGAGAAGGAGCCGGACGGCTACGTCGCCCAGGCGACCGACTGGGCCTCGCTCGCGGTGCTGACCATCGCCAAGGCCAAAGAAGCCTCCGGCGTCGCGATGAAGGACAACATCCGCAAGATCTGCCAGGGCTCGGGGCAGAAGGTCTACTCGGCGGTCGAGGGCCTCAAGGTCCTGGGCCAAGGCAAGGAGATCAACTACGAGGGCGCCAGCGGCCCCTGCGACTTCACCGACATCGGCGACATCCTCGGATGCCGCTTCCGCTACATGCATGTCGTGAAGGGCAAGCTCGAGTTCCTGAAGCTCGTCTGATCGACACCAGGACTCTCGGGTGGAAGTCCTCCAGCTCATCGTCAACGGCCTGATGGCCGGCACCATTCTCGCGGTGCCGGCCATCGGCCTCACGGCGATCTTCGCGGTGCTGCGCTTCACCAACTTCGCGCTGGCGTCGCACATGACGATCGGCGCCTTCGCCGGCTTCGTCGCCAACGTCACCTTTGGCCTGCCGGCGGTGGCCTCGCTGGGATTCGCCTTCGTGATTGCCGGCCTGGTCGGCGTGCTCTCCGACGAGTTCGTGCTGAAGCCGTTCCGCCGGGCAGGATTCATCACCACGGCGATCGGCTCGATCGCGCTGACGATCGCGCTCGAGAACGTCGTCCGCTTCATCTTCGGCAACCAGCTCCGGGGCTACAACCTTCCGATCCTCCGCGACTGGAGCATCCACGGCATCCGCGTCTCGCCGCAGCAGGTCGAGAACTTCGTCGTCGCGGTGATCGTGATGGCGGCGCTTTTCGCCTTCCTCTCCTTCACCCGCGTCGGCAAGTCGATGCGGGCGGTCGCCGACAATCCGATGCTGGCGGCGATCAAGGGCATCAACGCCAACGTCGTCGCCCGCCTGGTCTCCTTCGTGGCGATGGGGCTCGCCGGACTCGGCGGGATGCTGATCGGCCTCGACACCACGATCGACCCGCTGATCGGGTTCAAGACCATCCTCCAGATTTTCGCCGCCGCCGTGGTCGGCGGGCTCGGCAGCATCCCGGGCGCCGTCGTCGGCGCGCTGGTGGTCGGCGTCGGCGAGGAGCTGAGCCTGCTCGTCCTGACCCCGGCGTACCGCACCGCCGTCGGCTTCATCGCGATCCTGGTGGTGCTGACCTTCCGCCCGCGCGGCATTCTCGGACAGCGAGCGTACTAGCGATGGAGCACTATCTCGTCGCGATGGGCGTGACCGCCGGCATCTACGCGATGATGGCGCTCGGCATGAACGTCATCTGGGGGAAAGCCGGCCTGATCAACCTCGGGCTCGTCGGCTTCTTCGCCGTCGGCGCCTATACCTCGGGCCTGCTGACCCTGCGCCTCGGCTGGCCGATCCCGCTCGGCATCGCCGCTGGCACGCTGGTCGCCTCGCTGGTCGGCGTGCTGGTGGCGATGATCACCGTCCGGCTTCGCGGCGACTACCTCGCCATCGTCACCCTCGGCTTCGCCGAGACGATGCGCATCGTCATGTCGAACGAGCTGTGGATCGCCAACGGCACCGACGGGCTCTCCGGCATCCCCGGACCCTTCCGCCAGGCCCTCGGCCCCCATCTCTTCAATCTGCAGTTCCTCGGCATCGTCACCGCCGTAACCGTCATCCTGTTCTTCCTGGTCGAGCGGCTGGTGAACTCGCCCTTCGGCCGCGTGCTCCGCGGCATCCGCGACGACGAGCAGGTGGTGCAGGTCGCCGGCAAGAACGTGGTGACGTTCAAGATCAAGGCCTTCGCCTTCGGCACCGCCGCGCTCGGCCTCGCCGGCGGGCTCTACGGCCATTTCACCAGCTTCATCGCCCCCGACCTGTTCGCGCCGCTGCTGACGCTCTACGTCAAGCTGTCGCTGCTCGCCGGCGGGCTCGGCAACTCGATCGGGGCGGTGGTCGGCGCGGTCCTCGTCGTCTTCTTCCTGGAGTCGACCCGCTTCATCATCCCGCTGGTGCCCGGCATCTCCGCCGTTCAGGGCGCGGCGCTCCGCGAGCTCCTGATCGCGGTCGCGCTCCTGGTCGTGCTCCGCTTCTACGCCCGCGGCCTGGTGCCCGAACGAATTCCGCAACCGCCCCTGCCGACCGCGCCGCCCGAAGCGGCCGTCGCCATCGAGAGAGTGAGATAGGAACCAATGGCCAAGAAGCGCGACATCACCGTTGCCGACGTCACCAGGATCATGGCGCTCAGCATGAAGGGCGACCGGAAGAAGGTCTACAAGGCGGTCGAGAAGCTCGCCAAGCAGACCTGCGACTACACGATGTTCACGGTTCTCCGTTACGTCGAGAAGGACAAGCAGGTCGCCCGCACCTACTCCTCGAACCCGAAGAAGTACCCGGTCGGCGGCCGCAAGCCGATCGACCCCAAGTCGCACAACCAGAAGACCCTGGAGAAGGGCAACGTCTTCGTCGCCCCGAACAAGGCCGAGATCAAGCGCACCTATTTCGACTACGAGCTGATCTACTCGCTCGGCATCACCGCGATCCTGAACGCGCCGATCTCCGCCAACGGCAGGCGCCTCGGCACCCTGGCGCTTTCCGGCAAGCAGGGCATGTACGGCAGGAAGGAAGTCGAGCGCTCCAAGGTGCTGGCAGGACTGCTGGCGCCGGTGATGATCGCCGAGATGGACGACTGAGGCGTCAAGCGACGGAGCGCTTCGGCGCTCCTTCCGCCTTGGCGCCGTTGACCAGGTAATCCATCGCCGCCTGGGCGCCGCCCTTCGAATGCGGCACGCCGGCGAGGCTCAGCCCCATCTCGACGCCGGCGAGCGTGCCCATCAGCATCAGGTCGTTGAAGCTGCCGAGATGGCCGATGCGGAACACCTTGCCTGCGACCTTGGAGAGACCGGCGCCGAGCGAGAGGTCGTAGGCGGCCAGCGTCTTCTTCCGGAACTCGTCGGCGTTGTGCCCCGACGGCATCAGCACCGCGGTCAGAGAGCTCGAATACTCGGCCGGGTTCACGCAGAGAATCTCGAGTCCCCAGGCGCGGACCGCGCGGCGCGTCGCCTCGGCATGACGGTCGTGACGGGCGAAGACGTTGGCCATCCCCTCCTCCATCAGCATGTCGATCGCCTCGGCGAGGCCGTAGAGCAGGTTGGTCGCCGGCGTATAGGGGAAGTAGCCGGTCTTGTTCGGCGTCAGCATCGCGCCCCAGTCCCAGTAGCTGCGCGGCAGCCTGGCCGTCTTCTGCGCGGCGAGCGCCTTGGCGCTGATCGCGTTGAAAGACAGGCCCGGCGGCAGCATCAGGCCCTTCTGCGAGCCCGCGACGGTGACGTCGACGCCCCATTCGTCTTGGCGGTAGTCGATCGAGGCGAGCGACGAGATGGTATCGACCATGAAGAGCGCGGGGTGCTTCGCGGCGTCGATCGCCTTCCGGACCTCTCCGACGCGCGTGGCGACGCCGGTCGAGGTCTCGTTGTGCACGACCATGACCGCCTTGATCGCGTGGCTCCTGTCCTCGACGAGCTTGGCTTCGACCAGCTTCGGGTCGACGCCCTGGCGCCAGTCGCCGGGAACGAAGTCGACCTTGAGCCCGAGCCGCTCGGCGAGCTCGCGCCAGAGCGAGGCGAAATGGCCGGTCTCGAACATCAGCACCCGGTCTCCGGGCGAAAGCGTGTTGACCAGCGCCGCCTCCCAGGCACCGGTGCCGGAGGCCGGGTAGATGACCACGTCGGCCTTGGTGCCGAAGATCGGCTTGATCCCGTCCAGCACCTTGCGGCCGAGGGCGCCGAATTCCGGGCCCCTGTGGTCGATGGTGGCGTTATCGATGGCGCGGAGCACGCGGTCGGGCACGTTGGTCGGGCCTGGGATCTGCAGGAAATGGCGCCCGCTCGGCGCGTTGCTCAGCTTGACCATGGCGAAGGTTCCGCTCGTTCGAAGTGAGCGGTAATCTTACGGCTCGACGGCAACTGGAGAAAGCACATCATGGGGGACGGCAACGGGATCGCGGGCGGCACCAGGCTGCAGGAGCGGCTCCGGCGCGAGATCCGCGGATCCGTGATGTTCGGCGCGGCCGACCGCGGCCGCTATGCGACCGACGCCTCGATCTACCAGATCGACCCGATCGGCGTTGTCGTGCCGGCCGACGAGGCCGACGCGCTGACCGCGCTCGCGATCGCGCTCGACGAAGGTGCGCCGGTGCTCCCCCGCGGCGCCGGCACGTCGCAATGCGGCCAGACCGTCGGCGAGGCAGTGGTCATCGACAACGCCAAGCACCTGAACAAGGTCGTCTCGTTCGACAAGGAGTCGGCGACGGTCGTGGTCCAGCCCGGCGTCGTGCTCGATCACCTGAACGCGTATCTCCGCCCGCATGGCCTCTGGTACCCGGTCGACGTCTCGACCAGCGCACAGGCCACGATCGGCGGCATGGCCGGCAACAATTCCTGCGGCTCGCGCTCGATCCGCTACGGCAACATGGTCCACAACGTGCTGGGCATCGACGCGGTGCTCGCCGACGGAACCCAAGCCTATTTCGGCGAGGTCGGCGGCAACCTGGCCGAGATCTCGGGATCTCCGCGCCTGGCTGACATCGCGGGCCGCGTGCGCGCCATCGCCGCCCGCGAAGCCGGCGAGATCGAGACGCGCTATCCGAAGCTGCTGCGCCGGGTCGGCGGCTACAATCTCGAGACCGTCAAGCCTGAGGGCCACAACCTCGCCCATCTGCTGGTCGGATCGGAAGGAACCCTCGCCTATTCGCGCCAGCTGCATCTGAAGCTCTCGCCGCTCCCGAGACACAAAACGCTCGGCGTCGTGCACTTCCCGACATTCTACCAGGCGATGGAGCTGACCCAGCACATCGTCAAGCTGGACCCCACCGCGGTCGAGCTGGTCGACCGCACGATGATCGATCTGGCACGCCGGAACCCGGCCTTCGCCTCCACGGTCTCGCAGTTCCTGAAGGGCGAGCCCGATGCGATCCTGCTGGTCGAGTTCGCCGGCGACGACCAGGGCGAGCAGCTGCGGAAGCTCAAGGACCTCGTGGCGCTGATGGGCGATCTGGGATTGCCGAGCAGCGTCGTCGAGATCACCGACGCCAATCTCCAGAAAGACACCTGGGAGGTCCGGAAGGCCGGCCTCAACATCATGATGTCGATGAAAGGCGACGGGAAGCCGGTCAGCTTCATCGAGGACTGCGCGGTGCCTCTGGAACACCTGGCCGAGTACACGCGCAGGCTCACCGAGGTGTTCGAGAAGAACGGCACCAGGGGCACCTGGTACGCGCATGCGTCGGTCGGCTGCCTGCATGTCCGCCCGATCCTCAACATGAA
The DNA here is from genome assembly GCA_964504845.1 of uncultured Rhizobium sp. Classification (GTDB taxonomy): domain Bacteria; phylum Pseudomonadota; class Alphaproteobacteria; order SHVZ01; family SHVZ01; genus SHVZ01. The sequence goes on along the minus strand of CAZDGR010000265.1, from coordinate 612 downwards.
GACGGAGGACGGGCCGAGAAGGATGCGGGCGATCGCCGAAGAGGCGGCATCATTCGTCCGCGAGTACAAAGGCGCCTATTCGGGCGAGCACGGCGACGGGCTCGTGCGCTCGGAATGGATCGCGCCGTTTTTCGGTCCGAAGCTCACCAAGGCGTTCGAGGAGATCAAGGATCTCTTCGACCCGAAGGGCCTGATGAATCCCGGCAAGATCGTCAGGCCGCCGAGGATGGACGACCGCAGCCTGTTCCGGTTCAGCCAGCGCTACCAGCCGCAGCCCTTCACCCCGGCGCTCGACTGGCCCGAGCTCGGCGGCTTCGCCGGCGCGGTCGAGATGTGCAACAACAACGGCCATTGCCGGAAGTTCGACGCCGGCACGATGTGCCCGTCCTATCGGGCGACGGGTGACGAGCAGCACCTCACCCGCGGCCGCGCCAATACGCTGCGCCTCGCGCTTTCCGGGCAACTCGGGCCGAACGCGCTCGCGTCTGACGCCGTCTACGACACGATGGACCTCTGCGTCGGGTGCAAGGGCTGCAAGCGCGAGTGTCCGACCGGCGTCGACATGGCGCGGATGAAGACCGAGTTCCTGCATCACTACCGCAAGCGCCACGG
>CAZDGR010000264.1:0-6539 GCA_964504845.1 uncultured Rhizobium sp. | reverse complement strand
TGCATCGGGGGGAAAGGTCTAAGGCGCCAAGGCTGCACAAGAACCCTGGCATCGAAAGCCCTTCCACGACACGCGACGACGGAATTGAGCCCGAGGCGGAACGTCGGCTCAGGAGGCTCGCTTGCGGGCGAAGAGGTCCGGTTCCAAGTGCTCGACGACTTCGAGAACCGTTCCCCGAACTCGGGCGCCAGGATATCGACGAAGACGAGCTTGGCGCCGGCGAGCGCGAGCCCGCCCTTGCTGCGGACCGGGCAGGCCGAGGTTTCGGAATCCGGCCAGGCGGCGGGCCTGATGGAGTGCCCGGCCACCGTGAAGTCGGCCGCGACTGCGAAGCCGGTGTTGTCGACCGGGTTACCGACGGCTGCGATTCATGAGCTCACTTGCCCATCGCCGCGGCGCCGACGCCGCGGAGGAAGATCGCGATCTTGAGCCGGATCAGGTCGCGGATCCTGCCCTTGAGCGGGATGCCGAAGACCCAGCGCCGGATGCCCAGGTGATAGATGATCGCGTGCAGCGTCAGCACCATCTCCAGTTCGCGATCGGTAACGCGGCCCTTGGCGCGGGCACCTGCCGGCAGGCTGGCGCGGATCGCGCGCGCGATCGCCGGATAGATCAGCCGCTGCATGTCGCCGTAGTAGCGGTGCGAATTTTCCGACCAGGCGAGTCCTCCATAGAGGAATAGGCGGAAGTTCTCCTTGGTCATCACCTTCTCGAAATAGTCGCTGTAGAAACCGACCAGGCGGTCTTCGAGCCGAACCGACTCGTCGGTGAGCAGGGATACCCAATCGCGATCGAAGGCGCTCGACTCGATCTCGTGGAAGATTCGGTCGATCATCGCGATCTTGGTCGGGAAATAGCGAAAGAGGAGCGGCTGGGTGACGCCGAGCCGCTGCGCCAGCTCCTCCGTGCCGCCATTGAGGCCGCGCTCGGAGAAGTACCGCTTGGCCTCGTCCAGGATCAGCCGCTCCCGCTCGGCCGGCTTTAGGCGGCGCGGCGGCAAGGAAACGGCTCGCTTCTTCGCCTTCGCCATGGTCAGGGTCGCCCGGGCCGGCAGAGGGGGCGGCCGGACCTGCCGTCCGAGCCTATTGATAGGTGACTAAGCATATGCTCCGCGTGGAAATTCGCTCGCGAATGTAGTCCGAAGGGCGGTCGAACACCAGCCGCCCGATGCTTAGTGATAGGTCGGTAAGTAGTCCCGAGCTTGCCTTTGTCCCTCACGGTCGCCGCATTCTCCCGGCAGGGCCGGACAGAGAACGAAACCATCGTCTTCCGCAGGGATATGGAATGGAGCGCAGGACGCTCCGGTGGAAAGCTCTCGTCTTCGAACTTCGCTCATGGAGAGCGTGCGATGACGCTTCAACTGGACCTTCTCTCCGCCGAATGCGGCAACATCTTCGTCGCCGGTGAAATCGCTTTGCCGAAGGAGCCGCCGGCCGCCGAGTGCACGCCGGTCGGAAAGCCCTGGCAGGCGGAGTCGCAGCCAATGATCGACGCACCTGCGGGCGTCTGGGGCTATTGATGCGCTGGGATCTCGTCGCCAGTGCCGTCTTGGTCGGCACGCTCGCGGCGGCGGTGGCCCGGTTCGGTGTGAACTAGGCCGAGATGCGCCGCCAGGGCGCGGTCTCTCGGGCTTCCTGCGCCTCGGCCGAGGCAGGCTGATAGTGGTGCTTCACCGTGACCACGGCGCCTGACCTGAGCGCCTCCCGCGTGCCGGCATGAGAGATGTCGAGCGCATCGAAGCCTGTGCGCGCCAGGAACTTGATCTGATCCCGTAGCACGTCGCCCGTTGCGCGCAGCTCGCCCTTGTAACCGTAGCGGTCGCGCAGGATGCGCGCGACCGAGTAGGGCCGCCCGTCGCTGTACTTGGTGAAGCGAAGCGCCACCAGCTTGATCCGGTCGAGATGATGGGCGATGCCGTCCAGGCTTTCCCCCGGATCTAGGACCACCCCGATCGCGTCGTTGCGCGCTCGCAGCGTCTGGACTTCGGCCAGGAAGCGCGTTCGGCCGACCGCAACCGGACCGCTCGATGGCAGCGGTTCGTCGTCCGTCGGAAAAGACCAGGTCTCGGCATGGAAGGCGCCGTCGCGGAACACGTCACCGGACATAGAGAGCCTCCTTGAACGGTTCCTGGCCCAGGCGCCGATATGTTGCGAGGAACGGCTCGTCGACCGAGGCGCGAAGCTTGAGATAGGTGTCCACCACGGTCTCGACCGCGTCGACGATGCCGTCCGACGAGAAGCCCGGTCCTACGATCTCGCCGATCGAGCAGGTCTCGTCGCCGGAGCCGCCGAGCGTGATCTGGTAAAACTCCTCGCCCTTGCGGTCGACGCCGAGGATGCCGATGTGGCCGACGTGATGATGGCCGCAGGCGTTGATGCAGCCTGAGATCTTGATCTTGAGGTCACCGATGTCGGCTTGGCGGCCGATGTCGGCGAAGCGCTCCGAGAGTCGCTGGGCGATCGGGATCGAGCGGGCATTGGCGAGCGAGCAGAAATCGAGGCCGGGGCAGGCAATGATGTCGGTGACGAGGCCGGCATTGGCCGACCCCAGCCCGATCTTCTGGAGCTGGGCGAAGACGAGCGGAATGTTGTCGAGCTTCACATGCGGCAGCACCAGGTTCTGCTCGTGGCTGACGCGAAGCTCGTCGGCCGAGTAGCGCTCGGCGATATCCGCGATCGCGTCCATCTGGTCCGACGTCGCATCGCCGGGAGGAGCGCCGATCGGCTTGAGAGAGATCGTGACGATGCCGTAGCCCGGCACCTTGTGCGGATGGACGTTGCGCCTGGCGAACAGGGCCAGCGCCGGGTCAAACCGCTTCGCCGCCTCGTAGGCCTCCGAAATCGCCGGCAGCTTCTCTAGGTCCGGCAGCGCGAAGTATCGCGCGATCCGCTCGACCTCGTGCGCCGGCACGGTCAGCGCCTTGCCCTGGAGCGTCGCGAACTCGGCTTCGACCGCGCGCGTGAGCTCGGCCTCGCCCATCTCGTGGACAAGGATCTTGATCCGCGCCTTGTACTTATTGTCGCGCCGGCCTTCGAGATTGTAGACGCGAAGGATGGCCTCGCAATAGGCGAGCAGGTCGCCCTCTGGCAGGAAGTCGCGCACCTTCTTCGCCACCATCGGCGTGCGGCCCTGGCCGCCGCCGACCCAGACCGCGAAGCCGCGCTCGCCCTTGTCGTTCTCCTTCACGTGTAGGCCGATGTCATGGACCTGGATGGCGGCGCGGTCGCTCTCGGCGCCGGTTACCGCGAGCTTGAACTTGCGCGGCAGGAACGAGAACTCCGGGTGCAGCGACGACCACTGGCGCAGGACCTCGGCATAAGGCCTGGGATCGGCAACCTCGTCGGCGGCCGCGCCGGCGAAATGGTCGGCGGTGACGTTGCGGATGCAGTTGCCGGAGGTCTGGATCGCGTGCATCTCGACCTCGGCCAGCTCCTCCAGGATCTTCGGCACGTCCTCGAGCCTGACCCAGTTGAACTGCAGGTTCTGGCGCGTGGTGAAGTGACCGAAGCCCTTGTCGTAGACCCGCCCGATATGCGCGAGCCGCCGGAGCTGCTTCGACGACAGCGTGCCGTAGGGGATCGCGATCCTGAGCATGTAGGCGTGGAGCTGCAGATAGACGCCGTTCATCAGCCGGAGCGGCTTGAACTGGTCCTCGGTCAGCTCGCCGGAGAGGCGCCGCGCGACCTGGTCGCGGAATTCGGCGACGCGCTCGTGCACGAAGGCCTGGTCGAACTCGTCATAGCGATACATCGGATAGGCTCCTCAGGCCGGCGGACCAGGCAGCACGACGGTCGGGCCGGTGTCGCGGATTCGCTCGCGCAAGCCGGTCGGCCTGCCGCCGTCCACCTCGATCAGCACAGGCTCGACGACGATGTTGGCGTCGTGATCGGCCTTGGCGCGCGCGAGCAGGCGGCCGGCAGCCTCCTGCGTATCGGCGATCTCGGCGAGCGACGAGTGCCTGCCCCATTTGCCGTCATGGGTGCGATAGACGACGGTGCCCGAGCGGAGGTCGTTGGCGGTAGCGACGACCGGCCGGAACGGCTTGGCGGCTTTGACCACGGTGCTTCTCTAGGCGGCGAGGGAAGAGGAGGGCGGCGGCGGAACGGCGACGCCAGGAACGATCTCGTGGTCGATGCCGGCCGATTGGAGCGCGGCGACCTCGGCGGACGATACTGTCGTGTCGAGGCGCACGACGTGTCGCCCGGTCCGCGCAATACGGATCAGGAGGTCCGTGGCGCCGGAACCTGCCGGCACGCGCTCGGCATCGCGACGCGCCATCGCCAGAAGGTCGGCCGGCAAGCCGGCGTCATGCGCGATGACGTCGGCGCAGAGCAGCAGGCGCTGGGCACGGAGGGTCAAGAGATCGGGCATGGCCGGGACGGCGACGAAGGAGATCTTGCCGGTGGGCATGGCGGCGTCGAGGTCCGCCAGCGCGATCAGGCGCGCCTTGTCGATGTCGCCCGCGAGCGCGGCAGCGCCGGCGCGGCCGTCGAGGGTGCGCCACCAGAACTGTCGCCGCTGGGCGTTGCCGTTCAGCCGTTCGAGCACCGTCGAGCGGATCGCTCGGGCGAGGTCGCCGAGGTTGGCCAGCCCCGGCGGCAGCAGCGCGTCGATCAGCGCGCGTACCCGCTGCGCCAACACGGGAGCCGCCCCATCGGATGCGACCGCGACGGTGAGGGTGCCGCGATCGACGATCGACGGCATCGCGAAATCGGTCAGGTGCGGCCGGTCGACGGCGTTCACGGCGATCCCGAGCGAGCGGGCAAGGCGCGACAGCCGTTCGTCCTCGGCCGCATCCTCGGTCGCAACGAAGAGCAGGGCCGTGCCCTCGAGGCGCCGCGCATCGGGCCAGGCTGCGATCCGGTCGACGCCCGCAGCCGCTGCGGCCGCCGCCAGGTCGAGACGGGGTGCCGGAGAATAAAGAGTGATCCGCGCCTGCGTCCGGGTCAGGAGTGCGAGCTTCGCCAGCGCCGCGGTGCCGCCGCCGGCGATCGCGACGCGTTTCCGGGCGACGTCGTAGGAGATGGGCAAGTAGCGCCGCAGCCTTGTCATGCCTTGCATAAAAGGCGTCGCCCGGAGGAGGCGCAATCCCGTTGGCAAGAAAAAAAGCCGCTTCTGAGCTGGCCTTAAGTAGAGGGATTTCTTTCTCTTTTCCGCCTGGGCGGGAGCAAAGGATTCCAGCTTCCGAGGCAATAAGCGCATGCTGAATATGTGAATTTATCTCTTCATACATTTTCTGCGGGAATTCATGTATCAACAGCGGCGACGAACTGCTGTTTGCGACCGCGGAGGCCGCCATGGACCGCATCGACCGGAAGATTCTTCTCGCGCTGCAGAGCGACGCCTCGATCTCGATCGCCGAGCTGTCGAGCCGCGTCGGGCTTTCGCAGACGCCCTGCTGGAAGCGGATCCAGAAGCTCGAGGCCCAGGGCGTCATCACGCGGCGCGTGGCGCTGGTCGACTCCGACAAGGTCGGCCTCGGCCTCACCGTCTTCGTCTCGATCGAGACCAAGGACCATTCGAAGGAATGGATCGAGCGCTTTGCCGCGTCGATATCCGCGATGCCCGAGGTCGTCGACGTCTACCGGATGGCCGGCGACGTCGACTACATGCTGAAGGTCGTGGTCGCCGACATGGCGAGCTACGATGCCTTCTACAAGCGACTGATCGAGGCGACGCCGCTCAAGAACGTCACCTCGCGCTTTGCGATGGAACGGATCAAGTCTACGACTGAGCTGCCGATCGCGATCCGCTAGCGCCAGATACGCTTGCGTGCCTTGACCTTCTCGAGCCGTTCCCAGGTTGCCGCGTCGGTGGCCGCGACCTTGTGTCCGGTCGGCTGCGGCGGTGCGAGGCGCCATCCCATTGCGGTCACCACTGCTTCCGACTGGTAGTAGCGGGTGAGGGCAGCGGCGGCGAGCGCCTGGAACGCAGGCCTGGTCTCAACGCGGCGCAGGATTTCGGATCGCGCATCGGGCGAGACCGCGACGAAGGCGGCGTCGCTGCCGGCTTCCGCCCCGATCAAGCGCAGCGCCTCGGTGTGGGCAGCCGGATCGAGGCCGACACGCGATCCCGATGGCAGGCCATCGACGCCCGGCATCAGCGTATCGAGCACCGCATCGAGAAGCGCGGTCATGCGGCGTCCCTCGCGACGCCGTCGGCGAGCTTGAGACCGAGCGCGCCGATCGTCGAGCCGGGGTTCACCGCGCCGACGGTCCGAAACAAGCTGCCATCGGCGACCATCAGGTTGTGCACGCTGTGGCAGCGTCCGTCGCCATCGACGACGGAGGTCTTCGGATCGCTTCCCATGCGGGCGGTGCCAAGCAGGTGCCACCCGGTCGAGGGCGCGAGCGGGATGCGCAGCACGCTCTCCGCACCGCAGGCACGCAGGAACTCCTCACCGCGGTCGAGGCCGAAGTCGAGGCTCTTCCGCGAGTGCTCCGACCGGGTGCAGGCGAGTTTCACGCCAGGCATGCCGTCGGCTTAGGTCGTGTTCGTAATCGATACGCGATTGTGGTCCTCGGACAGGTCCTAGGCCA
>CAZDGR010000263.1:0-6546 GCA_964504845.1 uncultured Rhizobium sp. | reverse complement strand
CCCTGCGACGAGACCATCGAGAAGATGCGGGTCGCGTGGCCGCGGGCGCCCGACACGGCGACGCAGAAGAAGCTGGTCGACGACATGCAGGTCCGCATGGCCGAGACCGTGCCCTACGTGAACACGGGCGGCCTCAACCAGCCTGCGGCATGGCGCAAGAACGTCGAGGGCGTCCTGCTCTCGACCACCATGGTGCTCTGGAACATCTCGAAGAAGTAGAGTGGTTCAGCGACGCCCGTCCGCTCCCGATGGAGCGGGCGGGCGGAGGCGATCACCCTTTCATGCCGGTGAGCGCCACGCTCTCGATGATCCGGCGCCTCAGGATCAGGAAGACCACCAGCATCGGCAGGACGCTCAGGACCGAGCCCGCCATCAGCTTTCCGTAGTCGACCGAGAAGCGGAACTGGAAGGCAGTCAGGCCCAGCTCCATGTTGAACAGGGTCTGCTCGTTGGCGACCATCAGCGGCCAGATGAAGGCGGCCCAGGCCTGGATGAAGGCGAAGATGCCGATCGCGCTCAAGGCCGGCATCGACAGGGGCGCGATCACGCGGGCCAGGATCCACCACTCGGACGCGCCGTCGACCCGGCCGGCCTCCAGCAGCTCGGTCGGGATCGCCGACGAGGTGTGCTGGCGCAGCAGGAAGACGCCGAAGCTCATGAACAGGGTCGGAAGCACGATCCCCTGGTAGGTGTTGATCCAGCCGATGTCGATCAGCTGGAGATAGAGCGGGATCATGTAGCTCTCGAACGGCACGATCGCGGTCGCCAGGATCGCCATGAACAGGAAGGTGCGGCCCGGGAACTTGTACTTGCCGAACATCGCGCCGGCGGCGAGCGAGGTGATGCAGACCGCGATGGTCGAGACGACCGAGAGGCCGAGACTGTTCAGGAAGAAGCGGTCGAAAGGCGCGTCTATGAAGATTCCGCGGAAGTTATCCAGCGTCCACTCGATCGGCAGGATGCGCGGCGGCCACAGCGACACTTCGGTCGGCGGCTTGAACGAGGTGAAGAACATCCAGATGATCGGTAGCACCATGATGATGGCGCCGAGCAGCAGGATGGCATGGACCAGGACGTGAAGCGCCCAGCCTATGGGCGTGCGGGTCTCAACCATCCATCCCCTCCTTGTTCCGCGCGATGCGGAACTGGATCAGCGTCAGGCCGAGCACGATCAGGGTCAGGTTGACCGCTTCGGCGGACGCGTAGCCGAAGCGGAAGTACTGGAAGGCGTTCTGGTAGATATCGAAGACCAGGACGCGGACGGCCTGTCCCGGCGCCGACTGGGAGCCAAGCGTCATCACATAGACCTGGGTGAAGACGTTGAAGGCAGTGATGCTCGAGGTCACGAAGACATAGAGCAGGATCGGCCGGAGCAGCGGCAGCGTCACGTAGCGGAAGCGCTGGAAGCCGCTGGCCCCGTCGATCGCGGCGGCCTCGACGTAGGTCGACGGGATGTTCCTGATGCCCACCAGCAGCAGGATCATGTTGTATCCCACGACCTTCCACACACCCATGATGATCAGCGCGTAGAGCGCGATGCCGGGATCGGTGAGCCAGGCGACGGCGGGAATCCCGAACAGCGACAGAACGTAGTTCAGGAGCCCGTGGTTGTAGTCGTAGATCCACTTCCACGCTATCGACACCGGCACCATCGGCGTGATGAAGGGCAGGAAGTAGATGGTCTGGTAGATCGCCGAGAGCCTGCTCTTCTGCGCAAGGAAGACCGCGAGCGGCACCGCGATCAGCGTCGACAGGATCACGACCGAGAAGGCGTAGATCGTCGTGTTCTTGAGCGAGAGCCAGAAATTCTCGTCCTGGAACAGCTCCTCGTAGTTGGCCCAGCCGATGAACGGCTTGATCGGGTTGATCAGGTCCCACTTGTGAAAGCTGAGGATCAGGCTTTCGAAGATCGGCACCATCCGGACGTAGCCGAACAGCAGCAGGACCGGCGCCAGCACGATGTAGGCGAACAGGACGATGCGCCAGTTGCCGCGCGAGAAATGCTCGCTGGCCCAGTAGCGGACGCTCTCGGAGACGCGAGCGGCCATTATCAGATCCTGATGCGCTCGGGGAAGGGAAGTCCCGGGCGCAGGCGCGCCCGGGACTCGGGGGAACGATCAGGCGGTGCCGTAGGCGCCGGCCTGCTTCAGCACGTTGTCGCAGATCGTGGCGAGAGACTTGATCGCCTCGGCCACCTTCGCCGGATTGCCGTTGAGCGCCGGGTCGATGAACATGCCCGGCAGCCGGTCGGCGATGCGGGTCTGGATCTCGTCCCAGAACGGCAGGATCGGATCGGAGAACAGCACGATGTCCTGCGGCGGCTTCACGAACGACTCGAACTGCGGCGTCTCCTTGAGGAGCGGGCCCCAGTCGACGCCTTGGCGGGCGGAGACCCAGCCGGTCATGTTGGTGATCTGGAAGGCGTTCGCCGGCTGCGTCAGGAACTTGATGAAGTCCCAGGAGGCGTCCTTCTGCCGGCTCCTTCCGTTCACGTAGATGCCCCAGGGCTGGATGATGCCCTTGACCGGGCCCGAGGCATCCCAGCGCGGGATTGGCACCACGCCGTAATCGAGGCTCGGGTTCTTCTTCTTGATGTCGCCGATGACCCACGCCTCGCGGAACAGCATCGCGGTGTGGCCGTTGGCGAAGGCGTCCGCGTCATGCGGGACCTTGGGATCGTCGACCTTGTCCTTCTGCACGACGTCGACATAGAACTGCAGCGCCTTGCGGCCGGCGTCGTTGTCGAAGCCGTTGTGGTACTTGCCGCTGGCGGTCTTGACCAGCAGCGTGCCGCCGGCCGGCTCGAGCACGAAGCGGAACTTCTCGGTGATGCCGCTGCCCTGGCCCGAGAGCCGCATCGAGATGCCGCTGCGCGTCATCTTGCCGGTCGCGTCGAACTTTGTGAGCTTCTTGGCGAACGCCATGATCTCGCCGAAGTCCTTCGGCGGCGCAGAGAGGCCGGCTTCCTTGAACATCGCCCGGTTCCAGAACATCTGGGCCCGGCCTTCGAGCAGCGGCAGGCCGACGGTGCCGCTGCCCTGGGTGAACCAGTCGACCGTGAACTTGTTCCAGGCGCCGCTCTTCAGATAGGCGTCGACATCCGGCGGGTTGTTGTCCAGCAGCTTCGCCTGGATGAACTTGATCGCGATGCCGCTGCCGATGTCGAAGATGTCGGGGCCGGTGCCGGTCGGGATCGCTGCCGACAGCTTCTGCTCCATCTCGCGCAGCGAGCTCGACAGCAGGTTCACGGTCACGTCCGGCTTGGTCTTGGCATAGGCCTCGGCGACCGACTTGTAGTAGGGCACCAGCTCCGGATAGCCGGTCCAGATGTTGAGCGTGGTGGCGGCGCGCGCCTTCTTCGACATCGCGATGCCGCCGGCTGCGGCGATGCCGGCACCCGCCGCGACCTTCAGGGCTGCGCGGCGGTCGAGGCCGGCGCTTCGGGACTTGCTTGTCCTCATGACCATCACTCCCAGGTTGTGGATGGGAGGATCGTAGACCTGAATTTTGTTTGCGGGCAACCGGGACCGTTCAGGGGCCGAACCGGCCGGGCATGTCGACGACGATCTGGACGGCGAGGCTGACGCCGACGCGCCGCGAGATCTTCGCCCCGCACAGGATATAGAGGAAGCGAAGCGGGTCGCGCTCGACGCGATAGAGAAAATCCCGTCCAGCAGATCGCCGGGCTGGGCCTTGTCGACGAACTCCTTCGACGGCCGCTGCCCGCGCTTCGCCGCGGCGGCAGACCAGTGCGCCAGCAGGAGCCGAAGCCGGATGTCCTTGAGCTGCCCCGGATCGACGATCGGCGCCCAGGGCGTCGTCAACGCCCGCGCACGCGTCCCGTCAGTGGTGGAACTCGGCAAGCGCGACGCGGCCGCCGGCCGGCGCTTCGCTTCGCACGACGAGCCTTTCGTCGTTGAATACGACGACGACCGCCCTGCCGGGCTCGGCGATCGCCATCGCCGCGGCCGAGGCGCCGGGCACGCCCTCGTTGATCCCGTCGGGAACCTTGCCGTCGATGGTGAAGGTGTCGCGGCCGTGGCCAAAATAGCCGCGCGGCCGCGTCATCGCGACGGCGGCGGCCGCGTCCTTCAGCTTCGGATCGGCCGGGCGCAGATGCAGGTGGACGTAGCGGCTCGATCGCGGGAAGGGCGTCCGGTAGACGTGATGCGTCGGGTATCCCGCCGCCGCGACCGCGAATTCGTAGGCGACATCGGGCTTCGCCGCGAACGGTCCCCAGCGGCCGTCGGAGCGCGTGTTGGCGCGATGCACGGCGTCGCCTCGCCTGGCGCCGGTCGACGGATCGATCTCGAACACCTCGACCACGGCGCCGGCCACCGGCAGGTTGGTCGGGGCGCCGTTGGCGTATCCGCCGACAAGGCCGTCGAGGACCGGTGCCGTCTCGGGCGTGATCGCCGTCGACTCCGGCGCCCGGCCGGCGACGGCGCGGAAGATCTCGGCGAAGGCGCGCGCATGGAAGGCGATCTCGCGGTGGTCGAGGCCGGGGATCACGATGTTCTCGGCGCCGGCGAGCTGCGGGGCGTCGTAGCCGATGCCGGTCGGCTGTCCCGGACGGCCGATGAACTCGCCGGTCGGCTGCGCGTACTTGTCGAGCTTGTCGCTCCTGAGCGTGACGAAGCGGACGCCCGGATGAACCTCCGAGCCTTGGTTGAGCCGCGTCATGAAGCGCCCGCCGCCGTTGAACTCGTTGTTGGGGGCGGTCGAGGTCGAGACATAGACGCCGTGGTTCACGCCGCCGGCAAGCACCGCGAGCGCGACATGCGCATGCCCGCCGCCGAAGCGGATGTAGTTGCGGATGGTGTTGGCGCCGCGCGAGTTGCCGACCAGCGCGACCTTCTCGGCGCCGGTCGCGATCAGGACGCGGGTGACGGCGGCCGCGAGCTGGGCGGCCTGGTCGGTGCTGGTCGAGCGGTTCTCTTCGGTCCTGGTGTCGTCGCCGGGTGCCACGGGCGCAGCCATGTCGACGGCGAAGAGCCGCGCGGGATCGTAGCCCTGCGACTCGAAGCGCCAGATCGTCGTGTGCCAGAGCGCGGCGCTGTCGCCGTTGCCGTGGACGAAGACGATCGGAAGGTTCTGCGCCCGAGCATCGAGGCCGAGGCAGAGGAGGGCGACGACCGCGAAGAACCTTGCAATCAATCCGGTCACGATCTCCCCCTTCTGCACGTCTTGTTTGCCCGGACGATAGGGCTTTTCGCGGCTCTGGGGCAACCGTGGCGGAGCCTGCTATGCTCCGTTTCCCGCCCGGCCGACTGCCGCCTTTTCCTCCCCCTTCAGGAGCCTTACGTCATGGACGTCTCCAGCTTTTTCGCGCCCGACTATCAAGAGGCCCGCCGCAAGTTCCTGGCCTCGGCCGAGAAGGCGGGAGCGGAGCTCGACCACTTCCGCCATCCGACGGAGAAGGGCCCCGACGGCCGGCCGCTGTATATCGATACCGCGTGGTTCGGCCCGAAGGACGCGCCGGTCGTGCTGGTGGCGTTCTCCGGCACGCACGGCGCCGAGGGCTTCGCCGGATCGGCCGCGCAGATCCAGTGGATGGAGGAGGGGACGCAGAAGCGCCTGCCGAAGGGCGTCGCGGTGCTCAAGGTGCATGCCGTCAACCCGTTCGGCTTCAGCCACATGATCCGGGTCAGCGAAGGCAACGTCGACCTCAACCGCAACTGGGTCGACTACTCCAAGCCGCTGCCGCCGAACCCGATCTTCGACGAGGTCGAGGCGGCGCTGCCGACGCGCGAGGGCTACGACGACGAGCTGGTCGAGCAGCACATCGCCGCCGCCAAGCCGTTCTACGAGAAGCACGGCGACTGGAAGATGTCGGACGCGCTCTCGCGCGGCCAGTACACGCATCCGCAGGGAGCCCAGTTCGGCGGCCTGAAGCGCGAGTGGTCGACGCACGCGGTCGACTACATCATCCGCACCAAGCTCGCGAACGCCAGGCACATCGCCTACATCGACTGGCACACGCTGATCCGCATCGGCGACGGCAAGCTGGTCTTCCTCTGCTTCAACGAGATCGGCGATCCGCTGCACAAGCGCGTCGGGGACTGGTACGGCGCCGACACGATCGACCGCAAGACGATCAACAAGCAGTGGAGCGAGGGCATCGCCCGCAGCGGCGGACGGCCCGGCCGCCACGGCCTGCTGTTCTGGGGCCTCCAGCACATCCTCTCGCCGAACACCGACATCGCCGGCTCGGTGATCGAGTTCTGCGCCAAGAAGGAGGAGCACAACGATCCGCTCCGCCACAGGACCCAGCTCCAGCTCAAGTCGCGCTGGCTCTACCGGAACCGCAAGTACGACACCAAGGAAGGCAAGGCGATCGTCGAGGAGCTGCGCGACAACACCACGCCGCTCCGCCGCGATTGGGAAGCCTCGGCGATGGCCGCGGCGCACGACACCTACGAGAAGATCCTGAAAGGCGCCGGCGACTGGGCCAAGGAGAACGCGCCGGTCAAGGTCGGCAAGCTGACTCTGTCCGATCCGGGCGGCGAGGCGGTCTGATCCGATGAAGGTCACCGCCGTCAAAGT
>CAZDGR010000262.1:0-6570 GCA_964504845.1 uncultured Rhizobium sp. | reverse complement strand
GGCGTCGTCCTTGAGCAGCTTCATCACCTCGGCGGCTTCCGCACCTTCGAGCACGCTGCCGCGGCCCTGGCGGTTGATCTCGGACTGCACGCCGAGATGCGCCGGCGCCGGCATGTAGAACTCGCGATCGAGGATCGAGTAGCGGGCCGAGTACTCGTTCACGTTCGCGGTGCGGTGCCGTATCCACTGGCGCGCGACGAAGATCGGCAGCTTCACGTGCAGCTTGATCTCGCACATCTCGAACGGCGTCGAGTGTCGGTGCCGCATCAGGTACTGGATGAGCCCGCGATCCTCGCTGACCTTCTTGGTGCCGCGGCCGTAGGAGACGCGCGCCGCCTGCACCACCGCCGCGTCGTCGCCCATGTAGTCGATGACGCGGAGCAGGCCGTGGTCGAGCACCTCGATCGGCTTGTAGAGGATTTCCTCGAGCGCCGGCACGGTCGGGCGCAGCGTCGGCTGGGTCAGGGTACGGAGCGCCTCGATCTCGCGCGCCTGCTCAGGCGAAAGGGGCATCAGCCCGTCCTTGAAAACACATAAGGGGCGCGGAGAGTAGCGGGCGCCATGCCCCGGCGGTAGGCCGGCAGGAAACGTCTTTCTTCCAAGGGCTTCCGAAGCCCGAGATAAGTCTCGCGGCGAAGGCAGGGGCGCCGATTCGCCCTGAAAGCAGAAACGGCGCCCGAAGGCGCCGTTTCCTTGGAGACTGGAGGGTCTCCCCGGCGTTACGCCACGCCGCGATCCTTGAAGTAGGCGAGCGCCTTCTCCCAGCCGTCCTTCGCCTTGTCGGCGCGGTAGGTCGGACGGAAGTCGGCGTGGAAGCCGTGCGGCGTGTCCGGATAGAGGATGATGTTCGACGGGTTGCCCGCCTGCCGGAGCGCGGCGCGCATCCTGTCGACCGTGTCGTTCGGGATGCCGCCGTCGGCGCCGCCGTAGAGGCCGAGCACCGGGATCTTCAGCTGCTCGACGATGTCGATCGGGTTCTTCGGCTGAAGCTCTGTCGCCGGGCGCACCAGCGGTCCGTACCAGGCGACGGCGCCACGCACGCGCGGGTTATGCGCGGTGTACATCCAGGTCATGCGGCCGCCCCAGCAGAAGCCGGTGACGCCGAGACGGGCGAGATCGCCCTTGCCGGTGGCGCCGGCCCAGGCGGCGGTCGAGTCGATGTCGGTATAGACCTGCGCGTCCGGCACCTTCGAGACGATGGCGAGGATCGCCTGGATGTCCGGCGCCTTGGTGGTGTCGCCCTGGCGGCCGTGCAGATCGGGCGCGACCGCAAGATAGCCCGCCTTCGCGAAGCGGCGGCAGACGTCCTTGATGTGCTCGTGGACGCCGAAGATCTCCTGGATCACGACGACGATCGGGAACGGCCCGCCGGTGCCCGGCATCGCGTAGTAGCCGTAGATGGCGCCGTTCGGCGTCGGGATCGAGGCGTCGCCGGCCATCAGGCCGTTGGCGTCGGTGGTGATGACGGTCTGCGCCTGGATCGGCTGGGCCGCGAGCGCGAAGCCGGCGCCGACCGTGGTGGCGGCAACGAAGCCGCGGCGCGACACGTGGGTCTTGGGATAAAGGCTCTTGATGTCGTCCATGACTTCGATCCTCCTCGGATTTCTTTGATCGGACGCCCCCTTGGGAGCCGCGATTGTGGCGGCGGGACTGGACGCCCGCAAGCGCGATCCGGTCGCGCTCACGCGATTGCTAGGACGCCGAGCGGATCATGCGTGAGGCCGGAAACAGCACGGTCGCAACGGTGCCCTCGCCCGGCGTGCTGTCGATGGCGAAGGTGCCGCCGTGAAGGTCGACCAAGGCCGACACGATGGCGAGGCCGAGCCCCGTTCCGGACTGTGCCGCGTCGCCCTCGCGACGGATCTGCGAGTAGGCCTTGGTGACCTTGGGCAGATCGGCAACGGCGATGCCGGCGCCGGTGTCGCGCACCGACAGCCGCGGGCGCTTGAGGTCGTCGACGCCGATCTCGATCTCGATCGAGCCGCCCGCGGGCGTGAACTTGATCGCGTTCGCGACCAGATTGAGGAGTATCTGGCGGACGGCGCGCGCGTCCGCCGCAACCTGCACGCGCTCGCGCGCGAAGACGGTGAGCTTGAGATCCTTGGCTTCGGTTTGCTGAGACAGAAGGCCGACGACCTCCTGGGACGCCTCCCGCAGGCTGATGACCTGCTCGGCCAGCTGGAAGCCGCCGGCATCGATCTTCGACAGATCGAGGATGTCGGTGACGAGCGCGAGCAGGTGCTTGGCGCTGGCGTGGATGTCGCCGGCGTAGCGCGCGTAGCGGTCGGGCTTGATCGGCCCGAACGCCTCGCCGACCATCAGCTCGGTGAAGCCGAGCATGGCATTGAGCGGAGTCCTGAGCTCGTGGCTCATGCGGGTAAGGAAGATCGACTTGACGTGATTGGCGCGCTCGGCTTCGGCCTTGGCCTTGGCAAGGTCTCGGGCGAGCAGCTCGAGCCGGACGGTCTGCCAGCGCCGCTCGGAAAGGTCCGTGAGCGAGCCCGCAAGCCGACGCCGCCCGTCGAAGGCGACGCCGCGGATCAGCCTCCAGGACTCCGGATGCTCGACGAGCCGGAACTCCTCATGGATCTGGGCGACCTCTCCGGCAAGGTGCCGTGCTATCGCATGCTCGAGCCTCAAGCGGTCGTCCGTGTAAATAAGGTTGAGAAAGTCGCCCGCCTCGGTCATCTCCTCGCCCGGAGCCGGGTCCATCAGCTCCAGCATCCTGGGCGAGGCATAGAAGGAGTCGTCGACCAGGTTCCAGTCCCAAATTCCGTCGCGGCTGCCCGCGGCCGCGAGCCGATAGCGCTCCTGCTGTGCGGCGAGCGCCAGGTCGGCCGCTCGTCGTGCCCGCTCGACCACCACATAGCAGGCGGTCCCGACCACCGCCGCCTCGACCACGATCGCCAGCAACGGATGCAGCAGGTTGAGCCAGACACCCCAAATCTCGAAAGCGAGGTAGTTGCCGACGGCGGTCGAGACCAGCAGCGCCAGGATCGCGATCGCAGCTCGGCTCGGACGAAGGCGTCCGGCGGCGAGCGCGGCCAGCCCGCCGACGACGAGGATGACCGCGATATCGACCATCGCCGCCCATGCCGGGCGGACGACATGGCGCCGGCTCAGGATGTTGTCGATGATGGTGGCGTAGCGCTCGACGCCGGTCAGGCGCTCGCCGAAGGGGGAGCGGTGGAAGTCCCGGATGCCGATCGCCGAGCCGCCGATCAGCACGATCTTGTCCTTGAAAGCTCCCGGCGGCGTGCGTCCGTGGATCACGTCGACGAAGGAGTAGGTCGTCACGATGCCGGGCGGGCCGAGGAAGTTGACCAGCATCCGGTTCGCCCGATCGAGAGGAAGAACCAAGTTGCCTATCCGAAGCTCGCGGCCCGAGAAGATCGCCAGCTCGCTCCACGAGACGCCCAGATACGCGGCCACGGTCGAGATCGGGAGGGACGGGAACATCGACGAGCCGTAGGAGAGCGCCGCCAGCTCGTGCCGGACCCCGCCGTCCGTGTCGTGCAGGACGGTGACGTGACCGGAATGCGATGCCGCGGCCGCGATCTCGGGAACGGTCGCGAGATATCCGTCGATCGGGAGGGAGACCTCCGTCGTGTCGACGGAAAAGACCCGACGGAACGCATGCCGGACCATATGGCCCGGCATCGGCCCGGCGACCCCCTCGTTGCGGTCGCGGACCAGGGCGAAGGGAATCACCGTGGCGGTATCCCCGGCACGCGCGAGCGCCCGGGCCACCGCTCGATCGGACTCCTCGGGCCCGGGCTCGACCATCAGCACGTCGAGCGCGACCACGCGCGCCCCATCGGCGGCGAGCCGGTCGATGGCGCGCGCGTACCACTCGCGGTCGATCGGCAGGCGGCCAAGCTCGAGGAGCGTGCGGTCGTCCAGCAGGACGATTGCGGTCTCGTCGCCCGGCTTGATCGGTCCCCGCAGCCGGAAGCGATGGTCGAGCGCTTCCGCCTCGAGGTTCCTCAGCAACACCACCGCGTCGCTGACGAGGTAGGTGACCAGCACCGCGGCCAGTGCGGCCGCGGCAGCAAGCCATGCCCGCCTAGGTCTGGCGTCGGCCATCCGGAGCCGTCCGCCGGCTCACGCTTACTCGACGGTGGTGCGCTCCGTGAAGCTGCGGATCCGGGGCGGACCCCATTTGACCGGGCCGATCGGCGCCGCGTCGACGCGGACGTCGGTACCGTCGCCCGGCGTCAGCACCACCTCGGTACGAACCGCCGGATTGAGGTTGCGCACGGCCACCGCGCCCTCGCCGACGAAGACCTCGGTCAGGTCGGCCCGCGTCGCCAGCATCCAGTCGGTCGAACGCACCGCGGCGACCGCCGTCGGCGTGCGCACCGCAAAGACCGAATCGCCGGTGAGCGGCGAGACGACGGCGCGGAAGATGCCATTCAGCATCTCGAAGATCGCGGTCCGGTTGTTCCCCTGCTGCGTGTAGGTGTGGACGGTGATGAGCGAGTTCTCGCCGAGCGACATGGTCGCGCCGTCGGTGAAGCGAAGCTTGACTCCGCTGGCTGTCGGCGCGTGAATCTGGTCGCCTTGGAGAACGGCGCTGCCGAGCGCGGCCGACTGGGTCCTGCCGCCGCTGGTGATGAATGCTGCTCCCTTGATCGCCACAACCTCGGCGACCCGGGTCTGGGCAAAGCTCTCGCCGCCGATGCCGAGCAGCGCTGCGAGAACCGCAATGAGCGGCAGAAAGCGTGAAAATGACATCTTCATTCGATCCTCCTCGCGCGGACACCGGTTCGCGCCGAATGGCCGACGGCACCGCCGCCGGAGGCTGCCTCAAATTTCAACAAAATTATAGATGAATGTACATTTCCGCGTTGGCCACCGGGTCTTTGCCTCCCGGCCTTGTCGGGAAAGAGGCCCTTGTCCAGGGCTTCGTCCGCTCGCGCGGCAGGAGACCTCTAGCAACGATCGGAAGGGGTTGGGCAAGCCGGCACGCCCGCGGCGCGGGGGCGGCATCCGAGCCGCCGGCGGAGCTGGCGCAGCGCCGCCTCGTCACCCCCGGCCGCGCGCCGAATGCCTTCGTCGAGTTCCGGGTGACGTGCGAGCATCGAGCCTTTCGCCGGTTCGCGGCCGTCGGCGCGGGCCTCGAGCCACCCTGGCTCCAGCATCTCGGCAAGGACCGCCGCGGCGAGTCGCCGAACATCCGCCTCGCCGGCGGCTCCATCGACGGCGAGCTGCAGCTTGAGCGCATGTACGAAGGTCCTGAGGAAACGGGGCGTGAGCCGCAGCGGCTCGATGAAGGGGCCGACGATCTCCTCGGCGATCGCGCTCGCCGGCGGCGCTCCGGCGCCCTCCGTCGCCGACCGTTCGCCGAATAGGAGCGCGCAGGCCGACGCGCGGTCGGGCGCGGGAATGCGGACAGGCAGCCGGATGGCCTCCGCCAGAAGCTCGCCGCCGACGCCCTCGGCGGGGACTCGACGGAACGAGGCGAGCGCCGCCTCGATGTAGCGGTCGTCGCAGGCGATGACGACGACGCAGCCGGCCGCAGACAGGCGACGGGCCGCATCGACGAGCTCGGCGATGCGCGGCACCGCGCAGCGATCCAGGTCGTCGATGAAGAAGACGAGCGTTCGGCGCACCGACGCCGCCATCGCCGCGAGATCGCGGCAGAGCGCCTGCGGGTCCGAGGTCGATGCCTTCCCGACCGCGAACCGGGAGCTGGCGAGCCTGAGGGCCAATGGCGCCAGCCTGACCATCAGCGGCAATCCGGCCGCGATCCATGGCGCCGCCTGCAGCATCAGCCCTACCGGATACCACTCCATGATGTAGCGGACGGCGCGCAGCTCCTCGCCGGTCTTCGCCGTCCGCCAGGCATGGTAGACGTCGTCGACCATCTGCCAGCTCAGGCTCGGATCGACGACGAGGGCGAGGGCGGTCAGGGCCAGTAGCGCCGCCAACCCGTAGAGCCAGGGGTGGTCGGAGATCCAGAGCAGGATCCTCACCGCGACGCGCGAGCGGATGCCGAGGAAGCGCGCGGTCAGTCGCGCCATCGCGCGGTCGAGGAGATATACGTAGAGGCTGTCGGTCGCAGCGATCGCGCACGGGTCGATAGAGACGCGGGCAAAACGATCGGCCGGCAATGCATTCCAGATCGCCTGGAGCAGCGTCGTCCGGCCCGAGCCCGAGGGACCATACAGGCCCGCCGCGATCGGCCCGGCCTCGACCATGGTGGAGGTCGCCTTGGCGATGCGATCGAAACCGAAAGCCGGCGAGTCAGTCGGCAGGTCCGCCAGCACGACGAGATCGTCGCGCACGGCAACGATGCCGGTACCGCCTGCGCGCCCGGCCTCCGTGGTCCGCGCGACGCTCGCCATGGTGCCGATGTCCGAGTTCACCGCCTCTCCCTCCGGATCAGGCGGCACGCCACCCGGCGGCGGAGGAGCGCGCCTGACGCCCAATCAGAGCACAGCTCGAACGGATCGCGCCAGGGCCCCGGCTCTCCCCGCCGCGAAGGCCGGGAACGACCGCCGCGCGATCAGCGCTTCGCGCCGCCCCGTCTGCTGTAGCGCGTCTCGGCCATCGGCGTGCGATGGT
>CAZDGR010000261.1:0-6578 GCA_964504845.1 uncultured Rhizobium sp. | reverse complement strand
TTCCCGAATCCCCGTTTTGATGCGTCCAAATCCCGGAGTCGGGCGGCGCTCCAACACGTTTCAACAACACAAATCCAGCACCGCGCGAGACAGTCGCGTTCTTGAGTTGCAGCTCCGCGACCGCCCGCTCGACGCGTCCCGAGTATTCGTCGTCCGCGCGAATCCACGCGGTTCCACCGTAGGGCCGCAAGGACTCGAACAAGTTCTTCAACCCGCGCCGCCACTCCGCCGAGTCACTCGACGTAGTCCATTCGTCCACGATCACGAGGCTCATCAAATACGGCGGCATTCGGAACGATTCGGGAAATCCGATGTGCGCGGAAAATCGATCACCGAGCAGATCTGACGGGTCACCCTGTCGGCGCAATTCCGCGATCGAATCGGCATCGGTGTTCGTCACAACCAAATGCAGGCGTGAGCGTTTGAGCAGCTCATCCACCAATCCGACATCGCGACCGCCGACCAACCAGCCCAGCCCCTCGCGAACGCCCGACTCCCGCAAAATGAAGCTCGCCGCCGCCGCATCGTCCTCGGGATCGGCGGGCCGTTCGACGAGTTCCTTCATCGTGGGCGGAGCACGGTCGGCCACCAGCTCGAAGTCGAATGATTCGTCCACGTCGTTCGATGCCTGACGCGGCAGCAGCAGCGCGACAACGTTCACACCAGTCTTCAAGCGTCTTGCGTCGACATGCAGCTCATGCTCGGCCCATCGACTCCGCGACAACCCGCGGGCGTATCGAAACTCGATCCCGTCGCGGACATCGAGCTTCGCCAGGTGGTGAGCCCGGTCGACGGCGTGATCAGCCGCACCTTCATCGCCGCCGGCGAATACGCCTCGGCCGGCCAGCGCCTCCTCCTCCTCCATGACCCGACGAAGATCTGGATCGAGGCGCGCTTTCGCGAGACCGACATCCGCCGGCTCACCGTCGGCCAGCACGTCCACATCACCATCGACGCCTATCCGGACGAGACCTTCGAGGGAACGATCGAACGCATCGGCCATGCCGCGACCAGCGAGTTCGCGCTTCTGCCGACGCCGAACCCGACCGGCAACTTCACCAAGGTGACGCAGCGCCTGCCGGTCAGGATCGCGATCCAGCAGCGCGACGGGCGGCTTCGGCCTGGCATGATGGTCGAGGTCTACGTCGACCTGAGATGACCGCTGCCGTCCAACCCGCGACGCCAACCGCGGCGCCGGCCGGTCTCTTCCGCTGGATCACGATGTTCACGGTGATGATGGGCCTGCTCGGCACCGTCATGTCGTCGACGATGGCGAACATCGCGATCCCCGACGTCATGGGCGCCTTCGGCATCGGCCAGGACCGCGCGCACTGGATGTCGTCGGGCTTTCTCTCGGCGATGACCGTCTCGATGTTGCTGAACGCGTGGTTCCTCAACAACTTCGGGGCGCGCAGCAGCTTCATTGCGGCGATGCTGGTGTTCGCTGCCGCCTCGGTGCTGGGCGAGGTGGCGCCGACCTACGAGATCGTCGTCGTCGCCCGCGTGATCCAGGGCGCCTGCGCGGGCCTGCTGCAGCCGATGGCGATGAGCGTCACCTTCATGACCTTCAGGCCGCACGAGCGCGGCGTCGCGATGGGCCTGTTCGGCATGGGCGTGGTCATCGGGCCGGCGCTGGGACCGACGATCGGCGGCTTCATCGTCGACAATCTCGGCTGGCGCTACGTCTTCACCGCGACGTTGCCGCTGCCATTGATCGCGACCGCGCTCGCGCTCCACTTCGTGCCGGTCCGCGATCCGAACGCCGCCCGCACGAAACTCAACTGGCTGAGCCTGCTGCTGATGGTGGTAACGGTCGGCGGGCTCCTGAACGGGCTCTCGAACGGCCAGCGGCTCGGGTGGGAGTCGGTCTACGTCACCGGGTCGCTGCTGGTCGCCGGCGCCGCGGCACTCGCCTTCGTCACGCGCGAGCTCCATTCGCGGACGCCGCTGGTAAACCTCGAGCTCTTCACCAGCCGCACCTATGCCGCCTCGGCGATCGTGTCGCTGGTGTTCGGCGCCGGATTCTTCGGCTCCACCTATCTGCTGCCGATCTTCGCGCAGACCGTCTGCGGCTTCACCGCGGTCAAGGCCGGCCTGATGCTGCTGCCGGCGGGGCTCGCCCAGCTCGTGATCTTCCCGATCGCCGGCCGGCTGGTGACGCTGGTGCGCCCCGGCTGGCCGATCCTGTTCGGCCTCCTGGCCTTCGCAATCAGCACCTTCGAATTCGCCAAGGCGGACTTCGACACCGACTTCTGGACGCTGGCGCTCTGGCTGACCTTGGGGCGCATCGGCCTCGGCTTCGTCTTCCCGTCGCTCTCGATCGGCTCGCTTCAGTCGCTGCGGCCGGACCTCGTTCCCTACGGTGCCGGCACGCTGAACTTCACCCGCATGGTCGGCGCCGCCGTCGGCGTGAACCTGCTGGCGGTGATCGTCGAGCAGCGGACCGCGAGCCATGCGAGCCAGCTGACCCAGACCCAGACCTGGGACAACCAGACGACCCAGGCGCTGTTCGGTCGGCTCGACGCGTTGCTTGCCAAGGGCGGGCTCGCCGGCATCGAGACGGCGGCAGCCCATCTCGACTATCTCGGCCGGGTCATCCTGGCGAAGGCCAACTGGATGGCCTTCCAGGACGGCTTCCTGACGGTCGCCGTTGCCTTCGGGGTCGCGATGCTGCTGGCCGTCCCGCTGACCCGGAAGGAGCGGGGCATAATATAAACGGTCAGTAAAAAAGGTATGGTAAATGAAAACTTATCGTGGCAGTCTCGGTGGCGCGCATTGATCTATCCTCCTCTCGCCCCGGTCGATCCGTCGACCGGGGCGCCTTGTTTTCAGGAAGATGGCGCCTTGGATCACGTCGGCGAGAGCAGGGCTGAGAGCGGCGTCGGCCTGGAATCGGGCGTGCCCTGCAAGCGGCGGCCGAAGTCTTCCTCGCCCCTGCGGCAGGCCTCGGCGAAGGCCGCGATCCGATACATCGTGTGCCACTTGCCGACCGAGACCTCGATCTCCTTCGGCGCCAGAAGCTTGGTCTCCTCGAGCAGCGCGCGGAGATACGAAGCAAAGGCCAGCTTTACGTCGAGGTTGGAGTTGGCGAGCGCGTTGACCACGCCGGCGGCATAGCCCAGGAGCACGAACTTCTCGCTCGCCTGCTTGCCCAGCTCCGGCGGCGCGCCGGCGCGAGCCTCGTCGACGAAGGCGACCATGCCGGCCACCGCCTGCCGGTCGAGCTTGTGGGAACCCTGACCCTCGGGGCCCTTCGCGTCGCCCGTCGGAAGGCGCGAGCCGACCTTCTTCAGGACCGACGTGCGTTCCTCCTTCGTCAGGCAGCGGCGGTTCATCCAGTAGCCGACCCGCTCGAGATAGGCCTGGATGCTGGATCCCTTGACCATGAAGTCGTCGCCGCCGGCTTCGATGCACTCGCGCATCACGTCGAGCTTGTCGGTGCTCGTGACGAACAGGATCGGCACGCTCATCGAGAACTGCTGGCGGATGCGCTTGCAGGTCTCGACGCCGCTGATGCCCGGGAGGTTGATGTCGAGAACCACCAGGCGCGGGCCGTTGAGGTCGCAGAGCCGCGGCGCCATCTCGCCCTTGTCGCCGGATGCGACCGTATAGCCGGCGCTCTCGAGCGCCCGCGTATAGAGCTTCTGTTGGTAGGGATCGTCCTCGATCAGGAGGACAAGGCCGCTTGCCATGGCCGGATCTATATGGTCCTCGGTGCCGGTTCGCCAAGGCCTGCGAAGCGCCCTCGCAGCCGCTGCGTCGGCCGCGGCGCAGCACTCCCGAATCTGGCTCGCGACCGTCTCCTCGCTGGGATGTGCCATCAGGATGTCTTCGGGCCGAACTCCGGGACAATCGCGCCGAGGACGACGTCGACGCGGCTGCCGGTCTCCGAAACAGGCAGCAGCAGGCGCTCGTACTTGGCGAACCACGTCACCATCGAGAAGCTGAGGATGCGACAGACCGGCTCTCGGCCCTCGACCACTTCGGCATAGGCGCGGCGCGCGATCCGCCGGTAGAGGAAGCCCGGCATCTGGTCGATGTACATGCCCTCGACCGAGGAGCCGTAGATGCGCTCGAGCTCGGTGCCGACCCGCCGATAGCGATAGCGCCGGGGCTCGTGCTCGACCTCGACCCAGAGGATGTTCGCCAGGATGAATCCGAGATCGACCGGCGACAGCTCGCCGGCCAGCGGCACGGGCCGGCCGCGCCGCTTCGTCTCCCAGTAGTCGAGCAGGTTCTTGAGCCTGGCATCCCGGATGACGACGAGCGAGCTCATGGCGCCGGGCGGTCGCCTTCCGTCCAGCGGCGGACCAGGCCGGCCTCGATGCCGAAGAGGTCGAGCGCGCGGCCGACGGTCTGGTCGACGATGTCGCCGAGCGTCTTCGGCCGGTGGTAGAAGGCCGGCACCGGCGGCACGACCACCGCGCCGAGTCGCGTCGCCTTCGCCATCAGCTGGATCGTCGCGAGGTCCAGCGGGGTCGCCGGCACCAGCAGCGCCACCCGGCGCTGCTCCTTGAGGCAGAACTCGGCGGCCTTGGCGACGGGGCTGGTGTTGTCCTCGTCGGCGATCATGCGCAGCGTCTCGGCCGAGCAGGGTGCGACCAGCAGGCCTCTGGTCTCGAAGCCTGCGGCGAAGAGCGGCGGTCCGCGGCCGGCCGCGTCGTGAACGACATCGGCGAGCCGGGCAAGCTTCGCCGGCGTGAGCCCGGTCTCGGCGGAAAGCGCCTTCGTCGCCGATCGGCTGACGATCAGGTGGATCTCCACCCTTCCCATCCGCTTCAAGGCTTCCAGCGCCCGGACGCCGTAGACCGCGCCCGAGTCGCCGGCGATCGCCACGATCAGCCGGTGGTTCGCCACTCGCGTCCCCGTGATGGTCCTCTCGCCGGAGAGGGTAGCAGATTCATGGTATAGGGCGTCCCGACGTACAGGCACTGGCGCCCGCGGAGCCCATCATAGACGCGCCCAAACCTTCGGTCGTTCCTTCTGCCGGCAGTACCGGATGGCGCGTGCCGTGGCGGGATCGCGGCGGCCGTTTCGCGCCGCTGAAGGCGGCGGCGTTCGCGGCCCTCTTCGTGCCGGGCCTCTCCATCGCCTGGGACTACCAGCAGGGCGCGCTCGGGCCGCGCTATCTCAACGAGATCATTCACGCCACCGGTCTCTGGGCGATCCGGCTCCTTCTGATCTCGCTCGCGATCACGCCGGTCCGCCAGATTCTCCGGCGGTCCGAGCTGGTCACTGTGCGCCGCATGATCGGCGTCGCATCCTTCGTCTATGCGCTGATCCATTTCTTCTTCTTCATAGTCGACAGCGGCTATCGCCCAGGATTCATCGTCCAGGAGATCGTGCTCCGGCTTTATCTCACGATCGGCTTCTCCACCTTCGTGATCCTCCTGGCACTGGCGCTGACCTCGACCGACGCGATGGTCCGCCGGCTCGGCGGCAAGCGCTGGCAGCGGCTTCATTGGGCGGTCTATCCCGCCGGCGCGCTGGCGCTCGCGCATCACGTCATGCAGACCAAGCTGAACGTCGCCGAGGCCACGGTCTATGCCGGGATTTTCGCCTGGCTCATGTGCTACCGGCTGCTGGCCAGGGGATCGATGCCGGCAGTCTGGAAGCTGGCATCGCTGACGCTCGCGATCGCGCTCCTCACGGCTGCCGGCGAAGCCGGAGGCTACGGCCTCTTCACCGGCATCCCGTGGCGGCGCGTGCTCGAAGCAAACTGGGTGCTGATCGGCGAGCGCCCCGGCTGGATCGTGCTTTTCGCGGGATGCGGCATCACTTTCTTGGCCGCCTTGCGCCCTTGGCTGACGCGATCTGCTTCATCCCGTCGATCTCCTTCCTGAGCGCCGACTGGAGCAGGTGGGCATCGACGCTGGCCGCCATCAGGCGGAAGCCCTTGCCCATGTAGTCTTCGGCCCAGACCTGGTCGCCGGCCATGAAGCCCGGCGTCTTCTTGTGCCTGGCGCAGGCAGCGAGGATCCTGTCGACGGCGGCGAGGAAGCGCTTGTCCTTGAACGCCGCCGGGATGCCCATGAAGTTCGACAGGTCGAAATGGCCGAGCCAGCAGACGTCGACGCCCGGTACGGACGCGATGGCATCGGCGTTCTCGACGCCCTTCGCGGTCTCGATCAGGCACATGACCAGCGTACGCTCGTGCGCTGCCTTGATCTTGTCGACGACCGAGCCTCCCTCGAAGTCGTCATGGGCGAAACCGAAGGCGGCGCCGCGGCGGCCGACAGGGGGATATCGGGTCGAGGCAACGATGAACTCGGCCTGCTCCTTGGTCTCGACCATCGGCACCATGATGCCCATGGCGCCGGCATCCAGCACACGCGAGATGTAGTCGTACTGGGTCGCCGGCACGCGCACCATCGGGATCAACCCGATGCCGCGGCAGTAGGAGATCTGCTCGCGGATGGTCTCGATCGAGACCGCGCTGTGCTCCATGTCGTAGATGATGAACTCGGCGCCGGCGCTCTTGCAGATCTGCGCCAGGCTCGGCGTGAAGAACTCGAAGACCATCGTGCCGTAGGCGAAGCCGCCCTTGGCGATGCGGGCCTTGATCGGATTGTCGCGCA
>CAZDGR010000260.1:0-6583 GCA_964504845.1 uncultured Rhizobium sp. | reverse complement strand
GTCATGGTCTATGTGGTCCAGCGCGGCGATTGCGACCGTTTCGCCCTTGCCCGGGACATCGATCCTGCCTACGTCCAGGCGACGACCCTGGCCAGGGCGGCCGGGGTCGAGGCGCTGTGCTATACTTGCGCCGTAACCACGGACGGAATTCGCCTGGCGGCCCCGCTGCCGCTGGCGCTCGACGGAAAGCACTGATGTACCAGCAACAAATCGACCACCCCCGGCGGCGGGACGAGGAAACCGCCCGCATCCACGGGCCCGAGGACTTTGACGGCATGCGGCGCGCCGGCCGGCTTGCGGCGGAGACGCTCGACTTCATCGCCCCCCATGTCCGCCCCGGGGTCTCGACCGGCGAGCTCGACCGTCTCTGCCACGGCTTCATCCTCGACCACGGCGCGACCCCGGCCCCGCTCGGGTACAAGGGCTTCCCCAAGTCGATCTGCACCTCGGTCAACCATGTCGTCTGCCACGGCATTCCGGACGACAAGAAGACCCTGATCGACGGCGACGCGCTCAACATCGACGTGACCGTGATCCTGGACGGCTGGCACGGCGACACCTCGCGCATGTTCGGCGTGGGCCAGGTCGGCGTGAAGGCAAAGAAGCTGATCGATGTCACCTACGAGGCGATGATGCGCGGCATCTCGGCCGTGAAGCCGGGTGCCACGCTCGGCGACATCGGGCACGCGATCCAGGCCTATGCCGAAGCCAACCGCTTCTCCGTGGTGCGCGACTTCTGCGGTCACGGGCTCGGGCGCATCTTCCACGAGCCGCCGAGCGTGCTGCACTACGGTCGCGCCGGCGACGGCCTGGTGCTCAAGGAAGGCATGTTCTTCACCGTCGAGCCGATGATCAACGCCGGCCGCTACGAGGTGAAGGTGCTGGCCGACGGCTGGACCGCGGTCACCCGCGACAAGAGCCTCTCGGCCCAGTTCGAGCATTCGGTCGGCGTGACCAAGGACGGCGTCGAGATCTTCACGACGTCGCCCAAGGGCCTGCACCAGCCGCCCTATGACCGAGCCGGCTGATCCGGCTGCAGCAGAGGCAGCACCTCACTATCTCGGCCACCGTCAGCGGCTGCGCGATCGCCTGCTCAGCATCGGCGGCGAGCAGATGCAGGACTACGAGCTGCTGGAGCTCGTGCTGACCCTGGCGATTCCGCGCCGCGACGTGAAGCCGCTGGCGAAGGCCCTGATCGACCATTTCGGCAGCTTCGCCGGCGTCATCGCCGCCGACCAGTCGGCGCTGGAAAACGTCAAGGGCATGGGCGAGGGCGCCGTCGCCGCGCTCAAGGTGATCGAGGCCGCCGCGATCCGGCTCGCGCGCGAGGAGATCTCCGACAAGCCGCTGATCGGTTCCTGGAACCGGCTGCTCGACTATTGCCGCACCAGCATGGGACGCGCGCAGACCGAGCAGTTCCGCGTGCTGTTCCTCGACCGGAAGAACCGGCTCATCAAGGACGAGGTGCAGCAGACCGGCACCGTCGACCACACGCCGGTCTATCCGCGCGAGATCATGAAGCGCGCACTCGAGCTCGGTGCCAGCGCCCTGATCCTGGTCCATAACCATCCGTCGGGCGATCCGACGCCGAGCCGCGCCGACATCGAGATCACCAAGGACGTGCAGAAGGCCGCGCAGGCGCTCGGAGTCCAGGTGCACGACCACCTGATCATCGGCCGCTCCGGACACACCAGCTTCAAGAGCCAGGGCCTGCTGTGAGGCCGGCACCCCGGTCCGCGACGCACTCTGGGAGGCGTCCGGCAAGAGCGGCTGACGCGGCCCGCGACGGCGACTATGGTCTCCGTCGCGCATGCTCCTCCTCAAGCTCGCTCTCTCGCCGGCGCTGATCCTGATCGCGAGCCTGGCCGCCCGCCGCTGGGGCGTGCTGGTCGCCGGGTGGATCGCCGGATTTCCGCTGACTTCAGGGCCCGTGTCGATCTTCCTCGCCGTCGAGCAGAGCCCGGGCTTTGCCGCGACCGCGGCAGAGGCGACGCTGGTCGGCGTGATCGCGATGGTCGCCTTCTGCCTCGCCTACGCGACGCTGGCGCCGAGGCAAGGGGTCGCCGTGTCGCTGGCGGGCGCCCTGGTGGCGATGCTCGCGACGACGGCGCTCTTGCTGGCGCTCGATCCGTCGCTGCCGGCGACCCTCGTCCTGCTGCTCGCGACCACGATCCTCTCGCTCGCCGCGATCCCGCGCGTGCCGCTTGCCGCGCCGTCGGGAGATCCGCCCTGGTGGGACATTCCCGCGCGCATGGCGGTCGCGGTCGGTCTCGTCGTCGGCCTCACCGAGTTCGCCGACCTGCTGGGGCCTGAGCTCTCGGGGCTGATCTCGCCGATCCCGATCTTCGCCTCGGTGCTCGCGGTCTTCACCCATCGCCACGACGGCGGCAGCGCCGCGGCCGAGCTTCTCCGCGGCGTCATCCTCGGCAGCTTTTCCTTCTCGAGCTTCTTCCTGGCCGCCGCGCTCGGGCTCGAGCGCCTCGGCCTCGTCGAGACCTATGCCCTCGCCACGGCGACCGCGACGGCCGTCAACGTGGCGACGCTGGCGCTCACTCGGCGGCGGACCTAGATCCCTCGTCGCGGCCATCATAGGCGCGCCTGAGCGCCGCGACGTCGATCTTGACCATCTTCAGCATGGCACGGAAGACCCGCCGCGCCTTCTCCTTGTCCGGATCGGCAATCATCTTGGGCAGCACGCTCGGTACGATCTGCCAGGACATGCCGTATCTGTCCTTGAGCCAGCCGCATTGCTCTTCCTTGCCGCCGTCCTCCAGCAGCCTGTCCCACAGCCGATCGACCTCGGCCTGATCGGCGCAGTCGATGCTGAACGAGACGGCATAGCTGTGCTCGAACTTGACGCCGCCATTCAGCGCCTGGAAGCGCTGGCCGGCAAGGGTGAACTCGATCACCAGAACGGTGCCTTCCTTGCCGCCGATACTGTCTTCTACGTTCCTCTGGATGTAGTCGATCCGCGAATTGGGCAGCAGCGAAACATAGAAACTCACGGCCTCTTCCGCCTCGTCCTTGAACCACAGGCAGGGCGCGATCTTCGACATGGGTTCTCTCCGTCCATGGGCTGTCCCCGGCATCTTTCTTCCCTAGTACCAAGCCGGCCATGACGCCAGCGTCCAGGGACGGCACTTCTCTTTTGTCACCGGGCGGTAACGGCAGGGCACGGGGCTTGCCCTCGCGCGCCTTTCGGGCCAAACAACACCTCTCCGCCCCCGAACCGTTCAAGCCGTGCCGCACCTCATCATCTTCGTCGGCTTCCTTTTCCTCGGCCTCCTGGTGAGCTGTGTTCTCTAGGACCCTGCCCGCCCTGCTGACGGTCCTGATGCTGGCCGCCTGCCAGCCGCTGCCTCGGCCGTTCGAGGATCAGGCCAAGGAAAGCAACGAGCTTCTGACGCTCACCAACCGCACCGGCGTGGTGGTCATGCCGATCGAGGGCGCATCGGATCCGGCTGCCCTTGCCGAAGCAATCGCAGCGGAGCTTCGCCGGCTCGACGTGCCGGCGACAACGCGCACGGTCTCCGGCAACACTCTTCGCCTTATTGGACGGGCCCAGGTCGTTCAGGCCGAAGGCCCGCGCGACGAACTCGCGATCAGCTGGCTGCTGCTGCGTGCCAACGGCGGTGCGGTCGGCGGTCCGCCGGCAAGCTTCCGGGTCCCGCGCGAGGCCTGGGCGGGCGCCTCGCCGGAGGCGATGCGCGCGGTCGCCGAGCTCGCGGCCCCCGAGCTCGTCGACCTGATCGAAGGGAGCCAGCCGGTGAGCCGGTCCGGCCCGGCGCTCGTGGTCTGGGCCGTCGACGGCGCGCCGGGCGACGGTGCCGTGTCGCTCAAGGCGGCGCTGGAGAGGAGCCTGAGCCGTGCCGGCTACCGGGTGCTTCGCCAGCTCGCCGACGACGCCCTGGTCGTCTCCGGCGCCATCCATACCCGTCCCGCCGGCGCCGGCCGGCAGCGTGTCAGCATCGTCTGGTCGGTCTTGAACGGCGAGGGAACCGAGCTCGGGCAGATCGAGCAGGAGAACGTCATCGTCGCCGGCCTTCTCGACGGGCCTTGGGGCGAGATCGCTCGCCAGATCGCGGCCGCCGCGATCGAAGGCATCACCGAGGTGCTTCAGCAGGTGCAGGACGGCAGGGCGAGCTGAACCGGGTGCGCGAGACGATTCTCTCAGCGACGGTCCTCGCGCTCGCCCTGACCGGCGACGCGTTGCTCTATGTCGTGCTGCCGGCGCATGCCGCGGACTTCGGAGTCGATCTGGCGCTCGTCGGCATCCTGCTTTCCGCCAATCGCATCATCCGGATCTTCGGTTACGGCGCCGTGGTCGCGATCGGCGAGCGGCTCGGCGCACGCAGGCTCAGCCTGCTTGCGGCCACCGCGGCCGCGGCAACCACCTTCGTCTACGGACTTGGCTCGGGCTTCGCTCAGCTTCTTGCCGGACGCCTCGGCTGGGGCCTCGCTTTCGCCGCCCTCAACCTGACTTCGCTGGTCTATGCCGCTTCGGTCAAGACGGCCCCCGTCCGCAGCGTCGGATTCGCCAGCGCCATCCGCCAGTCAGGGCCGACGCTGGCGATGGCCGGAGGTGCGGCGCTGGTGCCGTTCACCGGGCCGCAAGGCATCTTCGTCGCTCTCGGATGCCTGACCCTGCTCGCCATCCCGCTGGCGGCCATGCTGCCGTCGGTCGAACGCCGCGCCGCGCGCCAGCCCCGTGCCTTGTTCCCGAGACCGAGCCGGCTCGATCTCATGTACTTCGTGATCACGCTGTCGGTCGACGGCATCTTCACGATCACCATCGCCCTGCTGCTCAAGGACCTGGTGTCGGTCGAGTCCGCGGTTCTGTCGGCGGGCCTTGTGCTCGCGCTCAAGGGTCTGGTCCAGGTGATCTTGTCGCCGGTCGGCGGCGCCCTCGGCGAACGCTTCGGCGCCCAGCGGCTGATGACGCTCATGCAGGCGATCATGGTGGTCGCCCTCGCCCTGGTAGCGGTCTCGGCCGATCGCTGGCCGGTGCTGCTTCTCCTCAGCATGGCGCTCGTCGCGATGTCGCGGGCGGTGCTGCAGGTCCTGATCCTCGCCGTCGCCGCCCAGCGCCATCCCGACGATGCCATGCGCAGCTTCTCCGTCCTGGCGACCTGGGGGGATATCGGCTCCGCAGTCGGGCCGCTTCTGGCTGGCCTCCTCTTCGTTAACGTTTCTGCGCTCGGGCTTTATCTGGGAATGGCAGCCGCCGTCGCTGGATCGGCCATATTCGACCGCATGCGGCCTCAGAACGATTGACGGGGCTGGAATGGTCCAAGAGACTGCGGCTTCTCAATGTGCCGAGGTTAGGTTGTGGGGGGATGGCAGGCTTTCTAGGTTTATTTGAATGACTTCCAATCGAGTGCCGCTGTCGCCAGTGCTCGATCAGATCCTCAATGGGGGCACCGGGGTCTCGCTGAACCTGCCTGCCATCCGGAGGAAGGTCCTGGACGAAGAGCGGATGTTCCTGACCGAGGGCCTGAACAACGCCTTCGTGTTCAAGTTTCCCCGCTTCGGCGAGACCAAGGAAGACACCCAGGATCTCGACTCCCTGCAGTCGAAGAAGCAGCCGCGGCCGATCGAGACCGGGCTGTTCGTTCCCTACGACGTCAAGGACCCGGTCCGCGGCGGCTACGCGATCTATCTGCGCCAGGCGAACTACGCCAACCTGCTGCGCGAGCTGATGGGCGTCGACGTCGAGAACACCAAGCAGTTCGCGACCGACGTCGACATCCTCAACATGATCGACGAACTGCCGTCGCTCGACCCCTTCCTCTTGAAGGAATCCTTCGGGCTCGCCGGCATCAAGGTGAGCCCGCGCTACTTCGAGATCAATCCGAAGGAAGAACGCGAGATCCGCGAGCTGATCCAGGACAAGATCCTGCCGATCGTCGGCACCGCGCTCGGCGTCCGCTCGCGCCTCGACCTGATCAACAAGTCGAAGGGTTTCCTCGAGGCGATCTGGGATCCGTCGCTGCCGGAAGCATCCCTGTTCGTCTCGGCCTTCGGCATCTCGACCGGCGACGCCGCCAGCGTCTTCGGCGCGTGGAAGGGCGTCACCTACTACCAGTACGCCTTCCAGCGCTATCGCGAGCGCCTGGCCCTGGTCTTCTCATGGATGGGATCGGAGCTGTCGGTCCCGGTCGACATCCAGCAGAACCGCGCCTATGCCGAGCAGCAGCGGATGTACAAGCACTCGGTGATCACGCGGATGAAGGAGATGGTGCGCGAGCTCGGCCAGATCTTCCGCGAGTACGAAAGCTGCTATTCGGAGTTCCTGGATCGCGCCAACCCGAAGCCGTTCCGCGAGTTCCTCTTGAGCGCGAGCAAGATCTACTGGCTGTTGGGTTACTGCACGACCGCGATAGCGCATATCTGCACGTGCTTCCGCTCGACCGTGCTGGCGCGCCAGAGCCGCCGGCTCTCCTTCGACCAGACCAACGTGCTGCTGTCGAGGCTGGACCTCGCGGTCAATCGCCACCGCAACCGCGACTCGACGATCGCGTGATCGCTCTCTCCGCCGTCAGGCGGAGAGGCGGCCGTGGCACTGCTTGAACTTCTTGCCGGA